>NZ_DATCRY010000274.1:0-10889 GCF_036568765.1 Dyella sp. | reverse complement strand
ATTCTTCCTTCTGGGCGCTATTTTCCCGCGTAAGAGGGGCGCTCGTTGGGTATTTACCAGTGGCGCGATCGTCGGTGGCCTGGCTGGGTTGGCGGTGGCCGGGCGGCATCTGTGGCTGCAGACGCTGCCGCCGGATGAAATTCCCTCCTGTGGCCCGAACCTGGGCTATATGATGAACACCTTTCCGTTCCATAAAGTGCTACAGATGGTGTTCACCGGTTCGGGCGAGTGCGCCAAGGTCGAGCCGATCCTCGGCCTGCCGATGCCGGCCTGGACGACGTTCTGGTACCTCGTGCTGATAGTTCTGATCCTGGTCGCCACCCTGCGCAAGCCACGAACCCCTTAAAGGAATCCAAGTGTGATGGTCCGCGCTATGTCCACATTCGCCGCCCCCTTCCACGAAGTGCACAACTGGGCACCCGATAGCTGGCAGCAGCGCGAAGCCTTGCAGCAACCCCATTACGAAGATGCGCAGGAACTGGCCCGTTGCACCGGACAGCTCGCTACACTGCCGCCGCTGGTGACCTCCTGGGAGGTGCTGGCATTGAAGCAGGCGCTGGCCGAGGCTCAGGAAGGCCAGCGCTTCCTGCTGCAAGGCGGCGATTGTGCGGAAAGCTTCGCCGATTGCACCAGCCCGATTATCTCCAATCGCCTGAAAGTGCTTTTGCAGATGAGCCTGGTGCTCGTGCACGGGCTGAAGAAGCCCGTGCTTCGCGTCGGACGCTTCGCTGGACAGTACGCCAAGCCGCGTTCGGCCGATATGGAAACGCGCGACGGCGTGACACTGCCAAGCTTCCGCGGTGACCTGGTCAATGCTCCCGCTTTCACCGCCGAAGCGCGTCGTGCCGATCCGCAGCGCTTGATCCAGGCGCATGCGCACTCTGCGCTGACGATGAATTTCGTGCGCGCGCTGATCGATGGCGGCTTCGCCGACCTGCATCACCCGGAGTACTGGGATCTGGCCTGGGTGGAACACTCGCCGCTGGCTGCCGAGTATCGGCGCATGGTGGCTGGTATTGGCGATTCGTTGCGTTTCATGGAAACCCTTGCCGGACCGATCGCCGGTTTCTCGCGCGTCGATTTCTTCACTTCGCACGAGGCCTTGCTGCTGCACTACGAGCAGGCGCTGACGCGCCAAGTGCCGCGCCATCCGGGCTGGTTCAACCTGTCCACGCATTTCCCCTGGATCGGCATGCGTACCGCAGCGCTGGGCGGCGCGCATACGGAATATTTCCGTGGCATTCGTAATCCCATTGCGGTGAAGGTCGGACCGTCGGTCAAGCCCGACGACCTGCTGCGCTTGATCGATGTGCTCAATCCGGAAGACGAGCCGGGACGGCTGACCCTGATTCACCGCATGGGCCACGCTCAGATTGCCTCCGCCTTGCCACCGTTATTGCAGGCAGTCAGGCAAGCCGGCCGACGCGTGCTCTGGGTTGCCGATCCGATGCACGGCAATACCGAAAGCACTTCCAACGGCTACAAGACGCGCCGTTTCGACAATATTCGCAGTGAACTGGATCAGGCGTTCGATATCCATGCCGTAGCCGGCACCCGCTTGGGCGGAGTGCATCTGGAACTGACGGGCGAAGACGTGACCGAGTGCATGGGCGGTGCCCGTGACTTGTCCGAAACGGATCTCGACCGTGCGTACAAATCCACCGTCGACCCACGTCTCAATTACGAGCAGTCGTTGGAGTTGGCCATGCTTATCGTGCGCAAATCCGGCGGCATGGCCTGAGTCCCAGCCCGCGCGTCAATGCGCGGGTTGCGTGCCGTTTTCTTTCGCAATGCGCTTGTCGAGATTGGCTTGCGCTTGCATCGCATACGCTTTACAGGCTTGCGCATCGATGAGTGCGTCGGGTTTGCCGGCGTCGCGTTGTGCGACCTTTTCGATGAAGTCGATCGAGTCCGGGTGTGGCGCAATCATGATGTCGCAAGGGAGCTTGGCCAGCGTGGCGATAGTCCCGCGAAAATCGGCGATGCGCTCGGGGTGGGCCGGATCGGTATAGCGATAGTCGCCATGGTCTGCCGTGAACAGCGATATGCTGTCCACATAGGCCATCGAAAGGCAGCGTGTGCCTTCGCAGGAACGCCATGTCCATGCCGTGCCGCCGGGCGTATGCCCCGGTGTCGGATGCATGGTCAGCGCCAGCGGCCCGAGTTTGACGGTTTCGTCGGCAGCGACTACACGTACGTTGGCGATCTTCTGGAACGTTGCGGCTTCGCCGTATTGGGGATCGTCCGGATCCCGACCGCCGAGTTTCAGCGCCTTGGCTGCTTTGGCGCTGGCGGCGACTTGCGCGCCGCTATCGTGTGCGAGTGCGCCGATACCGCCGGCATGATCGAAATGCGGGTGCGAGTTGAGGATCAGTTTGATGTCTTCGAGACGGAAACCCAGGGCGCGGATATTCGCTTCGATCTGCGGCACGTTCTCTGGGAGAGTGCCATCGATCAATATATTTCCAGCTGGCGATGTCACAAGAATGGCACTGAGTCCGCGCGTGCCGACGTAATAGGTGTTGCCGTAGATGCGAAACGGTTTCTGAGGTTGGGTCCAGGCGGCATTCGAATAGTGCTGAGGCGCCGCGTCGGCTGCGTTTGCCTGCGTAGCAAGCGACAGCACAAAGCCAGCGCTCAAGGCGATCCATGGATGCATGCACCACTCCCGGTCAATGAAGGAGCCGATATTCTGGCTTGCGAACCTGGACCGCATAAGGCTCTATGCGGTCCAGGCGATGGCGATTTGCGGGCGCTCAGGGAGCGTCGTTGTACTGCGGCTTGCCACCGACGGTATCGAGAAAGGTCGGCCGCCGAAATGGCGCGTTGTGCTGTTCGAACCCATAGGCGATCGAAATCAGCGTCGGCTCGCTCCATTTCGCACCGAAGAACACGATACCCACCGGCAGGTCATGTGCGTACTCGGCGGGCACCGTGATCGACGGATAGCCAGCCACTGCAGCCGGCTGCGAAGCACCACCGACAGTCGGATCGCCGCTGACGATGTGATCGCCGAGCACCGGATCGGTCACGAACGCCGGTCCCCATGAGGGCGACAGCAGTGCATCGAGCTGATTGGCTTTCAACGCTGCGTCGATGCCTTCCGGACCCGCCAGGCGCTTGGCCTTTTCCTGCGCCTGGACGTAGGCCGCGTCGGTCAGGGGTCCCTTGGCTTGCGCTTGCTCGAAGAGCTCTTGGCCGAAGTAGGGCATTTCGCGCGCCGCTTCGCGCTTGTTGAACTCGATCAGATCGGCCAGCGTTTTCATTTTCAGGTTCGGCCGAGTCGCGAGATAGGCGTTCATGTCGTGCTTGAGGTCATACAGCAGCACGGTCATCTCTGGCTCGCCCAGTTCCTTCAAATGCGGAAGCTCGACCGGATCGACAATGATCGCGCCCTGCGCCTTCATCAGTGCAATGGCACGCTCGAGCGCGCGATCGGCATTCGGTTCGGCACCTGCCAGCGCACGCACGACGCCGATGCGCTTACCCTTCAAGCCGTTCGGGTCGAGGTACTTGGTGTAATCGGTCGCGTGCTTGTCGGCCTCGGCGGTCGCCGGATCGTGCTTGTCGCTACCGGAAATGACCGAGAGCAGAGCGGCGGCGTCGGCAACCGTGCGCGCGATGGGGCCTGCCGTATCCTGATTGTGGCTGATCGGAATGATGCCAGTGCGGCTGACCAGGCCCAGGGTGGGCTTGATGCCGACCAGGCCGTTGCTGGCCGCGGGGCAGATGATCGACCCGTCGGTTTCGCTACCCACTGCAACCGTTACGAGTCCCGCGGCGACGGCGGCGGCGGAGCCTGCGCTCGACCCGCAGGGGTTGCGATCGAGTACATAGGGATTGCGTGCCTGTCCGCCACGCGCACTCCAGCCGCTGCTGGCGTGATTGGACCGCATATTGGCCCATTCGCTGAGATTGGCCTTGCCCAGGATCACGGCGCCGTTCTTGCGCAAGCGTTCGACCAGGGCCGCATCGCGCCGGGCAGGATGGTCGGCCAGCGCCAACGAACCGGCGGTAGTGAGCATCGGTCCGACGGTGTCGATGTTGTCCTTGAGCAGGACGGGAATGCCATAGAGCGCGCCGCGTTTCTTGTTGCCCTTGCGCTGTTTGTCCAGCTTGGCTGCCTGCTTGGCGGCATCGGGGTTGACCTCGATGACCGAGCGAAGCATCGGGCCGGATTGGTCGATCTGCGCGATGCGCGCGATGAACTGCTGTACCAGTGCCTGCGTGGTGAGCGCGCCGTTATCCATGCGCTGCTGTAATTGATCGATGGACGCCCAGACGTCCGCCGGATTGGCGGATGTTTCGGCGGCCGAGGCGTGGCCGGCAAAGATCAGGCCGGTAGCCAACAGGCTCAGGACAAGCGATGAACGATTCACGGAGTTCCCCTTTGCGATGCGGCAGGTTGTCGCGACAGCGCAGCTTAGCAGGGCGCCGGTATTGATCTTGCTGGACTGCAACACTCAGGTAAGTACTTGATGCGACGCGTTCGGTTCAACGCGGACGGACCGGGGACGTACCCGGCGCGTCGCGGAACATGCTGTCGCAGGCGCGGCGGCACTGCGCCGCATGCCTATAATCCGCGCATGATCACCATACCCGTTGCGCAACCGAGATTTGCCCTTAGCCTGGCCTTGCTGACCAGCACCCTATTGTGGCTGGGCGGGGGCGGTCGCTTGCGTGCCGACGATGCGCCCGTACCCGACACCTTGCAGCAGCGCATTGCCGCTTGCACGGCTTGTCACGGGCCGCATGGCGAAGGAACGCCGGACAGCGGTTTCTTCCCCCGCCTGGCGGGCAAGCCGGCGGGTTACCTGGCGCGTCAACTGCAGGATTTCAAGAACGGCCTGCGCAAGTACGCGCCGATGGAATACACCGTGCGTTACCTCAGCCCGGAGTACATGCAGGAGATCGCACAGTACTTCGCCGCGCAACAGGTACCCTATAGCCCATCCCCGGTGCCGCGCATCGCGGCCGATGCGATGAAGCGCGGCGAAACCCTCGCGACGCAGGGCGATGCCGCGCGGCAAGTGCCCGCGTGTCGTGCCTGCCATGGCGAGCAACTGACCGGCGTGCAGCCGGATATCCCTGGTCTCGTCGGTCTTCCCTACGATTACATCAGTTCACAGCTTGGCTCGTGGCGTACGAAGACGCGCGCGATGGCGGCGCCGGATTGCATGGCGCAGATTGTCAGTCGTTTGAGCGATGCGGATATCACCGCTGTATCGGCTTACCTGGCGACGCGCCAGCTGCCGGCCGACATGCACGCGCAACCGGCAGGTTCGGTCAATCCACCTTTGCAGTGCGGCGTACTTGGTGGCAAGGAGCAGGGGGCATGAAGGCCATCGGACGCACGTTATTGGCATTAGCAGTCCTGGCGGTAGGCGCCCTGGCATGGTGGCTGCTGCGGAGCAATGCACCGCCGCCCGATACAGGGCATCCGGTCGATGCCGCATCGCTGAAAGATCCCGCGTTGATCGCCAAGGGACAGTACCTGGCCACTATTGGCGACTGCGCTGGTTGCCATACCGTGCAGGGTGGAGCGCCGTTTGCCGGCGGGCGGGAATTAGTCACCCCGTTCGGTAGCATTGCCGCGCCGAACATCACGCCCGATCGAGGTACGGGCTTGGGCGATTGGCGTTTCGAAGATTTCTGGCGTGCCATGCACAATGGTGTCGGCCAGCACGGCGAGTTGCTGTACCCCGTGTTTTCTTATACCTCGTATACCAAGGTACGGCGCGACGATGCGCTGGCGATCTTTGCCTATCTCCAATCTGTGCCGGCCGTACAGAATACAGTGCCAGCGCCCACCCTGCGTTTTCCCTACAACGTCCGTAACGGGTTGAAAGCTTGGCGTGCGTTGTACTTCAAGGAGGGCGAGTACCGCGAGGATCCATCCAAGTCGGCCTCGTGGAATCGCGGCGCCTATCTGGTGCAAGGCCTGGCGCACTGCAACGAGTGCCATATCGCGCGCGACGCGCTTGGCGGAGCGCGTGACGATGCACCGTTGTCGGGTGGACCGATTCCAGCGCAGAACTGGTATGCGCCTGATTTGAGCACGCAGGCAAACGGCGGGCTCGCTGGCTGGAACGAGCAGGATATCGTCGATTTGCTCAAGACCGGCAAGTCTTCGCGCGGTACCGCGTTCGGTCCGATGGCCGAAGTGGTCGTGCGCAGCACCCAGCACCTGCAGGATAGCGATCTGCACGGCATTGCCGAATACTTGCAGTCGTTGCCGCCGCGCCCGGTGGCTGCAGAGGTGAAGTTGCCGTTCGACACCAAGGCCTTGGCCGAGCGCGGTCGCGATATCTATACGAAGCAGTGCGCCGATTGTCATGGCGATGACGGCAAGGGCAAGAACGGCATTTACCCGCCGCTGGATGGCAATGCATCGGTGACGGAACCGACGGGTGCCAATGCTACGCGCGTCGTCTTGCTGGGCGGTTTCGCTCCCAGCACGCAGGCCAACCCGCGTCCTTATTCCATGCCGCCGTTCGCGCAGCAACTTAGCGATGCGGATGTCGCGGCGGTAGTGACGTATATCCGTACCGCGTGGTCGAACCGCGCAACGATCGTGCGCGATCGCGATGTGAGTGGGTTGCGGCAAACGCCGGTGGATTGACCCCAAGATCTGCTGGCCTGCAGGAGCGGCTTCAGCCGCGACAACCGGTTGCGTCACGATTTGTCGCGACTTCAGGGAACCTCTAAAAAAACCTCGGTTTTCATCGCCAGGATGACGAGCAGGAGAGGGTTTTTAGAGGTTTCCTGAAGCCGCTCCTCCAGAAAACCCACGTTGTGCGGCTAACAATCGCCATGGCGCGATGTCCCAGTGACCGCGCGCCTGTCCCGAAGGCGACGGCAACACAAACAATCGTGTGTTGCCTATACGATGCTCGCACCATCCATAGCCGCAGTCTTTGCCCAGCGCCCCACGCGCCGCCGCCTTGCTGGTAAATGCAAGTATGCGGGGCTGCCAATGCTCGATCTTTGCGATCAAGGCCGTGGCATCGAATGCATCGCGTGGCAATTCATCGTCGTTGCCCGCGTGTCGCTTGGCCAGATCGGTCAGTCCCATGCCGAAACTGGGCAACAGTCGGAATTCGTCCGGTGCCAGACGCCGCGGCGTCAGCCCGGCCTCATGCAAGGCCGACCAGAACCGATTGCCCGGATGGGCGTAATATGCACCCGCAGCTGCCGAGCGTTTGCTCGGCGCCGTTCCACAGAAAACCAGCGACAGGCCGTGCTCGAGGATGTCGGGGAGAATGGAAAGCTCACTCATGCGTTCATATTCTGCCTACGCCGCATGAACATGGGCTACGGCAGGGTAGCGAACCATGGCAGCGGATTTTCTGGCGTTCTGGAACACACATCCGTGGGGCAGGCTGGGCCTGTCGGTGGCGGTCGCGCTTATCGTTGCTTTCGTGTTGCGCAGCCTTGCCTTTGTATTCCTGCACCGACTGGCGCGGCGACGGCCTTTTGCCGCCGATTTGCTGGGGCACGCCAACCCACCCATGGAGTGGCTGATTCCGTTGCTGATGCTCGGCATCGGATTGCGCGTCACGCCGGACATCGACCGTTTCGCCTGGCTTGGCAACCTCAACCTTCTGCTACTGATCCTATTGATCGCCGTGCTGACTTGGCTGGCCGTTCGCTGTATCGGCGCCGTGCAGTTGGCGTCCATACGCTTGTACCCAGTCGATCGCGAGGACAATCTGCGCGCGCGGCAAGTCGTCACCCAGGTGCGTGTACTGGGGCGCATCGCCGCTGGCATGGTGGTGCTGATCGGGCTGGCGGCGATCCTCATGACTATCCCTGCCGTGCGCCAGTTCGGTGCCGGCCTGCTTGCCTCGGCCGGGGTGGCGGGCATCGCCATAGGCTTTGCTGCCAAGCCGGTGCTCAGCAATTTGATCGCCGGCGTGCAGATCGCCTTGACTCAGCCCATCCGACTTGACGACGTGGTGATCATCCAGAACGAATGGGGGCGTATCGAAGAGATCGGCGGCACTTACGTGATCGTGCGGATCTGGGACGAACGGCGTCTGGTGGTACCGTTAAACTACTTCATCGAAAACCCGTTCGAGAACTGGACCCGTGTCACCGCGCGCTTGACCGGCACGGTCTTCCTATGGGTCGACTACCGCTTGCCGCTCGAACCTTTGCGTGCAGAACTACGTCGGCTTTGCGACGAGGCGCCGGAGTGGGACCGCCGCGTCTGCGTTCTGCAATTGGTGGACGCCACGGACCGGGCCGTCCAATTGCGAGCCCTGGTCAGTGCTGCCGATTCCGGTCGAGCCTGGGACCTGCGCTGCCGGGTGCGCGAGGGGCTGGTGGCCTATGTGCAGCGCCATTACCCCGATTGCCTGCCGCGGCAGCGCGCGAGCGTTTGTGACCTACGCTCGCTGGGAACAACCTCATCCGGCGCACCTTCTGATGCTTGAGCCCGTCGCCCGCCGCTAACCTCAAAGAACAGAGACAATCCCCGTGTCTGTCGAGCATCGGCCTAGCAAGTGGTCATGGACGTGTTGATGGAAGTGACGCCATGGGCATGGCACAGAATGGCCGCACCGACTTGTCCATTTGTGTTGGCGGGTATCCAATCTTGTTTTCCTGCACGGCAGCCATTGCCGATTTGCAGTTGGGATGAAGCTACGCCAGCGGTGTTAGTAATGATTTGTGCGTGCCCCTGATACAGGTAATTGACTTGCGATGGGACAACAAAATTCTTCGGAGCATACGCTTGTAAGATGACTAGCTGACCTGTGAACGAATCTGGATCGACGCGTAATATTCTGCTCTGATCCTCCCGTGATCCTTCAGGTTCCAGCCAAAGGCCATTCGCCATGATGCCGGCTTTAGGAGCTTGCCCGTTCGGCCATTCGCAGAATATGCCGGCTAACGTTTCGGCCCCCCAGATGCTTTCTCCCTCCAATTTGGCTTTGCCTCCCAGGTCGCTGCACAAACGTCGATCAAAATCCTTCGTTTGGGGCGGCTGAAGATCATGCAAGTAGGTGAAAGTACCATCGCTGTTGGGTCTTAAGACCTGCGTGACGACAGTATCTCGACCTTTGGCGTCGGGCACTTTGACTTGACGTTCGATGAGGTCGTGCCTGCCTGGGATGTCGGCGGCTCGTTGCTGAAGGATCTGAGCATCTGCGGCAAAGCCTGTCGCCAGTGCAATGCCAGTTATAAATCCTTTGATCATGGATATGCCATCGTAGTTCGCTCGATGTGAGCGAACGCGATAGTGCCGACAGGAGAACTCGGTGAGGTATCGGTAAGAGCTGAATGGCCAGTCGGATAGTCGTATGGCAGCGACAACCCTTGACGCAGACCTCATCCTCATTGGGCCTCGCAATGAGTTACCGAGCACGCCCCCTGACGAGCTGCGTGCTGCCTGAGCAGCTCCGCATGGCTGACCACTGGGGTAGGGCAGCCAGGTTTGAGTCCTGCGGCGGATGGACCTCTCAGACCAGCAACTAGGGGAAAACCCGCATCAGCACCGTCTGACGCCGCCAGGTGCCGTCTGATGGCCTACCCATGGCGCCCAGATCGACAGGTCGATTGCGCAACGGCTATAAAGGCTTCCCACGGGAGGGTGCGGTGAGCGAAGAAATCTTGATCAATGTGACGCCGCGCGAGACCCGCGTCGGGGTCGTCGAAAATGGCATGCTGCAGGAGGTACACGTCGAGCGGGCCTCCAAGCGCGGTTATGTGGGGAATGTCTACAAGGGCCGGGTGCAGCGGGTCATGCCGGGCATGCAGGCGGTGTTTGTCGAGATCGGGCTGGAGCGGGCCGCATTCCTGCACGCATCCGATATCGTCCGGCCGCCATTGCCGGCCGCCGAGGGCGGCGCGGAGGCGACGGTCAACAGCAATGGGAGTGGCAACGGGAACGGCAACGGCCATGTGCCTTCGATCAGCGAGCTGGTGCATGAAGGCCAAGAAATCGTCGTTCAGGTGGTGAAGGACCCGATCGGCAGCAAGGGAGCCCGGCTGTCCACCCACCTGTCGATTCCATCACGCTATCTGGTGTTGCTGCCGCATGCGCGCACCATGGGCATTTCCACTCGTATCGAAGACGAAGCCGAGCGGCAGCGCCTGAAAGAGGTGATGGTTTCGCTTACGGGCGAAAACCCGTTGGGCTACATCGTGCGCACCAATGCCGAAGGCCAGTCGGCTGAGTCCTTGGCGTTCGATGTGACCTATCTGGGCAAGGTCTGGCGCGTGGTGCAGGAGAACATTGCCAAAGCCAAGGTCGGCGATCGCGTCTACGAAGAACTTTCGCTGCCGCTGCGCAGCCTGCGCGACATGCTTACCGACGATATCGAAAAAGTTCGCGTGGATTCGCGCGAAACCTACGAAAAGGTCGTCAAGTTCGTGCACAAGTTCATGCCGAGCCTGGACGATCGTATCGAACATTACGCGGGCGAGCGCCCGATCTTCGACCTGTACGGTGTCGAGGATGAAATCCAGCGCGCGATGAGGAAGGAAGTTCCCCTCAAATCCGGCGGTTACCTGATCGTCGACCAGACCGAGGCGATGACCACCATCGACGTCAACACCGGTGGCTACCTGGGCACGCGCAACCTGGAAGAAACGGTCTACCGCACCAATCTGGAAGCGGCGCAGGCGGCGGCGCGTCAGCTCCGCCTGCGCAATCTGGGGGGCATCATCATCATCGACTTCATCGATATGACCGATGAAGAGCATCGACGCCAGGTGCTGCGCATGCTGGAAAAAGGGCTGGCGCGGGACCACGCCAAGACCACCGTCTATCCGATGTCGGCGCTCGGCCTGGTCGAGATGACGCGCAAGCGCACCACCGAGAGCCTGGAGCGCCAGTTGTGCGAGCCATGCCCTGCCTGCGGCGGGCGCGGCACGGTAAAAAC
>NZ_DATCRY010000273.1:0-21156 GCF_036568765.1 Dyella sp. | reverse complement strand
CGACAGCCGCGCTGCCGACCGACGACTCGCTGCCGATCGACCAGGACGACGATCTGGACGACGAAGATCGGCGTCCGCAGGAAACGGCTGCCACACCGAGCGCCCCGTCGCGTGACGTGACAGCCGTGCCTGCCAATACGGAACAGCACACTGCAGTCACGACCCCGGCAGCAGCCGCAGTTGCAGCCACCGTCATGGTTGCTGCCACCGTGGCCGAATCCGCCGCGATCGCGCCTGCCATAACCACGCCAACCACCGAGGGACCGAAAACGGAATCTACTCCCGAATTCGTGGCCCCCGCGGTCAAGGATTGGGCCAAGGACGTACCTGAGGTGAGCATTCCGGCGCCTGCGCCTGTAGCCTTCAATCTGCCAGCCCTGCCGCCGATCCCTCAGGCCGCCGATACCGAAATTGTGCCGCCCGAGGCCGACGCACCAGAGTCGGTGCAAGTCCATGTCGCAGTGGCCGCCGAAACGGGCGACGAACCGCCGGTCGCTCCGCGCTGGATCGATAATCCTGTGCAGGCCGCGGTCGAAGCACATCCGATCGAGCCGACCGATGCGCCTGCGGCTGCCGTCAACGAAGGCCCAGCCGAAGCGGTCGCCTCGACCACCGATAACACCATCGACTTCGGCACCGCATCGGTGTTCGAGCAGGCCACTGTCGTGCATGTGGAGCCTGCCCCGCTGCCGCTGGCTGCCGCGCCGCCCGACGTGGAAGCCTCCGTGCAGCTACCGGTGGAACCGCTTGTCGAGGAGACCAAACCTGCGGTTGCCGCTCCTGCGCAGGGAGATCTGCTTGCTGGCACCCTACCCTTGCCGATTACCGAGCCGGTCTCTGCAAGCGAAGAGAAAATCAGGGAATCGTTAACGGAAAAGGACGAAGGCGACGAACAGGACAAGCCGACGCACGCCTCGTAGGCTGAAAAGAGACACAAAAAAGCCGGGCTCATGCCCGGCTTTTTTGTGTCTCTTGAAAAACGAACCATCGCGTTCAGCCACCTACCTGGTTGTTGTGCGTATCGAGAAGCCCATGCACTGTCATCAGGTGTGCCAGACCGACGACATGGTCGATCTGCAGTTTTTCCATCAAACGCTGCTTGTAGGTCGAGACGGTCTTGGGGCTGAGGTTGAGTTGCTCGCCAATAGTGGTCAGCGGCTTGCCTCTCACCAGCATCATGGCTACCTCTAGTTCGCGGCTGGACAAGCTGTCGAACGGCGAACCTTCGCCATCGAGCGTAGCGAGCGCCAGCTGCTGGGCAACTGCCGGTGCCAGGTAACGGCGCCCGTAGGCTACATGCCTTACAGCACCCAGTAACTCCTCGGCGCTGCAACCTTTAGTCAGGTAACCAAGCGCCCCGGCGTCCAGCAAGCGTTTGGGAAAACGTGCGTCATCCACCACCGTAACGACGATGATGTTCGTGTTGAGCTTCGCGCGGGCCACTCGCTCGGTCAGCTCGATGCCGCTCATGCCGGGCATGTGTACGTCGACGAGAGCGATATCCGGCTCCAACGAACGAATCAGGCGTAAGCCTTCCTCGGCGGTGCCGGCTTCCGCCACGACGGTGATGTCACGCTCCTTGTCCAAGATCAACTTAAAGCCGGTGCGAACCAGCTCGTGATCGTCAATGATTATGGTTTTGATCACGTCTTTTCCCTCCCTGGGTAAGGTAGCTTGAACTTAGGATGCGGGGTAAGTCATTGCAAGCGTCATCCTCGCCAAGAACTGTGTCCAATGATGAAAAAGCATAATTTCAGCGAAATCCGACTTTGGATTTCTATTAGCTTTACATCGAGCGTGGAGCAATCCGAGAGACTCACATATCGGTCGAGCCCGCATGGACGTCTCCATGCTACGATAGAGAGCTACAGCTGTCTGCCCTGCCCGGATGGCGAAATTGGTAGACGCAAGGGACTTAAAATCCCTCACCCTCACGGGTATGCGGGTTCGATTCCCGCTCCGGGCACCAGCTTACGCGCCATTCCTTCCACGCTATCGGCAATTCGAGCGGCTCGTACGAGCATGGTCGCGGTTTGTCGATCCACGGCACGCGGCATCGGATACGACCAGCAGAAACGATCGGGGACGCTACGCAACTGACCCCGATCCCTGGTGGCAGCCTGCTGCGCCGCCGGATCGTCTCGGAAATTTTTCGCCTCCCTCTTCACAAATCGTCATCTTCTGCTATGATTTCCAACTCCTACGCGGGAATAGCTCAGTTGGTAGAGCACGACCTTGCCAAGGTCGGGGTCGCGAGTTCGAGTCTCGTTTCCCGCTCCAGTTTCTGCAAAGCCTCGGTCGCGCCGGGGTTTTGTTTTATCGGTGAATCCCGGTTGTAAAGCGCTGGGGTTTGCACGCAATGGCCAGGTGGCAGAGTGGTCATGCAGCGGCCTGCAAAGCCGTGTACGCCGGTTCGATTCCGACCCTGGCCTCCATTGCGAGCCTCAAGCGAAGCAAGCGCCTCCGGGCGCTTTTTTCTTGCCTTGCGTTTGGAAAAGCCAAATCCTCCAGCCCCTGCCATGAGTCATGATTGACTGCATGAGCAGTCGATTCCTACCCTCGTTGCGCTGCACCAATCCCGGTGCACCATCCCCGGATCCGCGACACCATGACTGCCACTCCGACGCGCCGACGCGCGCTCATCCCCGCCTTGCTGGGCGGTTTGCTGTTGTCCTTTGCCACCATGGGCCATGCCGACGATCAGGCACTTCCCGATAACGATGTTCGCGACGTGCTCAAAACGCTCGGCCAGGAACTCGTCAAGCACTATCCCTTTCCCGACCTCTCCAAGCGCTACGCGCAGGCGCTGAACGATGCCGCCAAGTCCAATCGCTATCATGGCCTCGATCATTGCGACCTCGCCAAGAAAGTGACGGACGATCTGCGTGCCACGCACAAGGATGTCCATCTGCATGTGTTCTGCGACAAGAGCTTCCGTCACACGGCTGCTGCCGCAAATGCAGGCACAAGCAGCAAGCCCCTTGGCATCGATGCGAGCATCGAGTCGGTGGAGCTGGACAAGAATCTGGCCAGCGCCTACATCCAGTCGCAAGGCTCCTGGGGCCAAGGCAAGGACAACTACGAAGCCGTCGCTAATGCGATGGGTCTCGCGGCGCATGCCAAGTACGTAATTATCGATATCCGCAACAATCCGGGCGGCAGCGGCACGATCGGCCGCTTCTTCGCCTCGTATTTCTACGACGTCGGCAACGAACAGTTCTATCTCAACGGCTTCCACAAAGACCGCAGCGACGACGAACAGGAGTGGACCTACGATTACGTGCCGGGCAAGCGTCTGCCCGATGCCAAGCTTTACATCCTGGTCAACGACCATACGGCATCGGCGACCGAAGGCTTTGCTTATGCGATGCAACGCCTGCATCGCGCTACCATCATCGGCCAGACCACCGCGGGCGCGGGCATTGCCGGCAGCATCGTGGATCTTGGCCATGGCCTGAGTGTCTTTCTGCCGGTCAAGATGGTGGTGGCACCGCGCACGCAGGAAGGTTGGGAAGGTGTCGGTGTGAAACCGGATGTGATAACGCCGATCGGCGAAGAGAAAGCCACTGCTCTGCAGTTGATCAAGGACGATATTGCGAAGCAACCGACGAAGGATGAGCCTGCGCCGAAGTCGTAATCAGCCTTTTTGTGGAAGTGACTTCAGTCTGTCGATCACGGCTCGCAGCAGCCCTGGTCGCGACTGAAGGGAACCTCTAAAAACTGGCTCTTCTGTGGGAGCGACTTTCGTCGCGACGATCGTGCCTTATCGCAAGTCCTTGTCGCGACTGAAGTCGCTCCCACAACGATAGGATCCGTTTTCGCTGTATCCAAGTCATTGACAGGTTTTTAGAGGTTCCCTGAAGTCGCTCCTGCGACGATAGGATCCGTTTTCGCAGCATGCGGGCGATTGTGAGGCTTCTTGAAATCGCGCTGATGGGAGGGTGCTCGTTTATCGTTAACCAGGAATGCTTACACCTTAGCGAGCTATTGCGTCCAAGCCGACGATCCAGGCAGCAAAACCCGATCGCTCCGCAATGGCAGGTCGATGTCCCACCTCTGCTGCCTGAGAGCGCAGGTTCGTGGGTCGATGTCCGCATGGCCGACGGGCCATCGCTCGAACTGACCCGGTGGAGTTCAAAGTGAAATTGCAGCCCAAGAACGCTATGCCCCGAGGCAGAGGCCTGGTTGGCCCCAACCGACATCTCCAACCGACGTACTGGCCAAATGAATCGATCCTTCGTGGGTATCGAACCGATCGCCATGCCAGTGCAGCACGGCATGTGCTCCAGACCCGCGAGCGCCGACACCGCCCCCGCTGGACTCAACGTCACTGGGGCAAATCCGATTTCCTTCACACCCAGCGGATGGGCCAGGGCGCCAGCCGCCCTGGCAATAAGTTGCGCACCCAGGCAGACGCCCAGCAGCTGCCGCCCTCATCGAAGCTGCGCCCGCACGATCGCCAATTCATGCTCGATAAACGGGTAGGGTCAGTTCATCATAGGGGCCAGTGGGCCACCAAGCACGATCACCAGGTCGGCATCGCGCACGAGATCGCTATCGATCTCATTGCACGCCGGATCACAATAGTGCAGTTCATGCCCTCGATCGGCCAGCACTTCGCTCAAGGTACCAATATCCTCGAAATGAATGTGGCCCAAGGCTACGGCCGTTTTCATCACGGTTTTTCTCAGCAAGCCGGGCACGGCATTGTCGCGGCACCGTTATGGCCGTGAGAACCTACTACCAGGGGCAGGAAATGTTTCATGCTCTCCGAACACAAAAAAAAAGGAGGCAGGGGCTCCTTTTCTTTAAAGCCGGGATAACATCTATCTACCGGCATGTGTCTGGAGCGGGAAACGAGACTCGAACTCGCGACCCCGACCTTGGCAAGGTCGTGCTCTACCAACTGAGCTATTCCCGCATCGGAGTCGCGCATTCTAGCGGCTAAAAACGCACCGTCAAGCCTCTGTCATGAAAATCTTCAGGGCTCGGATTCCCCATGGCCCACAGGCAGGGTGCCATTGCGCAGCACCGGCCAGGCCGCACGCAGATAGTGCAGGCCTGACCAGATAGTGAGGATGCCGGCGATGACCAGCAGGACCTCGCCCACATGATACAACCGCAGCGCTTCGGCATCGTGCTGCACGATCAGCACAATCAGCGCGATCATCTGCATGACGGTCTTGAGCTTGCCGACAAAGGCTACCTTGACCGTCGCGCGCATGCCGATTTCGGCCATCCATTCACGTAGCGCGGAAATGCTGATCTCGCGCCCGACAATCACCGCCGCCGTGACCGCCATCACGATGCCCGGCCAGCCGCCGCGATGCGACTCAACCAGCAGGAACAGCGTGACGGCCACCATCAGCTTGTCCGCCACCGGATCGAGAAAGGCGCCGAACGCGGAAGTCAAATTCAGGCGGCGCGCCAGATAGCCATCGAACCAGTCGGTCACGGCCGCCAGCACGAATACAATGGCGGCCGTGACGTTATGACCACGGAATGGCCAATAGAAAACCACCACCATCACCGGCAACAGTGCGACACGGAACAGGGTTAGCCAGGTTGGCAGGTTGATACGCATCGATTCAGTCCGTTCTGAGGTCCAAGTGTCGCATGGATGGGATTCTCCTTATCCGTTATGTGGTTCATGTTCAGGCATGCAAGGCCGCGTAAATACGCTCGGCCAGACCCCGATCGATACCTTTGACCTGCATCAGTTCCTCGATACCGGCTGCTTCGACGCCAGCCAGGCCGCCGAAGGCCTTGAGCAGGGCCGATCGACGGCGGGCACCCACGCCCTGTACGTCTTCCAGCACGCTGCGCTCACGCGCCTTCTCTCGGCGCTTGCGATGACCGCTGATGGCGAAGCGGTGGGCTTCGTCGCGTACTGCCGCTACCAGATGCAGCGCGGGCGAAGCCGGACCGGGATGCAGGTTGCGCCCCGACTCGGCCAGGATCAAGGTTTCCTCGCCGGCCCGGCGCCCAGGCCCCTTGGCCACGCCAACGATACGAATCCCCTCGACACCGAGCTCCTTGAGCACATCCAGTGCCTGGGCTACCTGGCCGCTGCCGCCATCGATCAGCAAGATATCCGGGCGGGCGCCCTCGCCTTCGGCCACCTTGCGGAAGCGGCGGGTCAAGGCCTGATGCATGGCGGCATAGTCGTCACCGGGGGTGATCCCAGCGATATTGAAGCGCCGGTAGTGCGACTTTTCCGGCCCTTCCGGTCCGAAGACAACGCATGAAGCCACGGTCGCCTCGCCCATGGTGTGACTGATATCGAAGCACTCGATACGACGCGGCGCTTCATTCAGCTCCAGCAGACGCTGCAGATCGTCGAAGCGTGCGCCCAGCGTCTGACGACTAGCCAGCCGGGCGGTCAGCGACGCCTGCGCGTTGCGCTCGGCCATTTGCAGGAAACGCGCGCGGTCGCCGCGCACGCTGGTCTTGATCGTTACCGTGTGGCCGGATTGCTGGGTGAGAAGTTCTTCCAGGATCCCGCAATCGGCCGGCTCATCACCAAGTATGAGCTCACGTGGCACGGGGCGGTCGAGGTAGTATTGGGCGATGAACTGGCCCAGCAGGTCGCCGGGCTCGGCATCCAAGGGCAGGCGCGGATAGAAATCACGCGTACCCAGGCTGATGCCGTTGCGGAAGAACAATACGCTCACGCAGGCCAATCCCGCCTCGATGCGGCAGGCAATGACGTCCATGTCGGCGCTGGCACCTTGCACGTGGTGCTGTGCCTGCAACTTGCGCAAGGTAGACACCTGATCGCGCATCGCCGCCGCACGCTCGAATTCCAACGCCTTGCTGGCCGCCTCCATCGAGACGACCAGCTCTTCGATCACTGCGCTGCTGCGCCCTTCGAGGAACATTTCCGCATGACGCACGTCGTCGCGATAGTCGTCCACGCCGATCAATGCCACACAAGGCGCGCTGCAGCGCCCGATCTGGTGCTGCAGGCACGGCCGCGAGCGATTGCGGAAATAGCTGTCCTCGCATTGTCTTACCTTGAACAGCTTCTGCATCATGTTGAGGCTTTCGCGCACCGCGAACGCACTCGGATACGGCCCGAAAAAGCGTCCCCGCAGGTTGCGCGCACCGCGATGAAAAGCCAGCCTTGGATAATCCTCGCCACCGGACAGGTAGATGTACGGATAGCTTTTGTCGTCGCGCAACATGATGTTGTAGCGCGGCTTGAGGGATTTGATCAATTGCGATTCGAGCAACAGCGCTTCGCCTTCGGTGCGGGTCACCGTGATCTCGCAGCGGGCGATCTGCGAAATCATCGAGGCGATGCGCGGCTCCATGCGCGGCTTGAGGAAATAGCTGCCGACGCGCTTTTTCAGGTTGCCGGCCTTGCCCACGTACAGCAGTTCATCCGCTTTATCGAAATAACGATAGACGCCGGGGGAACTGGTCAGGGTTTTGACAAAAGCTTTGCCATCGAAGGCGGGCTGCAAATCGGGCTGCATGCTTACATTCTAACCGGTCGGAGTCGCGTCTTGGGACAAGACCGGCTTAATTCAGCTGGGCTCGGGGCCCTTGGCGGGGCGCCCCGCCCAGTAACCGGCAAGCGCAGAGCCGGAAAGATTGTGCCAGACCGAGAACAGCGCACCCGGCAGTGCCGCCAGCGGAGAGAAATACACCTTGCCGAGGGTGGCGGCGAGCCCTGAGTTTTGCATTCCTACTTCGATGGCAAGCGTCCGGCAGACGGCTTCATCGAACCCAAGCAGTCGCCCGCCCCAATAGCCGCTCAGAAGGCCGATGCCGTTATGCAGGATGACGCCAGCGATCACCACAAGGCCGACCGACATGATGCTCTTCTGTGCACCGCCGACCACGATGCCAATGAGAAGCACAATAGCGACCAGCGAAATCAGGGGCAACACGGGTTCGATCTTGCGTACTTGTCTTTCGAACAGCGAATGAATGACGAGGCCGGCGGCAATCGGTAGGACGACAATCTCCAGGATGCTCATCAACATGCCACGCATATCGACAACGATCGAGGCATCGAGATAAAAGCGGGTTAGCAATGGCGTCGCAAATGCCCCGACCAACGCCGACAGTGCGCTGATCGAGACGGACAGCGCCACGTCACCACGCGCGAGATAAATCACCACGTTCGACGCCGTACCGCTGGCGACGCTGCCGACCAGCACCATACCGATAGTCAGATCCGGGGGCATGTGCAGGGCATTGGCAATCGCCCAGGCAGCAAACGGCATGACCAGATAATGGATGCCAATACCGGCGAGAACCGGCGCCGGGCGCAGAAAGACACGCTTGAAGTCGGCGAACGAAAGCGTCACGCCCATTGCCAGCATGACTATCGTTAAAAGCATCGTGACGTGGCCGGCAATAGGATTGAACAGTGCCGGCGAAAAATAGGCCAGGACCGTTACCAGCAACGCCCAGACAGGGAAAAGACGGGTTATATGGGCAAGCACGACAGAAGATCCTTCGCTGTCTTGATGAATATCACGATGGGATATGCGAGACCCCGCCGGAAGCTCTTTACGCCTTCGGTCACTTTCGCAGCAAGCGTTCGACCAGCCCAGCCGCACCGTGTTCGGCCAGTTCGACCGAGGCTGCAAAGCCGGCGTCCTCACCATAGTAAGGATCGGGGAATTCCTGTGGAGATGCGATACCCGCCCAAGGAAGAAACAGCGCGGTTTCAGCTGTCGACGCCGGACCAGCGACCCGTTCGATGTGCTGGAGGTTATCGCGGTCCATGGCCAGCACCAGCGAATAATCCTCCAGGTCAGAGGCTCGAAATTGGCGTGCGCAATGCTGCTCCAGATCGTAACCGGCGGCCTTGGCCGCGGCACGCATCCGCTTGTCCGCGCCATGGCCTACATGCCATCCGCCCGTGCCGCAGGAGGCGAATTCGACATCCAGGCCCGACCGCCGAGCCTGCGCTCGCGCCACGATCTCGACCAGAGGCGAGCGGCAAATGTTGCCGAGGCAGACGAACAGGACACGCTTCATACAAGCCCTTCGCGCAACCGCTGTTCGGCCCGATCCAGATCGGCCTGGGTATCGATCCCGGGAGGGAACGGTTCGGGCGTCAGGCGTACGGCGATGCGATAGCCATGCTCCAGCACGCGCAATTGCTCGAGCGATTCGACCTGTTCCAGCGGCATGCGCTCAAGCTGAGTATAGCGATGCAGAAAACCTGCGCGGTAGGCATAGATACCGATATGGCGAAGGAACGGCAAACCGGTCGGCAAGGTGTCGCGATCGACGGCAAAGGCATCGCGTGCCCAAGGCAACGGTGCCCGACTGAAGTACAGCGCGTGGCCGTCGGCACCGCGCACCAGCTTGACTACGTTGGGGTCGAACAGTTCGTGCGCGTCGGCAATCGGCGTGGCAAGCGTCGCCATCGGTGCGGCGTCCTCGGCCAGCGCACGTGCCACTTCGCGGATGCCAGCGACCGGCGCGAAGGGTTCGTCGCCTTGCAGGTTTACGACGACGGCGTCTTCGGCCCAGCCATAATGCGCGGCACATTCGGCCAAACGATCGCTACCGGAGGCATGGTCCTTACGCGTCATGCACACATCCACACCCTGCCCTTCGAGCGCCTCGGCAATGCGCGGATCATCTACAGCCACAACGACCTGCGAAGCACCGGCCTGCAAGGCGCGCTGTGCGACACGCACCACCATCGGCACACCGGCGATCTCGCGCAATGGTTTGGCCGGCAAGCGGGTGGAGCCGTAGCGCGCGGGGATGGCGACGATAAAGGGAGGGACTGGAAGGGACATGCGTCTAGAAATGAGTGAGAGGAGTGAGAAAACCTTGTAGGAGCGGCTTCAGTCGCGGCCTGCAGCGCCCATGTCGCGACAGAAGGGAACCTCGAAAAACTTGCTTTCTGTGGGAGCGACTTTAGGGAACCTCTAAAAACTGGCTCTTCTATGGGAGCGACTTTCGTCGCGACGATCGTGCCTTATCGCAAGTCCTTGTCGCGACTGAAGTCGCTCCCACAACGATAGGATCCGTTTTCGCTATGTCCAAGTCATTGACAGGTTTTTAGAGGCTCCCTTTAGTCGCGACAATCGTTCCTCACCGCAAGTCCTTGTCGCGACTGAAGTGGCTCCCACAACGATAGGATCCGCTTTCGCTATATTCGGGCGACCGCGAAGTTTTTAGAGGTTCCCTGAAGTCGCTCCTACAGGGTACCCGCAAGTCGCCGGCTTTTTCTAACTTCTTACTTCTCTCCACTCGCTCCTGGCATTCACGCTTCGCGCAACCCGAAGCCACAGCCATTGGCCAGTTCGATGAACCCGGGGAACGACGTCGCCACATTGCTGCAATCGGTAATCGTTACCGGCGTCTCGGCCAACAGGCCGGCGATGGCAAAGCTCATGGCAATGCGATGGTCGCCATGGCTATCCACGGTACCGCCAACGAGACGTCCGCCATGGATGGTGCCGCCATCCGGTGTCTCGTCTACCTCGATGCCCAGTACCCGCAAGCCCGCCGCCATGGTTGCAAGGCGATCCGATTCCTTCACTCGCAGTTCGGCCGCACCGCGAATGACGGTCGATCCGCTCGCAGCCGCGGCTGCAATAAACAACGCCGGGAATTCATCGATCATGTCCGGAACGAGTACTTCGGGTATTTCTGTACCGTGGAGCGCCGCATGGCGCACCACGATATCGCCGACCGGTTCGCCACCGCTCTGGCGCTCGTTCTCTATGCGGATATCGGCGCCCATCAGGCGTAAAGCCTGAAGCAAGCCAGTGCGGCGCGGGTTGAGTCCGACCGATTGCAAGTGCAATTCCGAACCAGGCACGACGCTCGCCGCTACCAGGAAAAACGCCGCCGAGGAAAAATCGGCGGGCACGTCGACATCGGTCGCGGTGAGACGGTGGCCGCCGGAAAGACGCGCGCGGCCGGGCTCGAAATCGATCGGCCAACCGAACGCGGCCAGCATGCGCTCGGTATAATCGCGCGTCGGATGCGGCTCGATGACTTCGGTCGTGCCTTCGGCGTACAAACCTGCCAGCAGCAAAGCGGACTTCACCTGCGCGCTGGCCACCGGCAAGGTATAGCTGATGCCCTGGAGCGGGCTACCGCCATGAATACGAAGCGGCGGCAAGCCATCCTGGGTATCGATCTGCGCCCCCATTCGGGAAAGCGGATCGGTGACCCGCCGCATCGGACGGCGCGACAGCGATTCGTCGCCCACCAGCACGCTGTCGAAAGCCTGGCCGGCCAGCAAACCGGCCAGCAAGCGCATGCCGGTGCCGGCATTGCCACAATCGAGGCGAGCGTCGGTACCACGCAGACCGTGCAGCCCGACGCCATCGATCACCCGCTCGCCATCGGCCGGTGCCTCGATGCGTGCGCCCAATTGCTTGAGCACTGCAGCGGTCGCGCGCGTGTCCTCGCCCTCGAGGAACCCGCGCACATGCGAGCGCCCCTCGGCCAACGCCGCCAGCATCAACGAGCGATGCGATACCGACTTGTCACCCGGTACACGCAGGCTCCCCTGCAGCGCGCGCCCGGCGCCGCTGGTCCAATCCAGCCGCGCGCTCAAGGCAGCGCTACCGGGTAGGAGCCCAGCACGCGCAGCTTGGCGACGCCGGATTCGATTTCCCCGACCGCGCTCTGCAGCGCCTCGTCGTGAATGTGGCCGGATACGTCGATAAAGAAGGCGTACTGCCATTTTCCGGTATGCGCCGGACGCGATTCGATACGATTCAAGCTGATGTTGTGCTTGGCGAAAGGACTAAGGACGTCATAGAGAGCACCCGGCTTGTCGTTGACGGTAATCAGCAGCGAGGTGCGATCATTGCCCGAAGGCGGAAACAGCGTGCGTCCGATCACCAGGAAGCGGGTAGTGTTGTCGGCACGGTCTTCGATGCCTCGCGCGATGGTGGTCAAGCCGTAGACACGCCCGGCGGTCTCGCCGGCGATCGCTGCGGCATCGTCGGTGTGGCGCGCCAGGCGCGCCGCTTCGGCATTACTGCTGACGGCAATACACTCGACATCCGGCAGGTTCACCCGCAGCCAAGTCTTGCATTGCTGCAAGGACTGCGCATGCGCGTAGACGCGTTTGATGGTGTCGAGTTTGCCGCTCTGCGAATGCAGGCACTGGTGCACGCGCAGCTCGACTTCGCCGCAGATCGTGGCTTCGGACGTCAGAAACATGTCCAGCGTGACCTGGATCATACCTTGTCCGGAGTTTTCCACCGGTACGACACCGAAATCGGCGTGACCAGCGGCGACTTCCTGGAAAACCTCTTCGATGCTACCCAGCGGCAGGCCGTAAGCGGCATGACCGAAATGCTTGCGTACGGCCTGCTCGCTGAAGGTACCTTCCGGGCCGAGAAAGCCGATCTTCAATGGATCTTCCTGCGCCAGACAGGAAGACATGATCTCGCGGAACAGGCGCACCATCTCCGCATCGGACAAGGGCCCATGGTTACGATCGACCACCATGCGCAGCACGTGCGCTTCACGCTCGGGGCGATAGTAATCGATCGCCGAAAGGCCCTCGCCTTTGACCTTGGCTACCTCCTGTGCCCAGGTGGCACGTTCGGCGATCAGCTCCTGGATCGTCTTGTCGATGCTGTCGATGCGCTCACGTACATCGGCGAGCGATTTTTTCTGGTCAGTCATGTGGCCAACATTCGGATGTCTAGATGTCTAACCGACACCGCGCAACCGCAGCGGTGTCGCCTTCCCGATCTTACATCGCAAGCCAGCCGATTGCGCGGCGCAGCATCAGCCGTGGCGCGCGGCGAAATCCTGCATGAAAGCCACCAGGGCCTTCACCGCGTCCAGGGGAACGGCGTTGTAAAGCGATGCGCGCATGCCGCCGACGGCTTTATGGCCTTTCAAGGCCAACAATCCGGCGGCCTCCGACTCCTGCAGGAACAACGGATCGAGCTTGCTGTCGTGCAGGGTGAAGGGGACGTTCATGCGCGAACGGGATTCCAAAGCTACAGGATTTCGATAGTAACCGTTGGAACTATCGATGGCCTCGTACAGCTTGGCCGCCTTGGCATCGTTGTGTGTTGCCATCGCCGCCAGGCCACCCTGCTCCTTCATCCACTTGAAGGTCAGTCCGGCCAGGTACCAGCCCCAGGTATTGGGGGTGTTGAGCATGGAATCGTTGGCGGCGTGCTCTGCGTATCGGAAGATCTTCGCCATCGGCCGTGTCGCTCGATCGAGCAAATCGCGGCGCACAATCATCACCACGAGGCCGGAAGGCCCGATATTTTTCTGTGCACCAGCGTAGATCAGGCCGAAACGCCGCACATCGAGCGGGCGCGAGAAAATATCCGAAGACATGTCCGCCACCAGCGGTACATCGCCGACCTCGGGCACCGCATGGAACTCGACGCCATGGATGGTTTCGTTCGGCGTGTAGTGCACAAAGGCAGCGCGCGGGTCCAACTGCCAGGAGGCACGCTCCGGCAGTCGCATGTAGCCCTCATCGCGGCTGTGGGCGGCGATCTTCACCTTGACGTAAGGCGCCGCCTCGCTGGCGGCCTTCTCACCCCAATGACCGGTCACGATGTAGTCGGCGGTATCGCCTTCGCCGGCCAGGTTCATCGGGATCTGGGCGAAATGCTGGGTGGCACCGCCTTGCAGAAAGAGCACGGCGTAGTCCGCGGGGATATCCGCCAGTTCACGGATATCGGCCTCGGCCTGTGCCGCCAGACCCATGAAAAGTTTGCCGCGATGGGAAAGTTCCATCACCGACGCGCCGCTGCCGTTCCAATCCAGCAATTCGCGTTGCGCCTGTTCCAGCACCGACTGCGGCAGGGCAGCCGGCCCCGCGCTGAAATTCCACACTCTGCTCACACTTGGTATCCCTGGGGGTAAGAACGACTGCGCGTCAGAACCTGACGAACAGTACCAAAGCGATGATCAAAGCGATCACCGCGGCGGTGACGATGAGCCACCAGACCTCGCCGCGCGGGCCGGCATCTTCTTCGGGCAGATGATGCTTCGGCGGCGCATAGGGCGGGATCTCCGGTTCGGACTCCATACCCGGCGCATCGATGACGAAACGATGCATGGCGATGCCGATTTGGTCGCCCGGCTGCAGGGCCGCATGTCCGACCTGCACACCGTTGACGTGCAAGGGGTACCGTTCGGAACGCTGCGCCGCCTCCAGCCATAGCCTGCCGTTCTGCCAAGCAATGCGCAACGCGGCCACCTCTCCTTGCGGAAGCTCCAACGGATAGCGCCCGATCGGCCCGAGTTCCAGCCGATCCTGCAGGGACAACACGCGCCCCGAAAGCGGACCGGCGACGGCACGCAAGGCCACGGTACAGCGGCTTTCCTCCGTCACCGGTTTGGCTTCGCGCTCGGCAGGCGACTGCTCCTCGCGCAGCAACATGCGGCAATCGCCGACACTCAGGATGTCGCCGGCACGCAAGAGGCTGCGTTCGCGCACAGGACGGGCATTTACATAGATGCGCCCGGCATCCGCCAGCACATTGAGGACGAGGCCGCGACGATCCCTCTGTATGCGCAGGTGATAAGGATGCGCCTGGCCGGCGGCCAGCACGAGGTCGTTATCCGGAGCGCTGCCGATGCGCAGCGTAGCTTGCGTCCAAGGGAAATCTTCGCGGGCCGAATTGGGAAATTCGATGCGCATGAATCAACCGGTCGATAGTCAGTCGGACTCTAGCAGAATGCTGCATCAGTAAGTTCATTCGGCGGCATCCGCTATGATGTCCGGTATCGTTTTCCCGATACCTTTCACGGAGCCTCCATGCCGAAGATCGACATCCGCAAGCCACACCAGCTCCCCGTCGCAGATGCACGCGCGGTAGTCGAGCAGGTTGCCGCCAAGATGCGTGAGAAATTCGGCATGGAGGGACAGTGGCAGGGCGACACCTTCATGTTCAGCCGCCAGGGGGTTAGCGGCTCGATCGCGGTAGAGCCGGCCGCCATCCAGGTCCACGCCGAGCTCGGCCTGATGCTTTCCCCCCTCAAAGGCCTGGTGGAACAGGAAATCCGCCGCAAGCTCGACGAGCACTTTGCCTGATGATTGTTTAACCATGGCCCGATCCGTGGCATAATCGTCTGCTTACGCGGCCAGAACGGCCGTGCCGCCACCTTGATCACGGAACGCATGGCCAAAGACGACGTCATTGAAATGGAAGGGACGGTCCAGGAGACCCTGCCCAATACCATGTTCCGCGTGCAGCTGGAAAACGGGCATGTCATCACCGCCCACATCTCCGGCCGTATGCGCAAGCACTACATCCGCATCCTCACCGGCGACAAGGTGAAGGTGGAAATGACGCCGTACGACCTGACCAAGGGGCGTATTACGTACCGCATGAAGTAAGCCAGCGATCGGCTTAACGATCAGCCGCAACCGTTCAGGGGGCGGCTTTTTTGTGCCTGGCCACCAAGGGTGGCCGCCCCCTCGTCCCTGCTACAAAGCTCGCCGAGCAATCCCAAAAGCACCGAAATAAAAAGGCCGCGCCCCCGAAAGGACGCGGCCTTCAGCCCTGCGAGGCTGATGACAAACTGTTACGAAACGACCGCCGGCAACTTCTCCGCCGCCTCTGTATCGACCTTCAACTCGCCGTCGGCCACGCTCAGCAGTACCTTGCCGCCGTCGGCGAGTTTGCCGAACAGCAGCTCGTCGGCAAGCATCCGCTTGACCTTCTCTTGAATGACCCGCGCCATCGGGCGCGCGCCCATCTGCGGATCGAAGCCATGCTCGGCCAACCAGCGGCGGGCGTCGGCATCGACATCCAGGCTAACATGCTTCTCGCTCAACTGCGATTCCAGTTCGATCAAGAACTTATCGACCACACGCAGAATATGATCGAAGTCCAGCGCGTTGAACTGGATGATCGCATCCAGGCGATTGCGGAACTCCGGCGTAAAGGTACGGCGAATGACCTCCATCGCATCCATCGAGTGGTTCTGCTTGACAAAACCGATGCCGCGACGCGAAGCCTGCTGAGCCCCGGCATTGGTGGTCATTACCACGATGACGTTCTTGAAGTTCGCTTCACGACCGTTGGTATCGGTCAACACACCGCGGTCCATGACCTGTAACAGGATGTTGAATACATCTGGGTGCGCCTTCTCGATTTCGTCCATTAGCAGCACCGCGTGCGGGTGCTTGGTCACCGCCTCGGTGAGCAGCCCGCCCTGGTCGAAGCCGACATAGCCTGGAGGCGCGCCAACCAGACGCGAGACGGAATGTGCCTCCATGTACTCGGACATGTCGAAGCGGATCATCTCGATGCCCAACTGCATCGCCAGTTGCTTGGTGACCTCGGTCTTGCCGACACCGGTGGGGCCGGCCAGCAGGAAGCTGCCGATCGGCTTGGACGGATCGTTCAGGCCCGAGCGGGCCATCTTGATCGAGGCGGCCAGCGCTTCGATGGCCGCATCCTGCCCGAACACCACCATTTTGAGGTTGCGCTCCAGATTCCGCAGCACGTCGCGATCGGATGCCGAGACCTGTTTGGCCGGAATACGCGCCATCTTGGCAACGATGTATTCCACTTCCGGCACGTCCACCTTATTGGTGCGCTTGTCTTCCGGCAGCAGGCGCTGGTGCGCTCCGGCCTCGTCGATCACGTCGATAGCCTTATCCGGCAGCAGCCGGTCCGGGATATGTTTGACCGACAGGTCCACCGCGGCTTTCAGTGCCTCGTTGGTGTAGGTGACGTTGTGATGTTCCTCGAAGCGAGAACGCAGGCCCTTGAGAATCTCGATGCTGTCGGCCACGGTCGGCTCGACCACATCGATCTTCTGGAAGCGGCGCGCCAGCGCGCGGTCCTTTTCGAAGATGCCGCGGAACTCCTGGAACGTGGTCGAACCGATGCAGCGCAGCTCGCCAGAAGCCAGCATCGGCTTGATGAGGTTTGACGCGTCCATGGTCCCACCGGAGGCCGAGCCGGCACCGATGATGGTGTGGATTTCATCGATGAAAAGGATCGAACCCGGCTGCTTCTTCAACTGCCCGATCACCGCCTTGAGGCGTTTTTCGAAATCGCCGCGGTACTTGGTACCGGCAACCAGGGCGCCCAGGTCCAGCGACCAGATGGTGGCGTCTTCCAATACCTCGGGTACTTCGCCGTCGACGATGCGCTTGGCCAGACCTTCGGCCAGGGCGGTCTTACCCACGCCGGCTTCGCCGACGTAGAGCGGATTGTTCTTGCGGCGCCGGCACAATACCTGGATGGTGCGCTCGATCTCGTCGGCACGGCCAATCAGGGGATCGATCTTGCCTTCGAGGGCCAGTTCATTAAGGTTGGAAGCATATTCGGCCAGCGGGTTGCCCTTGGGCTCGCCACCGTCCTCGGCCTCCCGGTCGCCGCCGGAAGACTGCGACGGCGATTCGTCGCCGATTTTGGCAATGCCATGCGAAATGTAATTGACCACATCCAGTCGCGTGATTTCCTGCTGGTGCAGGAAATAGACGGCGTGGGAATCCTTCTCGCCGAAGATGGCGACCAGCACATTGGCGCCGGTGACCTCTTTGCGACCGGAGGATTGCACATGGTAAACGGCGCGTTGCAAGACGCGCTGGAAGCCGAGCGTCGGCTGGGTGTCGCGCTCATCGCCGTCCGGCAGCACCGGTACGGTCTCGGCAATGATCTTTTCCAGCTCGGTGGTGAGCCGCTTGAGATCCGCGCCGCAGGCGCGCAAGGCACCCAGGGCGGCCTGGTTATCGGTAAGCGCCAGCAGCAGGTGCTCCACGGTCATAAACTCGTGGCGCTGTTCCCTGGCCTGTTTGTAGCACTGGCCGATGGTGACTTCGAGATCCTTGCTAAACATCCGGACCGTCTCCGTTTGAATTGGCTGCGGCCAACGCCGCGATGGCTACAAGATGGGGACGCCTACAGCTTTTCCATAGTGCACAACAACGGATGCTGATGGGCTCGTGAATACTCGTTGACCTGAGTTACCTTCGTTTCAGCCACCTCCCGGGTAAACACCCCGCAAACCCCTTTGCCCCGAGTATGCACATGTAGCATCACTTGCACAGCACGCTCTTGGTCTAGATTGAAAAAACTACGTAATACCTCCACAACGAAATCCATCGGCGTGAAGTCGTCGTTCAGCAAAACGACCTGGAAAAGCGGCGGCCTGGCTACCTCCGGCTTGGAGGTTTCCACCGCCAGCCCGTGGCTGTTGCCTTGTTCGTGTTCGGGTTCGTGGGCCATGAGACGTCGATAGGGAAGCTTGGGAGAAAGTATAACGCCGCCGCCCCGAGCCGCCTGTAGGCCCCAGCGCCGGCATTGAACCCCTAGGTAATGGCACAATAGTGCCTTTTCCAGCCCCCTTCGGGTCATTTCCCCTTCTGGCTCGTACATGACCGACTCCGCGTTTTTTTCCTCTTCGATATGGCATCCGCATGTGACAGTCGCGTGCGTGGTCGCCGACGGCGACCGTTACTTGATGGTTGAAGAGAAAGTCGCCGGCCGGATGGTCTATAACCAACCGGCAGGCCATCTTGACCAGGGCGAAAGCCTGGTAAGCGCAGCGGTACGCGAAGCCCTGGAAGAAACCGGCTGGGAAGTCGAGCCGTTGCACCTGATTGCCGTCCACCAGTGGGTCAGCCCGGAGCACGGCGATGACGTGTTGCGCTTCAGCTTCGCCGCCCGTGCGGTGCGCCACCACCCCGCCCGACCGCTGGACAAGGATATCGAGCGCGCCGTGTGGATGACGCGCGAAGAAATCGTTGCGCTGGGCGATCGTCTGCGAACCGGCATGGTCCTGGCCAGCATCGACGCCTGGCTGGCCGGTCAGCGCTTGCCGCTGAGTGCGCTGCACAGCCAGTTGCCAGGTGACCCGTATCCATGAAAGTGATGCTTGGCATCTCCGGCGGTGTCGATTCGTCCGTCGCCGGCCTGTTGCTCCAGCGCGCCGGTTACGCGGTGGAAGGTCTGTTCATGCAGAACTGGGAAGAAGACGACCGCAACGGCCCCTGCACTGCAGACGCCGACCGCAAAGATGCCGTTGCGGTTTGCGGCCGGCTCGGCATTCCATTTCATGCGCGCAACTTCAGCGCCCAGTACTGGGATGGCGTGTTCGAGCATTTCCTGGCCGAGTATCGCGCCGGCCGGACTCCCAATCCGGATGTGCTGTGCAATCGCGAAATCAAATTCAAGACGTTCCTGGAAGAAGCTCGTGAGCTGGGTGCGGAAAAAATCGCCACCGGCCATTACGCCCGTGTCGACGAGCGCGACGGCCGCTTCCGGCTGCTGCGTGCGGTCGACACGGCCAAGGACCAGACCTATTTCCTGCACGCGCTCGGGCAAAGCCAGTTATCCGCCACGCTGTTCCCCATCGGTGAGATGGAGAAATCGAAGGTACGCACGCTGGCGCAGGAGGCTGCACTGCCTACCCACGCCAAAAAGGATTCCACCGGTATCTGTTTTATCGGCGAACGGGATTTTCGCGAATTCCTCAGCCAGTACATCCCGGCTCGTCCCGGCCTCATGCGTAGCCCCGACGGCGACCCGATCGGCGAACATCAGGGCGTCATGTACTACACCCTCGGCCAACGCAACGGCCTGGGCATCGGCGGTCGCCAAGGTGCGGGCGGCGATCCCTGGTACGTGGTCGGCAAGGATGTCGCGGCAAACGTGCTGTACGTGGCGCAAGGCGGCGAAAACCACTGGCTGCAATCGCACCGCCTGGTCAGCGAGGCGCCGCACTGGGTGGCAGGCGAGGCACCGGCGGCTGTTTTCCGCTGTACCGCAAAGACCCGATATCGGCAGCATGACCAGGCCTGTACCGTGCACGTCCAGGGCGATGGCTTGCTGGTGGAGTTCGACGAGCCGCAGCGTGCCGTCACGCCAGGGCAATCGGTCGTGTTCTATGACGGCGAGGCCTGCCTGGGTGGCGCCGTCATCGCCGGAACCGATGCCCCATTCGGCCAGTGGCCGGCACATGTTTCTCCCTCCCTTACCCTCGATGGATCGATCCGTGTTTGAAGCTTTTGCCATGAATGAAGAGCGCGTGCTCGCCCTGGCCGGCCTGTTCCAGGCCGCCACGCTGGCCCAGCAGTTGGCCAACGACGGACGCTGCGATGAGAGTGCGCTGGAATCGAGCCTGGCAAGCATCTTTCGTATTGATGCGCCTTCGGTAGCCGCGGTGTACGGTGGCGTCAGCGGCGTACGCCTTGGGCTACGCAGCCTGATCAGCCAACTCGATGAAACCGGGCGCGACATGGCCGTAACGCGCATGGCCGTTACCGTGATGCGTCTGGAACGCAGCCTGTCGCACCAGAGTGGCCTGCTCTCCAAGCTGCAGCAAGGCATCGTGCAGACCCAGCGGCAGGTCGAACACTTCGGGCAGGGCTCGCCCCAGGTATTCAGTCGGCTGGCCGAGGTCTACAGCGGCACGCTCTCTACGTTGAAGCCGCGCGTCATGGTGACCGGCAACCCGCAACAATTGCAGCAAGCCAATATTGTCGAGCGAGTACGCAGCAGTTTACTGGCGGCCGTGCGTTCGGCAGTGCTGTGGCGACAGATAGGGGGACGACAGTGGCAGCTGATCCTGTATCGCCGGCAATGCAGCATGTTGGCGCGCGGTTTGTTGACCGGCGCAACGCTGGATAACGGCGGCTGATTTATAGGTAGCGCTGGGGTGGCAACTGGCAGCTGCGTGACGGTTATCGAGGCTCAAGCCACTTTGCAAAGTTGGGGGTGTGCAGAGACTCCCGATCAGGGCTCGGTGAGTTTCAGGCCCGGTCGCTGCTTGGCGATTTTGCGCAGCAAATCGGCGAATGCTTGAAGTTCGGCATGCCATGGCGAGGCCTCACGCCAATACAGTGCGATTTCCCTACCCTGTTCGGGATGCTTGATCTTTGCCAGCGCTACATTAGGCATCGATGCCAGACGTTCGTGCGCCAGCGCCGGCACCAGGGCATAGCCGCCGCGCAAGCCGACCAGCGCGGCAAGGCTCTCCAGGCTGACATCCTGCACGTGCCCGCCGCCTTTCTTGCCCGGCCAGCCATCGGCATGGCTTTCGCTCATCAAGGTGGCATCGTTTGCATCGAGCTGTTCCAGATCGATGCTGCGTTTGCCCGCTAAGGGATGATCGATGCGGAACATCAGTTCCCACGGCTCGAAGAACAGGGTTCGCATGGCAATACCGCTGGGCTTGCTGGCAGGTGGCGCCAGCACGGCATCG
>NZ_DATCRY010000272.1:0-8293 GCF_036568765.1 Dyella sp. | reverse complement strand
TCGGATATCGCCAAGATCACACTCCCCGAAAACCTGCTGCGACCAGGCCGCGTCGTCCTTCATCGTGACTCCTTCCGTGAGACTTGCTATCCGGGCGCAGCAGGTTACGGCCACCTCAAGATGTGATCAAGAGACAGGGCTATGCCGGGGGAGAGGGTCGGGGTGAGGGGGCAATGCCTCAGTTCTTCTTGCCGCCTCACCAGGCAATCTGCCGCTTATCCCGAAAGAACCGCCCATTCATATGCGCGTTCTGTGCCGGCAGGCATGCCGCCCAGACAATGCCTTCGGCACCATCCTTCACAGGCCGACCGCCGCTACCGCCCATATCCGTGGCCACCCAGCCGGGACACACGGCGTTGACCAGCACGCCGCTGCCTTTGAGTTCGGCCGCAAGCATGCGCGTGTAGCCATTGAGGGCGGTCTTGGATACTCGATAAGCCGGACACGTATCGCTCTCGTTGTCGATCGTGCCGCAACTGCTGGAGACATTGACGATACGGCCGTAGTTATGACGCTGCATCAGCGGCAATAACGCTTCGGTCAATCGCCATGCGCCTAGCAGGTTCACGTCCAACGCACGGCGAACCGTACCCAGGTCCGCATTGGAGGCGCGCTTCTCCACGTCGAAGAAGGCGCCGGCGTTGTTCACCAGGATATCCAGCCGGTGATATTCACGATCGATCCGGCTTGCGAGCGATATGACATCGTCATCGTCGGTGACATCGAGCTTGACTGCCACGACATCGTTACCTTCGTGGCGCAGCTGTCGTGCGACTTTCTCGCCGGCAAGCAGCGAGCGCGAGCCGAGCAGGACGGTGATGCCCTGCGCTGCCAGCTGACGGACGACTTCCAGGCCCAGGCCGCGGTTGCCGCCGCTGACCAGCGCGACGCGCTGGCTCGGCGGCGGTTCGCTATCGACAACGCTGCCGCGCGCGGCCGTGCGCGGCAGACGGTGCACGGTGGCGTTCATGGTGCAACGGCCACCTCGGAGCATTTCTCGTCGCCGCAGGCCTGCCAGCCGCCGCCAAGCGACTTGTAGATCGCTACGGCACGTACATTGATCGCCGCCTCGCCTTCGGCCAAGGCATCTTCCGCCGCGAGCTGGGTGCGCTCGGCATCCAGCCATTCGAGGAAGTCGGTAGCGCCTTCCGTGTAGCGGATCTTGGCCAGCTCGGCCGCACGACGACTCTGCTGCGCCTGTTCCAGCAGCTTCTGTACACGCTCGCGTTGCAGGTTGTAGGCGGTCAGCGAGTTATCGACATCTTCGACCGCTTGCAACACGGTGCGCTGGTAGTTGGCCAATGCCGCTTCGGTACGCGCTTCGCTCGCCTTGACGTTGGAATTCACGCGCTGCACGTTCAGGCCCGACCAGCTGATGCTGGGCGCCAGAGTCCATGCACGCGTTCCGGGGCTGCCGAAATCGTTGCTGCGCCCGGCCAGGAAACCGAGGAAGCCGCCGAGCGTGATATGCGGGAACCAGTCGGCCTTGGCGACACCGATGCGCGCATTCGCCGCGGCGTACTGGCGTTCGGCCACACGCACGTCAGGGCGGCGCGCCAGCACATCGCCGGCCTGGCCGATCGCCAGACTGACGTCGATCGGTTTGAAGTTCACCGGCGATAGATCGATGTCGAGCTCGCCGGGACGTTCGCCGAGGAGAACCGCCAGACGGAACTCATCCGCACGTGCCTGGGTTTGCAGTTGCGGCAGCTGCGCTTCCACCTGAGCCAGGCGGGCCTTGGCGCTGGCGACGTCCTGCTCGGAGCCGGTGCCGACATCCAGGCGCGCCTGAATCAGCTTGAGCGACGATTGCTGGTTGTCGATATCGCGCTTGGCAACATCGATGCGCAGCTGCGCTCCCCGAAGATCGAAGTAATAACGCGCGACCTCGGCGAACAAGGTCACCTGGGCATCCTGCAACGAGGCATCGGCACCTTGTGCCTCGGCCTTGGCGGCTTCTACCGAACGGCGCACGCCACCGAAGATGTCGACTTCCCATGAAGCATCGAAGCCGGCCTGGTAGGTCTGCACGGGCACACGTTGCGTCGTGAAACCCGGCTGTTGTTGCACACTCTTGCTGTAATCGACGCCGGTATCGATCGTCGGCCATTGATCGGCCTTGGTCACGCCAAGCTCCGCTCGTGCTTCGCGCAGGCGGGCCTGCGCGATCTTCAGGTCGGGGCTGTTCTTGGCCGCACGCTGGATCAGGGTATTAAGCGTAGTGTCGTTGAACTGTTCCCACCACTTGGCCTGGAAATTCTCCACGCTTTGCTGCTGCGCATCGACGCCTTGCAATGCGACGGGCTTCTCTTGCGGAGCGTGGTAATTCGGACCGACGCTGACGCAACCGGCCAGGGCCAGGGCGGCGAACATCGCCGTCCACTTGCCGGGCTTGAAGCCCGGCTTGCGGTTATCTATCTGCGTGAAGCTCATCTCAATGTTCCTCCAGCGCCGGGCGCTGTGCTTTCAGAGCGGCCTTGCGGGCAGCGCGGCGCTCATCCATCTTTTCGGTCCAGCCACGGATCAACACGTAGAACAGCGGGGTGAAGATCAGGCCGAAGAAGGTCACGCCCAGCATGCCGGCGAACACCGCCACACCCATCGCATGACGCATCTCGGCACCCGCGCCATGGGAGGTCACCAGCGGCACCACACCCATGATGAAGGCGATCGAGGTCATCAGGATCGGGCGCAAGCGCAGACGGGCGGCTTCGAGCACGGCCTGCTTGCGATCCAGCCCTTCCAGGATCTGCGCCTCGCGAGCGAATTCCACGATCAGGATCGCGTTCTTGCACGCCAGCCCCACCAGCACGATCAAGCCGATCTGGGTGAAGATGTTGTTGTCGCCACCCGAGAGCCACACGCCGGAGATCGCGGACAGCAACACCATCGGCACGATCAGGATCACCGCCAGCGGCAAGGTCAGGCTTTCATAGAGCGAAGCGAGCACCAGGAACACCAGCAGCACGCACAAGGGGAACACCAGCACCGCGGTATTGCCGGCGAGGATCTGCTGATACGTCAGCTCGGTCCATTCGAACGACATGCCGTTGGGCAGGTTGTCGCGCGCCAGCTTCTCCATCGCATCCTGTGCCTGGCCCGAGCTGAAGCCCGGCGCCGGGCCGCCGTTGATTTCGGCGGTCGGATAGCCGTTGTAGTGCTGCACGCGATCCGGGCCGACGGTCTGGCTCACGGTCAGGAACGAACCGAGCGGAATCGCTTCGCCACGCGCGTTGCGGGTCTTGAGCTGCAGCAGGTCCTCCGGTTCGCGACGGAAGCCCTGATCCGCCGAAACGTTCACCTGGTAGGTGCGACCGAAACGATTGAAGTCGTTGACATAGAGCGAGCCCATGTACGCCTGCAGCGTCTGGTACACATCGGACAGGTCCACGCCTTCGGCCTTGGCCTTTTCACGATCCACGTTGGCATCGATCTGCGGCACGCTGACCTGATAGCTGGAGAACAGGCCGGCCAGCGTCGGCGTCTTGCGGCTTTCGCCGATCAGGTTCTGGGTCTGCTTGTATAACTCCTCGAAACCCATATCCGAACGGTCTTCGATCTGGATACGGAAGCCGCCGATGGTGCCCAGGCCCATGACGGGCGGCGGCGGGAACACCGCGATGTAAGCATCCTGGATGCCGGCGTACTTCTGGTTCAGTTCGGCGGTGATGGCACCGGCCGACTTGTCCGCATCGCGGCGTTCTTCGAAGGGCTTCAGTGTCACGAACACGATGCCGGAGTTGGTGCTGTTGGTGAAGCCGTTGATCGACAGGCCGGGGAACGCCACTGCGCTTTCCACGCCCGGCGTCTTCAATGCGATGTCGCTCATGCGGCGGATCACGTCTTCCGTGCGATCGAGCGAAGCCGCGTCGGGCAGCTGCGCAAACGAGACCAGATACTGCTTGTCCTGCGGCGGTACGAAGCCGGTCGGCACGTGTACGAAACCGAAGGCGCCGAGGGCAACCAGGCCACCGTAGACGAACAACGCGACAACGCTGGTGCGAAGCACGCGCTTGACGCCCCCGACATAGCGATTGGCGCTAGATACGAACAGGCGATTGAACGGACGGAAGATCCAGCCCAGACCGCGGTCCATCCACACCGTGAGCTTGTCCTTCGGTGCGTCATGGTCGCGCAGCAGGATGGCGGCGAGGGCCGGGCTCAAGGTCAGCGAGTTGAACGCCGAGATGACCGTCGAGATGGCGATGGTCAGCGCGAACTGACGGTAGAACTGGCCGGTCAGGCCGCTGATGAAGGCGGTCGGCACGAACACGGCACACAGCACGAGCGCGGTGGCGACAATCGGACCGGTCACTTCCTTCATCGCCTGGCGCGTGGCCTCTTTCGGCCGCATGCCGTGCTCGATATGACGTTCGACGTTCTCCACTACCACGATGGCGTCGTCCACCACGATACCGATCGCCAGCACCAGGCCGAACAGCGACAGCGCATTGAGCGAGAAGCCGGCGAGGTACATCACCGCGAAGGTGCCGATCAGCGATACGGGCACAGCGACCAACGGAATGATCGAGGCACGCCAGGTCTGCAGGAACAGGATCACCACCAGCACGACCAGCAGGATCGCTTCGAACAACGTGTGCACCACCGCCTCGATCGAGCCGCGCACGAACACGGTCGGGTCATAGACGATGTGATACTCGACGCCTTCGGGGAAATCCTTCTTCAGGCTCGCCATCATCGACCGCACTTCGTCGGAGATCTGGATAGCGTTCGAACCGGGACGGGCAAAGATCGGAATCGCCACTGCCGGCTGGTTGTCCAGCAAGCTGCGCAGCGCGTAGCTGTCCGCGCCCAGTTCCACCCGGGCGACGTCACGCAGGTGCGTGACCGCGCCATTGCTGTCGGTGCGCACGATGATATTGAGGAAATCTTCCTCGTTGACCAGGCGGCCCTGCGTGTTGATGTTGAGCTGGAAGGCGGCATTGCCGGGTCCCGGCGGCGCATTGAGCGAGCCGGCGGCAACGGCGACGTTCTGCTCGCCGATGGCGTGGATCACGTCGCCCGTGGTCAAACCGCGCTGAGCCAGCTTGTCCGGGTTCAACCAGACACGCATGCTGTACTCGCCGGCACCGAACAACTGCACATCGCCCACGCCGTCCAGACGCGCGAGCTGATCCTTGATGTGCAGGCGCGCGTAGTTCGACAAGTACAGCATGTCGTAGCGGTTATTGGGCGAGGTCAAGTGCACGACCATGGTGAGGTCGGGCGAACTCTTCTGCGTCGTCACGCCGAGGCGCTGCACTTCCTGCGGCAAACGACTGAGCGTCTGCGCCACACGGTTCTGCACCTGCACTTGGGCGTTGTCCAGGTCGGTGCCGAGCGCAAAGGTCACGGTCAGCGTCATCACGCCGTCGCTGGTGGACTGCGAGGAGGTGTAGAGCATGCCTTCCACGCCGTTGATCTGTTCTTCCAGCGGTGTGGCGACGGTTTCGGCGATTACCTTCGGGTTGGCGCCGGGGTAGGTGGCACGCACGACGACCGTGGGTGGCACGATTTCGGGGTATTCGCTGATCGGCAGCTTGAACAGCGCAATGCTGCCCGCGATGACGATCAACACAGAGAGGACACCGGCCAGGATCGGCCTGTCCACGAAAAATTGAGCGATTTTCATCTTCGGATCAGTCCTTCAGCGCGGCGACCTTCTGTGCGGAGCCGCCGCCGGCAAGTTGCTTGTTCGGATCCAGGCTGCGGCTGTCCATCGCGACCGTGGTGGGTGTGACTTCCACGCCGGGGCGCACGTGCTGCAGACCGTTGACGACAACGACGTCCTTGGCAGTCAGACCGTCATCGACAATGCGCAGACCGTCGACCAGCGGCCCGGTGACAACGCGGCGGTATTCGACCTTCTTGTCCTTGTCCAGGACGTAGACGAACTTGTTGCCCAGATCGGTGGCGACCGCGCGATCGTCGATCAGCGCACGCGGGCGGGCATCGCCATCGCGCAGTTTCAGGCGCACGAACAGGCCCGGCGTAAAGCGAGCATCGTTGTTGTCGAACACCGCGCGCAGGCGAATCGTGCCCGAACCGGGACGCAGTTCGTTGTCTACAAAGTCGATGCGCCCGGCATGCGGGAAACCGCTTTCGTTGGCCAGTGCCATCGTGACCTGCGGTGCGGTGCCCTTGTTGCGGCGGATCTGGTCGAGCTTGAGGAAGCTGTGCTCGTCCACATCGAAGTAGGCGTACATCGGGTTGACCGTCACCACGCGCGTCAGCACGTCGTTGCTGGTCACCAGGTTGCCCGGGGTGATCAGCGCATTGCTGACCCGGCCATCGACCGGCGCACGCACCTGGGTGAACTCCAGGTTGAGCTTGGCGGCGGTCAACGCCGCCAGGGTGGCGGCAACCTGCGACTTGGCGCTTTCGGCGGCCGTGGCCAGGCGGTCGGCTTCTTCCTTCGCCACCGCGCGCTGTTCGAGCAGGCGACGACCGCGGTCCGCATTGGCCTGGGCCAGGAGCTGTTCGGCCTTGGCCTGGGTGAGGTTGGCGGTGAGCCGGTCGACTTCGGCCTGGTAGGGGCGTGGATCGATCTGGAACAACACCTGGCCCTTCTTCACGAAAGCGCCTTCGGTGAAGTGCACCGCATCGATATAGCCGCTCACGCGCGGGCGAAGATCAATCGAATCAACGGCTTGCAGGCGACCGGTGAATTCGTTGGAATCGTCCACGTTGCGCACCAGCACTTGGGCCACGGTCACCGGAGGCGGACCGCCCGCAGCGGCTTGCGCATGGGGGTTGTCGTGCCCATTTAGCAGGGCATAGCTGCCAGCGGCTGCCACAACAGCGACGCTAGCCATGATCGAACGCTTCTTCATTCTCCGGCTCCAGATAATTATTGGACCGACGAGTACAATCGTCGAGGGTGCGGAGAATAGGCGTACTTCCCGGTACAGAAAATCCGTTTCTTGTGCAAAGCAATAGTGACTGACAGTCACGAATGGGGTAGAAAGGCCAACTATGGAAGACTTCTCCGCAATATCCGCCTTTGTCCGGGTGGTCGAAGCGAAGAGCTTCGCTGCCGCTGCCACCCAACTTGGCATGACCCCCTCCGGGGTCAGCCGCGCCGTCTCGCGTCTGGAAGAAAGGCTCGGCGCACGCCTCCTGTTCCGGTCCACCCGTGCTTTGCGTTTGACTGACGATGGCGCCGCGTTCCATGCACGTTGCAAGGAGATCCTCGCCGATCTGGCCGAGGCCACTGAGGCATTGAACTACGCCACCCGCAAGCCGACAGGGCGTTTGCGCGTCGGCTTGTCGCTGGCGGTAGGGCGGGCGGCGATCATTCCGCGCTTGCAGGAATTCGAGGAACGCTATCCCGATATCCGCCTGGAACTCTCCATGAGCGACAACCCGGCCGACCTGATCCAGGAAGGCATCGATTGCGCCATCCGGGTCGGGCAGCTCGAAGATTCCAGCCTGATCGCCCGCAAGATCGGCTACCTGCGCAATGTGGTGGTCGCCGCACCGTCGTATCTGGAGCGGTTCGGCGAACCGCATAGCCTCGACGATCTGCAAAACCATCGCTGCATCAACTACATCATGCCCAACGGTCGTCCGCGCCAATGGCAATTCGATACGCCAGGTGGGCAAGTAGGCGTCGATATCGACGCGCATATGCTGATCAACGACGGCGAATCGGTCATCCAGGCAGCCGCTACCGGCCTGGGCATCACCCAGATACCGCACATGTTGGCCAGCTGCTACCTGGATCGCGGGGCGCTGCAACTGGTGATGACCGACACCATTTCCACCGGCAAGCCGGTCTGGATCGTTTATCCGCAGAAAAAACATTTGTCTGCGCGGGTGCAGGCGTTTATCGAGTGGGTGCGCGAGATTTTCGATCGCACCAACGAGCCAGGCTTCATGAAGAAGTCCACGCCGACCGAGAAGGCGATACACACCCAGCAGCGGCTAAGCGCCTGAAGCGCCCCGCCGTCTCGGGTTATCGTCGCCCAAGGAGCCGGCTCCACCACGAATGAGTCCGCTCTGTTTCGGCTACTTTTTCGATAATCAGCAAAAAGGATGTCGCTACCTGCCCCGCGATATCGAGCTTCAGGTGGCGCTTGCCGTTCTGCATATAGGGCGGTGTATCCACATCGAGGTCATAGGGATGATCGCCGGTATCGAAATTCAACGCGGCAAGCTTGAACCCTTGCGATTCCAGCGTCGCCTTCAAATTCAGTAGATCGCGCTGCCGATAGACGACATTGGATCCCTTGGAAATCGTCTCCTTGTTCGAGCGAACGTTAAACTCCGTAGTGTGAGCCGCAACGCCGCC
>NZ_DATCRY010000271.1:0-7253 GCF_036568765.1 Dyella sp. | reverse complement strand
ATATGCCTTGAACTCGCCTCCGAAACGCTCCGCACCGACCTTCGTCAGCGCCGCCGTCAGCGTCGTCTTGCCGTGGTCCACGTGGCCAATCGTGCCCACGTTGACGTGCGGCTTGGTCCGTTCGAATTTACCCTTTGCCATACGTGCCAAACTCCGGTGGAGTCAAAATGAGGAACAAAAAAAGTCGATACCTGCGACCAGCTCTGCGAGGTGGTGCTCATGACTGGAATCGAACCAGCGACCTCTTCCTTACCAAGGAAGTGCTCTACCGACTGAGCTACATGAGCACAAAACACTCTTAAGACGAGATCAATGGAGCGGGAGACGGGAATCGAACCCGCACCATCAGCTTGGAAGGCTGAGGTTCTACCATTGAACTACTCCCGCCCGATCTTCAAGCCAATGCGGAACTCGTCTGGTGGAGGGAGGTGGATTCGAACCACCGAAGGCGTAAGCCAGCAGATTTACAGTCTGCCCCCGTTGGCCGCTTGGGTATCCCTCCAACAAAGAACGGCTATTGTGTGGATCGAGGCCGAAACTGTCAACACCTTCACACGAGAAAAACGCGATTCCTGGCGACTTTCTTGCAAGGGCCTGCGAACGAATTTGCGCCTTGGCCCATAAGCCTTATGCGCCGTCGTCGGCGCGCTCGTGAACCAGGCTGGCCATGTCCTTGGACATGTCCATGAGCTTCCTGGCTTGCTCTTGCAGGCGGCGCTCTGCCTCGGTTCGCGGCTCCCAGGCCGGCACCTGCGTCGGCTTGCCATCGGGACTGTCCAGGGCCACGAAAACCATGACGCAACTGGTCGCTAGGCGCTGCTCGTCCTTGCGCAGATCCTGTGCCAGGACATCCACCGCCATGTGCATGCTGGAACGCCCCGTATGGATCAGACGCGCTTTGACCGTGACCAGATCGCCGATAAGGATCGGCGCGACGAACTGGATTCCGCTGATCGAAGCGGTCACGCAATAGGCGCCGCTCCAGGCCACCGCGCAGGCATAGCCAGCCTGGTCGATCCACTTCATTACCATGCCGCCATGCACCTTGCCGCCGAAATTGACATCGGTCGGCTGGGCAAGGAAACGGAAATTTACTTCGTGCTGCTGGCCTGGCATGCGCTCTCCGGCGGGACATCGCGTCCCCTAAAAAAAACGACTCGTGAAACGAGTGCATGATCCGCTTCCGCCCTGCCATGCCGCAAGCAAATTCTCACGTCGACCGCACACCCTTCTCCACGCTGCGCACTAATTGCGCGATAAGCGCATCGATCTGCTGCGCAGGCTCGGTGGCAATGCCGAAGACAAGGCCGGGGCGCGGTGTGAGCAAGTAGTACGACGACAATGGCCTGACGGCAAAACCCTCTGTTTTGAGATGTTTCGCGAGCTCCGCATCCACTATGCGTTCGTCATGAAACCACGCCGCCAGTTGCAAGCCACCTGCGCCGGGACCGATACGAAACAGATGCTCGCCATGGCGTCGCAAAGCCTCCACCGTAGCGGCCATCCTCTCGCCATAGATGGCATTCATGCGGCGCAGATGTGCACGAAATTGTCCTTCGCACATGAAGTCGGCCAAGGCCGCCTGAATATGCACCGGCACGACGGCAGCGCGCAGCAATTGAGCCTCGGCCACCATGGCTGTCAAAGCAGGCGGCACGATCGCGTAGGCCACTCGCAAGCCGGGCGCGAGCGTCTTGGAGAAGGTTCCCAGGTAAACCACCGAATCGCCGCGATCGATGCCTTGCAACGCCGCGATAGGACGAGAGCCATATCGGAATTCGCTGTCGTAGTCGTCCTCCAGCACGATCGCGTTGTGCCGCCGCGCCGCTGCCAACAATGCGACACGTCGTTGCAAGCTCATGGCATAGCCCATGGGGTACTGATGCGATGGCGTCACGTAGATCAGCCGCGGCGCCCGTGCCGGGGCTCGCGCCACATCGATACCTTCTTCGTCGCACGGCACAGGCAGGAGCACCGCTCCCGCTGCGGACAATAAGGTCTTGGCTGTCGGATAACCCGGATCCTCGACCCAGACAACGGCGTCGTCCCGGACATCGCGCAATAGCACTTCGGCGAGCAGCGACACGGCGGCGCGCGTGGAGGGGACGACCAGCACTTGCTCAGGACGCGCCGTCACCCCGCGAGTAGCGGCAACATGGTCAAGGATCGCCACGCGTAAGGCCTCGAGACCACAAGCTTGACCGTAACCCAGGTCGTGGACACGCAACGCGCGGGCACGGGCGGCCAGCGTCCGTGCCCAGGCTTTGTGCGGAAAGCTCGCCAAGTCAGGCACTCCCAACTCGAACCGACCCGATATGCGTGCCGGCACCGCCTGAGTGACCGGCGGCGTCTCGGGCCGTTCAGAGAAAACGGGCAATGCCAGGCCGGATACGCGACAGAGCGCACCTGCGGTCGTCTGCAGATAACCCTCGTTGCGTAGTCGCTCGTAAGCGTGAACGACGGTCGAGCGCGCCACCTCGAGTGCACCGGCCAATGCCCGGGTCGACGGCAATCGCTGGCCCGGCAGCAGTTGCCCGGCAAGCACCCGTTCGCGAACGAGCCGATAAATCTGCCCTTCGAGATCGCCGGACGCGCGATCGAGCGGCGGCCAGGCAAGTTCGGATCGGCCCTCGGTGCGAGGCAAACTGGTATGCCCTGAATTTGGAAAGTGGCAGTGTACGCCAGTCCACCTCGGCCCTGAAAATGCCGGCCATTCCTAAGTGGAGTACTCATCGATGGATTTGTCGCAGTGGAAAGGCGTCCCACGGCCCGAGCGCGTCACCCTGGAAGGCCGCTACGCCCGCCTGGAGCCGCTCGACCCCACACGCCACGGAACGGATCTGCTCGCCATGGCACAAGCCCCCGGCACCGAGGAGCGGCATCGCTATCTTGCCGTTTACCCGCCGGCCGACATGGCAGCGTTTGCACCATGGCTGGACAAGAGCAGCACATCGGAAGACCCGCTGTTCTTTGCCGTGGTCGACCGGCGCACCGGTCGTGCCGAAGGACGCCAGGCGCTGCTGCGCATCGAGCCGGCGCACGGGACGATCGAAGTCGGGCATGTGTTGTGGGGGCCGGCCATTGCGCGTAGCCGGGTGGCGACCGAAGCGTTGTTCCTGCACGCAAGCTACGTCTTCGACACGCTCGGCTACCGCCGTTTCGAATGGAAATGCCACAGCGACAACGAAGCGTCACGCCGTGCGGCACAACGCTTCGGTTTCGAATTCGAAGGCATTTTTCGCCAGCATGTCGTGGTCAAGGGGCGCAACCGCGATACCGCATGGTTCGCCATGCTCGATCGCGACTGGCCCAGGCTGAAAGAAGCCTATCGGCGTTGGCTGGCACCTGAAAATTTCGACGAGGCCGGACAGCAACGCGTACCTCTGCGCTTTACCAGCCAAGCCCCTGTCCGGCCTTAGGAACAAAGCGACTCATCTCGCACTCGCATCGGTGTCCAGCGAGCGACCGGCGCGCAAATGAATCAACGGATAAGGCCGCCCTTGTCCATCCAAGACCGAGCGTCCGACACGTTCAAAGCCCATGCGACGGTAAAAGCCGACAGCTTGGTCGTTTTGCTCGTTGACGTCCACGCTCAGCCCAGGATGCAACTGCAAGGCGTGGACAACGAGTGCACGACCGACGCCGGCACCGCGACAATCGGCGTCGACAAACAACGCTTCCATGTGCCCTTCGTGCAGGAGCATGAACCCTACCGCCCTATCCTCGTCGTCGACAGCGAGAAAGAGCGGTGCCGATGGCAGAAACGCCGCGACCTCCCTTTCTATCTCGGTTCGGTCCTGGGCGGAAAGAAAATCGTGCGTTGCATCCACCGCATTTCGCCAGATGTCGAGCACCCGTGCACCGTCCGCGAGCGTGGACATTCGAATGCGCATCACGAGGCCTCCTTCTGGGCAGCACTTCAAGCGTGCGCCTCTGCATGGGGTGTACTTGACGAATAAAAAAGGGAAGGCTTGGCCTCCCCTTCGACAGCATCATGCGATGCGCTTCAAACGTTGAACAGGAAGTGCAGCACATCGCCCTCCTTGACGAGGTACTCCTTGCCTTCCTTGCGCAAACGGCCGGCAGCGGCAGCACCGGCCTCACCCTTGTACTGGATGAAATCGTCGTAGCCGATGGTCTCGGCGCGAATAAAGCCTTTTTCGAAATCCGTGTGGATCACGCCGGCCGCTTGCGGCGCGGTCGCACCCGCCTTCACCGTCCAGGCGCGCACTTCCTTCACGCCAGCGGTGAAATACGTCTGCAGGCCGAGCAGCTTGTAGCCTGCGCGGATCACGCGGTTCAAGCCCGGCTCCTCCAACCCGTAGCTGGCGAGCATCTCGTCACGGTCCGCATCGTCCAGTTGCGAAAGCTCTTCTTCGATCGCAGCACAAACCGGCACTACCTCGGCGCCTTCCGCCGCGGCGCGCGCGCGCACGGCATCCAGGTGCGGATTGTTCTCGAAGCCGTCCTCGCGCACGTTGGCGATGTACATCAACGGCTTGAGCGTGAGCAGGAACAGGTCGCGCACCAGCGCCTTTTCTTCGTCGTCGAGCTTGACGCTGCGCGCCGACTGCCCATCGTTAAGCGCTGTGGCAAGCTTCTGCAGCACCGGCTTCTTGGCCAGGGCGTCCTTGTCGTTGGCCTTGGCCGCACGCTCGGCGCGGTTGAGCGCTTTCTCCACCGAATCGAGATCGGCCAGCGCCAGTTCGGTATCGATGGTTTCGATGTCGGCAATCGGGTCGACCTTGCCGGCCACGTGCACGATGTCGGTATGCTCGAAGCAACGCACGACATGCGCAATGGCATCGACCTCGCGGATGTGCGACAGGAACTTGTTACCCAGACCCTCGCCCTTCGACGCGCCGGCCACCAGGCCTGCGATATCGACGAATTCGACCGCTGTCGGGATCAGCTTCTGCGGCTTGACGATATCGGCCAGCTGATTGAGGCGCGGATCCGGTACCGGCACCACGCCGACGTTCGGCTCGATGGTGCAGAACGGGAAGTTGGCCGCCGCGATGCCTGCCTTGGTCAGCGCATTGAACAGAGTGGACTTGCCGACGTTAGGCAGGCCGACGATGCCGCATTTGATGCCCATGATTGGTCCGTCAGGTCGGTCGCTAACGCGGCCGATTTAAAAAGTTAGGGGTAAGAGGTTAAGAGTGAGGGGGAAAGCAAAAACGAGGGCCCTATTCTAGCCCAGACAGTCATCTCGCCTAACTCCTCGCAGCGCCGCAGGCGCGGCCTCACTGCTTCGTATGAAGCGCCTGCATCGCTTTGTCGAATTGCCCATCTACCGCCAGCGGCAACACGTCCAATGCGCGTCCGATGCCCTGGATGATGGCGTCCTCGTCCGCAGCGGATGGGCGGCCCAGAACCCATGGAGTCACCTTGTCCTTGTGGCCGGGATGGCCGATACCGACACGCAGGCGGTGGAACTTGGCGTGCCCCAGGTGCGCGATGATGTCGCGCAGACCGTTCTGGCCGCCATGGCCGCCGTCGAACTTCATGCGCACGGTACCTGGATCGAGATCCAGTTCGTCATGCGCCACCAGGCATTCTTCCGGGGCGATCTTGTAATAGCGCAACGCGGAGGCGACCGCGATACCGCTCTTGTTCATGAAAGTGGCCGGCTTGAGCAGCCAGACGGCCTCGCCGCCAAGACGGACCTTGCAGGTCTCGCCATGCAACTTGCCATCGAAGCCAAAGCGTTCGCCCTGCGCCGAAGCGAGAGCATCAACAAACCAGAACCCGGCATTGTGCCGGGTTCGGAGGTATTCGGCACCGGGGTTGCCCAGCCCGACGATGAGGCGCAGACCCGCCATGGCGAGCGAAGCAGACACGCTGTCGGCCCGACACCCCGATGGGCGTCGGGCCGGCGCGCCTTACTTCTTGGCGTCCTTGTTGGCGTCAGCGGCAGCATCGGTAGCAGCCGCGCCTTCCGCCGGCGCATCGACCTCTTCCTGCACCGAGTAGGCGGTGACCACGGCGATGTCGTGATCGGCGCCCAGCGCGAGAGCCGGGATTTCGACGTTGGCCGGCAGCTTCACCTGCGACAGGTGGATGATGTCGCCTTCCTTCAGACCCGACAGATCGAGCTCGATGAACTCGGGCAGGTACTTCGGCAAGCAGGACACTTCCACTTCGTTGAGGTTGTGCGAGATCACCACGCCGGCGGTCTTGCCTGCCGGGGATTTTTCCTGGTTCAGGAAGTGCAGCGGCACGTTCACACGGATCGCTTCGTTCTCATTGATGCGCAGGAAGTCCATGTGCAGCATCTGCTGCTTGAACGGATGCTTCTGCCAGTCGCGCACCAGCACTTTCTGCACCTTGCCGTCGATGTTCAGGTCGAGCACCGAGGAGAAAAACCACTCGTGCTTGGCGGCGAGCAGGATGGTGTTGTGCTCGATCTGGATGCTTTCGGCGGGTTGACCCGCACCGTAGACGACGGCCGGAACGAAGCTCGCACGACGCAGGCGGCGGCTCGCACCTTTCCCCTCGTCCTTGCGGCCCTGGGCCTGGATTTCATGAATTGTAGCCATGATGGCGTTTACCTATCAGTAATTGGCTGCCTCGCGGCAACCGGATGACTCTCCCGCGACCAGGAGAGTCTCGGATCGAGCCCCGGTACTCGGGGCTCGGAATTCAGTCCACGTACAACGAGCTTACGGACTCGCCAAACGCGATGCGGCGGATCGTCTCCGCCAGCAGCTCGGCGACCGAGAGCTGACGGATTTTGCTGCACGCGGCGGCCTCGGGCCGCAACGGCAAGGTATTGGTGACAACGAGCTGATCGAGCTGCGAGCCTTCGATGTTGCTGATGGCCGCGCCCGACAGTACCGGGTGCACGCAGTACGCCACGACCTTGCGCGCACCGCGCTCCTTCAGGGCAGCGGCAGCGGCGCACAGCGTACCGGCGGTGTCGACGATATCGTCGACCAGCACGCAGGTCTTGCCGTCCACTTCGCCGATGATGTTCATCACGGTGGCGACGTTGGCCTTCGGACGGCGCTTGTCGATGATGGCCAGGTCGGCGTCGTCCAGGCGCTTGGCGAGCGCACGCGCACGCACCACGCCACCGACGTCGGGGCTGACCACGATCAGGTTGTCCATGCTGTGGTTACGCCAGATGTCCGCCAGCAGCAGCGGCGAGGCATAGACATTATCCACCGGGATGTCGAAGAAGCCCTGGATCTGGTCCGCATGCAGGTCCACCGTCAGCACGCGATCCACACCCACCGTGCCGATGATCT
>NZ_DATCRY010000270.1:0-12675 GCF_036568765.1 Dyella sp. | reverse complement strand
CTCCTGACCCCGCAGTTCCGTCGCTATGGCACCGCCAGTGGCCTGCCCAGCAGCAGCGTCTATGTAGCCGTACAGGATCGCGAAGGCGCGATGTGGTTCGGCACCAAGGGTGGTATTGCGCGCTTTGACGGCCTGGTCTTCAAGGTATTCCGCCATGTCGCGGGCGAGCCGGGTTCGCTGATCAATAACGGTATCTCGGCACTAATGGTCGACAAACAGGACGCCATCTGGGCCGGCGGCCTCGAGGCAGGACTGAATCGGTACGATCGTCAACAAGACCGGTTCCAGCATTGGGGACACAATGCGGCCGATCCGCATAGCCTGGTCAGCGACAAGGTCTGGGCCATTGCGCAGACCGGCGACGGCACGCTCTGGGTCGGAACGGCGCGCGGCCTGGAACGCATGAGGCCGGATCTCAGCGGTTTCGACCATATCGCCAACCCCGCCCTAGGCGAGCAGCCCGAAGCCTTTGGCATGATCGCCGCTTTGTACGTCGATACGCGCGATCGCTTATGGATCGGCAGCAACCTTGGAGTATTCCGGCGCGATCCGGACGGTAGTTTCCATACCGTTCACCGGCTCGATTCGGACCGACCGATCGATGCGTGGCGCATTGAAGGCGACGGCGACGAAATTCGTGTCAGTGCGGCGCGAGGCCTGTTCTTTATCGGACCGGACGATATCGCCCGTCCATATGCTCAAGACAAGATCGCCAACGTCAATGTGCTCAGTAGCGCACGCGATCTGGGCGGCCGCCTGTGGGTCGGTACGCAGCGCGGACTGTTCCTGCAAAGCGGCGGCAGCGGACGGCCGATCACCGCCATTCCCGATCAGCCGCTGCTGCCGGGCAATCTTCCGGGCACCTGGGTGTTCAACATCCTGATGGACCGCGAAGGCGGCATGTGGATCATGCTGTTCGACGGCGGTGTGGCTTATCTGGCGCCTGGATGGAGCCGGATCAGCCGTTTCAGCCACATCCCCGAAGACCCAAGCAGTCTGCGCGACTCGGAGGCCACCTCGGTGGCACGTTCGCGTGACGGGAAGGTCTGGGTCGGTAGTCGCAATTCGATCGTCGACAAACTCGACCCCGTGACGGGAACCGCCGAGCACGTCATCGGCGGCAAGCGTGGCGATGTCATCGGTTTGACCGAAGACGATGCCGGTCGTCTATGGGTAGTGATGCAGGGTGCGATCTATCGCTATGCCGACGGCAAGCTGGACGAGGTCAAGGCCGATCCGCAGATCATGCAGCATCCGCTGGAGGTGGAGGTCGGGCCCGACGGCAAGCTTTATGCCCGAACCTTCGGCGAAGGCTTGTATCGCATCGATCAGGACAGTTTGGAGGTCACACCGGTACCGATCCGTCCAGCGGACGAAAAGGCACGCTGGGGCAGTCAGCTGACCTTGCGTAACGGTGACTTCTGGTATGCCAGCGACGGTGGCCTGTTGCGATTGAATCGCACGCACGAATACTTCGAACCCGTACCGGGAGTGGCTGGCGATCGTGGCGTGGACGCGTTCGATTTTACCGACGACGGCATGTGGCTCGCGCGCTCCGATGGCCTGGAGCTTTACCGCTACGACGGCGATGGATTGAAGCTGGAGCGTAAGGTCGATGCGGCACACGGCTGGCCGTCGATCAGTGCGTTCGACGTAGCGGTCGATGCGCAAAAGCGTGTATGGATCTTCGGGCGCGACGGCTTGTGGCGCTTCGATCCGTCCGACGGCCAGTTCCGGCGTGTCGGGCCGCAGGACGGTCTGATCAACGACGAGTTCTCGCGCGGTTTCGCGCGCATGTCCAACGGCTATATCTACGCCCCTACGCTCGGCGGCGTGGTGGGGTTCAATCCCAATCTGCCCGATGTCAGTCCCTACGAACCGCCTCTGGCGATTACCGGTTTGCATATCCTGCGGCGCGGGCAGCCAGTCGAACTGCCGCTGCGCGACGATACTGTCCACGTCGGCTGGGAGGATCGCGGCCTCACAGTGACTGCGCGCGTTTTCTCGTATGTCGATGTGGCGTCGAATCGCTATCGCTTCCGCCTGAGCGATTTCGACAACAACTGGGTCGATACGGGGAACGTCGGCGTACGTGAGTTCGCCGGATTGAGTGCGGGCGATTACACCTTGGAAGTGATGGGCTCGGGTACCGACGGCCAATGGAGTTATCTGCGTCATCCACTGAAGATCCATGTCGATGCACCGCCCTGGGTGCGTTGGTGGGCGTGGTGTGCCTATAGCCTGTTTGCTGCCTTGCTGGTGTGGCTGGTGTTGCTGACCTGGCAGCGCCGTCTGTCCAACCGGCATCGCATCCAGATGGCCGAGCAGCGCCGGCGGCTGGCCGAGCAGGCGAGCGCGGCCAAGTCGCAGTTCCTGGCCACACTGAGCCATGAGATTCGCACGCCGATGACCGGTGTGATCGGCATGTCCGAGTTGTTGATGAGTACGCCGCTGTCGGCGACGCAGCGCGAGTACACCGAGGCCATGCAGCGCTCCGGCAGCCTGTTGCTCAAGCTGGTCAACGATGCGCTCGATCTTGCGCGCATCGAGGCCGGTCGCCTGGAGCTGGAGCCCGTACCTTTCGATCCGCATCGGCTGGTGGACGACGTGGCCAGCCTGGGGCGCAATCAGGCGCGCAAGAAGGGGCTGAGTTTCGATGTTTTCTGCGCACCGGATCTGCCGTCGCAATTGCTGGGCGATGCCATGCGCATCAAGCAAGTGCTGCTTAACCTGGTCAATAACGCGCTGAAATTTACAGAACATGGCGAGGTTGCCTTGCGTGCCGAACGCATCGACGAAGGCGTGATGTTCAGCGTCATCGATACCGGGCCGGGTATTTCCAACGCCGGTCAAGCGCGTCTGTTTCAGCGCTTCGAGCAGGAAGATGGACCGCAGCGCAATTCCGGCAGCGGCTTAGGTTTGGCGATCTGCCGCGAACTGGTCAGTTTGATGGGAGGCAATATCGAGCTGGAGTCGTGCCTGGGGCAGGGCAGCACCTTCCGTGTGCGGTTACCGCTGCGTGCGGCCGAGGCGCCTGTGCCGGCTGTAGCAGCCACATCGCCGCAGCCCAGTGTCGTGCAGAGCCAAGCATTGCGCGTGCTGTTGATCGAAGACGACATCATTGCCGCGGCGGTGATTCGCGGCCTGCTGGAACAGCAGGGTCATCATGTGCGGCATGCGGGTAACGGCCTGGCTGCGCTGGCAGAGTTGGTGCAAGGCCCTTGTGACGTCGTACTGCTCGACCTCGACCTGCCGGGCGTGGATGGTTTTCAGATTGCGCGTTTGATTCGCCAGCGCGAAGCACCGGGCACACGCTTGCCGATCATTGTTGTCACGGCACGCTCCGGTAGCGGCGAAGAACAGCATGCGCGCGACTTCGGCATGGACGGCTTCCTGCGCAAGCCATTGACGGGCGAGCAACTGGTCGAAGCATTGCGGGTAGTACGGGTATCGACTGAGCCGGCGGTCGTGGGAACGAAGGAGTGAGGGGCGAGTGAGGCGCTGAAGCGATGAAACCGGTCGCTCCTTTTCTTTCTTTTCGAGGCCACGTAGTGGCTGCCTTCACTCACATATCGTACTTCGCTACCTCGAATCCCAAGCGCTTGTACTCCGTCCAGCGTACGCGCGAACCCTCACGCTCGGCCGGATCGGCCGCAACGACTTCCAGGATGCGCTCGTAGCGACCGGGCGGACAGGTCTCGCGCAGGTTGATCACCATCGGACGATCCGGAGTATCGACGCCAGGCGGTACGATCAGCACTGCGGTGTGCTCGTCATCGTCGTCGCCCGCCAACTGATGCGGGATATAGGAATCTTCGTCGAAGTCCCACAGGAGCGCGTCCAGGGCTTCGGCCTGCTCGAAATCCCGGGTCAGCACCAGTGTCGGCTTTTGCGCGGCGAAGGCACGCTTGGCAAGTTCGCAAACCAGCAGCAACGGTTGTTCGCGAAAGCGCGGTTTGTCGATCAGATAGAAGTCGGCACGGGACATAGATTAAGGGGTCGACAGGGGAAGATCGGCGGGATGAAGCGCGCCATCGGTCCAGGCACGCTTCCCTCTTCGCTTAAACGCGATCCATCAGCCATTGCGCCAGCAGAGGTACGGGACGACCGGTGGCCAGGCCCTTGCGACCCTCGTCCCAGGCTGTGCCGGCGATGTCCAGATGTGCCCAGCGTTGACCTTCGGTGAAACGCGCAAGGAAGCAGCCCGCGGTGATTGCACCGGCGTTCTTGCCGCCGATGTTGGCCACGTCGGCAAAACCCGAATCGAGCTGAGTCTGGTAGTCGTCCCACAGCGGCAGACGCCACGCGCGATCCAGCGTCGCCTCGCCGGCGGCGAGGAGTTCGGCGGCCAGGTCGTCGTGCTTGCTCATCAGGCCGCTGGCATGCTTGCCCAGGGCAATCACGCAAGCTCCGGTCAGCGTAGCGGCATCGACGATCACCTGCGGCTGGAACGTCTGCGCGGTGTAGGTCAGAGCGTCGCACAGGATCAGACGGCCCTCGGCGTCGGTGTTGAGCACTTCGATGGTCAGGCCGGACAGGCTGGTCAGCACGTCGCTGGGGCGGTAACTGTCGCCATCGGGCATGTTCTCGACGGCCGGCACCACGCACACCAGGTTGAGCGGCAGTCGCATGTTGACGGCGGCGACGAAGGCGCCGAGCACACCGGCAGCACCACCCATATCGAATTTCATTTCTTCCATGCCGGGGCCGGGTTTCAAGCTGATGCCGCCGGTATCGAACGTGATGCCCTTGCCGACCAAAGCGTATGGCTTGTCGTCCGTCCCGCCACCCTGGTAGTTCAGCACCACCAGCTTGGGTTTGTTGGCCGAACCCCGGGCAACCGCCAGGAGCGAGCCGAACCCCAGGCGTTCCATCTCGATGTGATCGAGCACGTTGCAGGTGACCGCGTCGTGGCGCCCGGCGAACTGTATTGCTTGCTCGGCGATGTAGGCCGGGTTGCAGATGTTCGGCGGCAGGTTTGCCAGGTCGCGTGCGAAGCGCACGCCTTCGGCGATGGCTACGGCCTGTTCCAGACCCGCGGCAGCGTCTTCGCCGCCGCTGAACTGGATGGCTCCCAGTTCAGGGGTCGCCGGCTTTTCGCGCGGCTTGAAGGTGGCGGTGTAGCGATAGGTTGCGTGGTCGGCGGCCAGCACTGCCGTACGTACTCGCCAAGTGACATCGCGGTGCGGCACGTCCACTTCGGTCAAAAAGGATACCGCCGTTTCGATCGGCAGCCGGCCGAGCGCACGCGTAGCCTCCATGCAGACCTTTTGGTAGCGCGCTGCGTCGAACGTCTTCTGCGCTCCCAGGCCGACCACCAGCACGCGGCGGGCGGCCAGGCCCGCAGGGGCATACAACACATTGACGCTGCCGGCTTTGCCGTTGATGTCGCCGCTGTCGATCTGCTGCTTGATTGCGCCGTCGGTCGCGGTGTTCAGGCGGGCGGCAGCACTGGTGAGCACGCCATTCTCGTAGACGCCGACCACTACGCAAGGGGTCTCGACGGTTTCTGGGGTGACCGGGCCTAGGCTGAACTGAAGCGTCATCGGGTACGTCCTGCATGGGGTCCGGAGGGTGCCGGACCGGCTAAACTTGGGGTTTGCCGGCCAGCCCAAGCTGGGCGCGGCGCGGAGCCAAGTATCCTAGCGCATGTCGAGTAGCTGTCTTTACGTAACCTGCCGTCCGTGCGTTGCCGGGGCCGCCGTCCAGCGGATTCGGGAGCGCGTGTCATCGTCCGGCGCAACTGTGCGTTTGGATTGGCTTTTCCATGCCGCCCGCTGCCTTGCCGAGGTCCGGTTCTGAATATTCTCGACCGCTATTTCTTGCGCGAACTGGCGCAGACCGTGGGTGCCACGACGATCGTGCTGGTCGCGATCTTTGCCGGTACCTCGTTCGCGCAGGTGCTAAAACAGGTCGCCAACGGCAGCTTCCCGGCGAGCGTGATGTTCCAGGTGTTGGGCCTGAACATGCTCGATGGCCTTTCGACCTTGCTGCTCCTGGCCGGCTTCGTTGGCGTGCTGTGGAGCCTGGGGCGCATGTATCGCGAAAGCGAAATGCATGTGCTGTCCTCCTCCGGCATGGGGCCGCGCGGTCTGCTGCGGCCGGTGGCGATCCTGGCGGTCGGGCTGGCGATCCTCGTCGGCATCGTTTCGATGTGGCTGGGGCCGTGGGCGGCGCGTACGTCGGATAACCTGGTGGCGGCGGCCAACCGCTCGGTGATCGCCGCGGGCCTCGATGCCGGGCGCTTCACCGAGTTGCCCGGCCGTGGCGGGATCATCTTCGTCGATAGCCTCAGCCGCGACGGCAGCTTGCTGGGCAATACCTTCATCGCCACCGAACGCGATTCCACCGATGGCACCCGACGGCTCAAGGTGGTGACTGGCAAGCACGGCCAGCTGTATCAGGAAAGCGACGGAGACGGTCGTTTCCTGGCGCTTTACGACGGCTGGCAATATGAGCTTCCGCTGGGTGCGGACAACTGGCGCAAGATGAAATACGAGCGCAACGATACGTCGCTGTCCAGTATTCAATCGGACGACAGCGATGAAGATCCCGCCCATTCGTTGACCACCAGCCAGTTGTTCGGAGTGGATAACGGCGATGCGCGCGCCGAGTTGGCATGGCGCACCATCGCACCGGCGATGATGCTGGTGCTGGTCATGCTGGCTGTGCCGTTGTCGCGCCAGCAGCCGCGCGAGGCTCGCTCGGCGCGTTTGATCGTCGCCTTGCTAGTGTTCTATCTGTATTACGTCTTGCTCGCGCTATGCCGCAGTCAGTTGATCAAGGGCAAGTGGCATCACGCCACGCCGATGTGGATCATCTGCGTGCTGGTATTTGGCCTGGGTGTCTATCTGTTCCGTAACCAGTACGCGATCCGCAAGCCGCGCAAGGTGGTGAAACCATGAATGCGCTGCGCATCAAGCGGGTCGATTATCTCGTCGGCATAACGGTGTTGAGTTCGCTGGTCATGGTCTGGCTGGTACTGACCGGTCTGGACGTGGTGTATCAGCTGATGACGCAGATCGGGCGCATCGGCAAGAACGGCTACACGCTTACCAATGCCATCGTATACGTGCTGGTAACCACGCCGCGGCGCATGTACGAAATGTTCGGCAATGCCGCCTTGATCGGCGGCCTGCTCGGACTCGGAGGTCTGGCGGGCAGCGGCGAGCTGACGGCGCTGCGCGCTGCCGGGATGTCCAAGTTGCGCATTGCCGCCTCCGCCGTCGGTATCGTTTCGGTGCTGATCGTCGGCGTGGTGATCCTGGGCGAGACCGCGGCGCCTTGGGGCGATCAGCAGGCGCAGGCCATGCAACTGCGCATGAAGACCAACAATATCGGCATGGCCGGTAACACCGGCCTGTGGGCACGCGATGGCGACCGTATCATCAACGCCAAGAGCGCCTTGGCGCGCCAGGGGGAAACCCACACGTCGGTGCAGTTGGTCGATGTGCGCGTGTTCACCATGACGCCGGACGGGCAGCTCAGCCATTTCGACTGGGCCAAGACTGCCGAGCACGATGGACGTCAGTGGGTGATGGACGACGTGCGCAGTACCACGCTGGACGACACCGGCACCCATACCGTCATTTCGCCGCGTACCGTGTGGAATTCACGTCTGAATCCGCAGGTGCTGGAGCAATCGCTGATCCAGCCGCAGTATCTGTCGATGCGCGATCTGAACCGCAATATCAACTACAAGCGGAGCCTGGGCGAAGCGCCTGGCGAATACGCGGTAGCTTTCTGGACGCGCGCCCTGTACCCCTTGAACGTGCTCGTTCTGGTGCTTTGCGCCATGCCGTTTGCGTTCGGTGCCCTGCGTTCCGGCGGTCTGGGCAAGCGCATGTTCATCGGCATGTTGCTGGCCATCGGTTGGTACTTCCTGCAGAAGGCGATGGTGAACTTCGGCACGGTCTATGGCGTACCGCCCATCGTCGCCAATCTGTTGCCGGCGGCAATCCTTGCGATATTGGCCTGGCTGTATTTCAAGCGAAGCGGGTGAGGCCGGCCGGATTTACTCTTTTGCATCGGGGGCGAATCGCCCCTCTGCAGCCAACTGGGCAAACAGGCCGTTCTGGCCGATCAAGGCGTCGAACTTGCCTTGTTCCACCAGCCGGCCCTGATCGAGCACCAGGATCGTGTCGGCGTTTTTTACCGTGGACAGCCGATGGGCGATCACGAACGTCGTATGGCCTTCGGTCAAAGCATCCAGCGCTCGCTGGATGCGCGCTTCGGTAGCGTTATCCAGGGCGCTGGTAGCTTCGTCCAATACAAGGATCGGCGCGTTTTTCAGCATCGCACGGGCGATCGCCAGGCGCTGACGTTCTCCGCCGGAAAGTGAGCGGCCGCGCTCGGAGACAAGCGTTTCGAAACCTTCGGGTTTGCGCGCAATAAATCCCGTGGCCTCGGCAGCGGCCACGGCGGCCTCGATTTCCGCAAAGTCCGCATCGGGTTTACCGACGCGCAGATTTTCCAGGATGGAGCGATAGAACATGCCTGGATCCTGGAACACCACACCGACATTGTGACGCAGCGATTCCAGCGAGACATCGCGGATATCCGTGCCGTCGATGGCGATGCGACCGGCGCTCGGGTCGTAGGCGCGATAAAGCAGGCTAAGCGCTGTGGTCTTGCCGGCGCCGGTGGGGCCGACCAGGGCGATGGTGCTCCCAGGCGCCGCATGAAAGCTCAAATCGTGGAGAGCGGGCTGCACGGGATCATAGCCGAAACTTACGCGCTCGAAGACCACCTCGCCGCGGGTTACCTTAAGGGAGGGTGCGCCGGGCTTGTCGGCAATAGCCGGGCGCTCGTCGAGCACCGCGAAGAAATCTTCCAGAGACTGGGTCTGGAAGAACAGCGTCGAGATAAACGCGGCGAATTGTTCGAGCCGGCCGATGAGCAACATCGAGAAACCGACAAAGCTGACGATGCCGCCGACCGAGATGTCGCCCTGGGCATGCAGCGAGCTGCCTAACGCGAATATCGCCACGATGGTCAGCGTGCTCGCCGCGCGGTTGAGCACCGACAGCAGCGCCCAGCCGCGCAGTACCGGGTATTGCGCGTTCAATACCTGCGTCATCATTTCTTTCAAGGCGGCCGATTCGGCAGCCAGGCGGGTAAAGCTCTGTACGATCGAGACGTTGCCGAATACATCGCCGGCGCGAGTCGCGATTTCGTTGTGCAGCTCCTCCACCTCACCCTGGGCTTTGTGCGTCCGGCGAATCGCCACGGCGTTGGTCACGGCGAACAGCACCATGAGAGCGATCATCAGCAGTGCCAGTTTCCAATTCATCCATAAAGCCACCGGAATCATGACCAGGATGGCGAACAGGGTGGACAAATGATCGCGGAAGAAGCTCAGCCACAGGCCAAACAGATTGCCCACGCCCATGTTCATGATGCGTGCCAATCGGCCCGTATGGTGTTCGCTGTGGAACCCCAGCGATAACGCCGCCGCATGTTCGAAGTACAGCCCGATCGCTGCCAGGCGGCGACGGTGCGATAGCCGGTCCGCATGTAATGAGGTCCACACATTGGCAGCCACGCCGGCAAAGCCGATGGCGGCCCACAGCGCAATCAGGCGCATCGCGTGGGCGCTGTCTCCGCTCAAGGCATCCACAACGCGGCCGAACAGCATCGGTTCGATAAAGAACACGCAAGCCACCGCCAGGTTGGCGATCGCCAGCATGATGGCGAGACTGCGCTCGGCAGCCAGCAAGCCCAATACACGCAAATAGAGGCGTAGTAACGGCATGTTCCCTAACATTCTTGGCGGTTCGATGGAAAACAAGCTTAGCGGCGCCGGTCACGGAATTTCCTGCGCGACTTGTCTGCGGCCGTCGTTCCGGCCAAGCTAACACGCTTGGGTTGACATAACGGAGCAGTTCGATGGATTGGGTCGATTTGCGCAGCGATACGGTGACCCGCCCCACGGCAGCCATGCGCCAGGCGATGTTCGAGGCCGAGGTCGGCGACGATGTTTACGGCGAAGACCCTACGGTCAACGCGCTGCAAAGCCGGCTCGCCGCCGAACTGGGTTTCGAGGCGGGTCTGTTCGTACCTACGGGCACGCAGTCCAATCTGCTGGCATTGATGTCGCATTGCGAGCGTGGCGACGAATACCTGGTCGGTGCCGACGCGCACACCTACAAGTTCGAGGGCGGCGGTGCGGCAGTGCTCGGCTCGATCCAGCCGCAGCCGATCGTCCACGATGCCGATGGCAGTTTGCCATTGGACAAACTGGCTGCGGCAATCAAGCCAGTCGATCCGCATTTCGCACGGACCCGCTTGCTGGCCCTGGAGAACACCTGGCACGGCCGCGTGCTTCCGTTGGATTACCTGAAGGCCGCACATGATTTTGCCCGCGAGCGAGGTTTGGCCATCCATCTCGATGGCGCACGTCTGTTCAATGCAGCCACGGGCGCGGGCGTGCCGGCGCGCGATATCGCGCAGTACTTCGACAGCGTCTCGGTCTGTCTGTCCAAGGGATTGGGGGCGCCCGTGGGCTCGGTGCTGGTAGGCTCATCGGCGCTGATCGACAAGGCCAGGCGCTGGCGCAAAGTCGCCGGTGGCGGTTGGCGTCAAGCCGGGCTACTGGCTGCGGCAGGCTCGTATGCGCTCGATCGCCACGTCAAACGGCTCGCCGACGATCATGCGCGCGCCAAACGCTTGTCCGAGCAACTCGGAGAGATAGCGGGCGTGCGACTGCTGGGGCATCACACCAACATGGTCTTCGTCGACGTACCGGCCGATCGCTTGCGCGAGCTGGACGTCCATTTGCGTGAAGCCAAAGTGCGCATCAGCATCGGCTACCTGCCGACGCTGCGCCTGGTGACGCATCTGAATATCGATGACGAAGGCGTGGAGCGCGTGATCGGAGCGTTTCGGGCATTTTTCACCCGGTAAGCGGGGAAAAAGCAGGAGTGAGTGAAGAGAAGTGAGTGAAGAACCGCGCGGAGTTCACGCGCTTCTTCTAATGCCCTCAGCCCTCTGCCTCAGCCTCGATCCTTATCCATGCGCTTAATGAAATCGCGTACTTGCGGATAAACGATCTCGCGCCAGCGGCGGCCACTGAAGATGCCGTAGTGGCCCGCGCCATCGATGACCTTGTGCGCGCGACGATTGGCCGGAATACCGCTGCACAAATCATGTGCGGCCTCGGTCTGGCCCAGGCCGGAAATATCGTCCAGTTCGCCTTCGATGGTCAGCAAGGCGGTGTCGGTGATCGCGCTGGGTTTGACGCGTTCGCCGTTTACGTCCCACAGGCCGCGCGGCAACAGGAACTGCTGGAAGACGGTGCTGATGGTGTCGAGGTAGTACTCCGCCGGCATGTCCAGTACGGCGTTGTATTCGTCGTAGAACTTGCGATGCGCCTCGGCATCGTCCAGATCGCCGCGCAGCAGGTTCTGATAGAAATCCCAGTGCGAATTCATATGGCGGCTCGGATTCATCGCCACGAAGCCGGCGTGCTGCAGGAAGCCGGGATACACCTCGCGACCATGGCCGGGATAGTTCGGCGGCACGGTATGGATCACGTTGCCTTTGAACCACGACAGCGGTTGCGTCGTGGCGAGATTGTTCACGCCCGTGGGATTGCTGCGCGGCTCGATCGGACCACCCATCATGGTCATCGACAGCGGCGTCTGTTCCCCGCGTGCGGCCATCAGCGAAATGGCGGCCAGTACCGGCACGGTGGGCTGGCATACCGAGATCACATGCAGCTTGCGTGCGCCGATATGACGAATGAACTGCTCGATATAGGCAACATAGTCATGCAAGTGGAACGCTCCGTGCTCGGCGGGCACCATGCGCGCATCGGTCCAATCGGTGATGTAGACCTTGTGGTCGGACAACAGCGAGCGCACGGTGTCGCGCAGCAAGGTGGCGTGGTGCCCGGACAGCGGAGCTACCACCAGCACGGCCGGATCGTTCTTCATCTGCTCGATGACTTCCGGTGCGTCGCTGAAACGCTTGAAACGCTTGAGCTGGCAGAACGGCAGTTCCATCGCGCAGCGCTCGACGATGGCGATCGGCTGACCATGTGCCATAACGCTGTGGATACCGAATTCCGGCTTCTCGTATTCCTTGCCCAGGCGATACATCAGTTCATACCCGGCCGCGGCACGCTGTGCACCGGGCAGTTGCGAGAACGGATTGCTCTGATCGGTCAGGGCGCGCGCACTGGCCTGGGCGAAGTAACTCAGCGGGCCGAGGATGGCGCGCTGCCACTCATGGATCTGATAAAGCATGATGGGCGGGACCCACGAACACTCGAAAAATCCAGTGTAACCGTTTTCCCCGGGTGGTGCTGCACTGCGTCACACCCCTGTCTCACGAAGGAATGCGACGGAGCTCGGTGCCAGCGAGCATGTCGTGCAAGGCCCGCTTGCGCCCATCCACGAGCGCCACGGCGAACCAGATGGCCCAGCAGCCGAGGCTGACATAGACCGCGATCCGCGTCCCCGTCCAGCCTTGAAGTTCCAGCGCGAAGATTGGCAGCCAGGCCACAACCAGACGAACCGCCGCCTGACGCCAGGCCACCGGGGCGCCATTTGCCGAGCGCAGACGGATGCGCCAGGGCCGCATGCCTAGCGTCTGGCCGCCACGAAGCCACGAACCTGCGAAATAGGCGCTGATGACGACGTACTGCAGCGGCTGGAACCACCAGGTCAACGC
>NZ_DATCRY010000269.1:0-4958 GCF_036568765.1 Dyella sp. | reverse complement strand
GCGTGAGGAGAACCAGCGCGAGGGCGACCGCCGTATCTTTGCCAACGCCCTGGCCAACGCCGATTGGGACGAAATCGATGTCGCGCCGCTGTTGCAGCGCCTCGGGGATATCGATATCCAGCTCAAGCAATTGCGCGAGGGCGATGCCAATCTCAAGGAGATCGGTCAGCGCCTGGATCTGGAGCGCGAGCTGCGCGGCCGCGCGGCGCGATCCCTGGAAGACGCTCTCGGCGAACATCGCGCTCTGGATATCGAACGCAATCAGCTTGCCCGCCAGCGCGAAACCTGCGAGGCGGCCGCACGGCAATTGAACCTGACGCCGCTGCAGGCCAAGGGGTTGGAAGAGCGTATCCCTAAGCACCCGCCGCTATCGCTGGGCACGATTTCGGAGTTGTTCTCGCAGGTCGTCAAGGGTTTGTTTGGCGAGTTGGAGACACATGCCAGGCAGGACAATCTACTCGTCCAACAGATCGAGGACAGTTTCAAGACATTCTGTCGGCGATGGCCGCAGGATGCCGCCGATTTCACGGCTACACTCGACGCCGCCGAAGGTTTCCTGGCGCGCTTGCGACGGTTGGAGCTCGACGGCCTGCCTCGTCACGAAGCCCGTTTTTTCGATCTGCTGCAAAGCCAGAGCAAGCAGGATTTACTGGTCTTGCAGAAGCACATGACCGAGGCGCGCAAGCAGATCGGGCAGCGCATGGAAGAAGTGAACGAGAGCCTCGAGCGCGTGCCGTTCAATCGCGGCACGTTGCTGCAGATCGAGTTGACGGATCGCGGCCTGACCGATGTGCGCGATTTCCAGGGGCAGCTGCGCGACGTGCTTTCGCACCATCAGACCGAGGACCGCGAACGCGCCGAGATGCAGTTCGCGATCTTGCGCCAACTGGTCGCGCGTCTTGCCGCGGACGACCCCGAGCACAAGCGCTGGCGCGAACAAGTGCTCGATGTACGCCAGCACGTGGAGTTCATCGGCGTCGAAATCGATGTGCAGACTCGCGAACAGGTCGAGGTTTATCGCAGCGGTGCCGGGAAGTCCGGTGGTCAGCGCCAGAAACTGGCCACCACCTGCCTGGCCGCGGCCCTGCGCTACCAGTTGGGCGGCGATGACGGCCACTTGCCGCGCTACGCGCCGGTGGTGCTGGATGAGGCTTTCGACAAAGCCGACAACGAGTTCACCGCCCTGGCCATGAACATCTTCGAGAACTTCGGTTTCCAGATGGTCGTGGCGACGCCCTTGAAGTCGGTGATGACGCTGGAACCGTTCATTGGCGGCGCGTGCTTTGTCGACATCAACGGGCGTCACGATTCCGGCATCCTGTTGATCGAGTACGATACCGAGGAAAAGCGCCTGAAGCTGCCCGAACGAGCCCGCGAGCATGCAGTTCCCTGAGAAACTGCACGCTCGCCTGCGCAGCCTGTGGGTGTCGCGGCGGGCAAGGTGGCTTCGTGGCGAAGGCGACTGGCCGCTGGCCTTGCCGCTCAAGCAACCTACGGAGCGGCAAGCGATGGATCAGTGGCCGGTATTCGATCATTGGTTGCGCTCCTGGCACACAGAAGCTGCCGGGCAGGTGACGTGGGAGGTGACCCGCTGGCGGCAGGTCGGGGACCAGAGTCTGCCGACGTGTTGGTCCTTCGATTCGCCCTCAAGTGTTGCGGCGACGTTAGGCGAGAGCCCGCGTTGGCAGCGGGCAAAGCGGCGGTTCGTTCGCCTGGCGCAATGGCCGATGGATGAGCACGCCGCCGAGCGCTGGAGCGAACAGCTTTCGCGTGATTTCGATGTCCTGGCCGATTGGGAGGAAGGCGCGTTCGAGCAACTGGTTCGCGTCGTCGAATGGCTGTGGCGGCATCCCCGATCCGGACTCTATCCGCGTCAACTTCCGATTGCCGGCATCGATAGCAAGTGGGTCGAAAGGCGATCGGGCCTGGTGGGCGCCTGGGTGGCCGCACTGCATGGAAGCCAGAGAAGGGAGTTCTATCAAGCCAGCGGCTTGAGGGCTTACCCGGACCGTTTGCGCATGCGAATTCTCGATCCCGCATTGCGCGCCTATTGGCGCGGCTGCTCGGATATCGAGGCGCCTGTTGCCGATTTCATGCAGTTGGAGGGTTTCTATCCCGAGTGCGTGATCATGGTCGAGAATCTGGCAACCGGGATGGCGGTACAGGACTTGCCCGGTACGATCGTCTTCATGCGGCGTGGCTATGCAGTCGAAGCGCTGGCCCAATTGCCGTGGCTCAAAGAGGTTCCGTTGCTCTTGTATTGGGGCGATATCGACACGCACGGTTTTGCCATCCTCAACCGGCTGCGTTCATACGTGCCGCGAGTGCGCTCATTGATGATGGACGATGCTGCGGTGCTGGAATCGTTCGCCGATCTTGTCGGCGAGGAGCCGCGTCAGGCCGGAGCCGAAGACTTGCCTCTGCTCTCTGTGCAGGAGCGCCGCCTGTATCAATGTCTACGTGGAATTGGCGACTCGCCTGTCATGCAGGGGCGCCGCCTCGAGCAAGAGCGCATCGCCTGGGATTTTGCCTGGCTGCGCATTACCTCTGCCCGTTCCGACAGCAACAGCCTTGCCCTGGGAGCGGCATCGGAGAACATCTGAACCGCGGCTCCCCGCCCGTCTTGTGCAAGGGGCAATAAAAAAAGCTGGCTTACGCCAGCTCGCGGATCTTCGCGTTGAGGCGGCTCTTATGGCGAGCGGCCTTGTTCTTGTGGATCAGGCCGCGAGCGGCGTAGCGATCCATCACTGGCTGAGCGGCGGCAAAGGCTTCGACCGCGCCAGCCTTGTCCTTAGCCTCAATGGCCTTGACGACCTTCTTGAGGGCGCTGCGCACCATCGAACGGGCGCTGACATTGCGCAGGCGGCGCTGCTCGGACTGGCGCGCACGCTTCTTCGCGGACTTGATGTTGGCCAAGGTAGAACTCCGAAATCGTTAGGGTTGGAAAAAGGCGGCAATTATGGCGTGTTTGCGCCGTTGCGTCAACAGCTTAGCCCTGATCGGGGTAGCTGGATTCGCTATTTTGCCATAATTACGGCTATGGCTCCGCCCTACAAGACTGGCACACTACGCCCCTTTTCGGGGCAGCGGGCTTTGCAGGCCGTTTTGCCGCCTTTCACGCCACTAAATCCAAGGTTACTTAGGGCCGCATGAAGTCCCCCAGCATGTTCCGCGGGCTGCTCTCGTTCAGCAGCATGACGATGGTCTCGCGCGTTCTCGGGCTGGTCCGGGATATGTCGATCAATACGGCATTCGGTGCCAATGCGGCCACGGATGCCTTCTGGGTCGCCTTCCGTATCCCTAATTTCATGCGCCGCTTGTTTGCCGAAGGTTCGTTTTCCACGGCCTTCGTGCCGGTCTTCACGGAGGTGAAGGAAAAGCGCCCGCATGCGGACCTGAAGGAACTGATGGCGCGGGTCTCGGGCACCCTCGGCGGGGTGTTGTTGGTGATCACCGCCCTGGGGATCATTTTCGCTCCCCAGGTAGCTTCATTGTTCGATTCGGCGGTGGCCGACGACGCGATCAAGTACGGGCTGACCGTCGATCTGTTGCGGCTGACCTTTCCCTTCCTGCTGTTTGTTTCGCTGACGGCACTGTCGGGCGGGGCGTTGAACGCCTTCCATCGCTTCGGCGTGCCGGCACTTACGCCGGTCATCCTCAACCTGTGCATGATCGCTGGCGCCTTGTGGCTGTCCAAGCATCTGCATACCCCCATCCTGGCGATGGGCTGGGCAGTGCTGGCTGCCGGCCTGCTGCAGTTGCTGTTCCAGCTGCCGGCACTGGCGCGCCTGGATCTGCTGGCTTTGCCAAGTTGGGGCTGGAACCATCCGGAGGTGCGCCGGATCATGCGCCTGATGGTGCCGACCCTGTTCGGCTCGTCCGTGGCGCAGATCAACCTGCTGCTCGATACCTTGATCGCCGCGCATCTGATCGACGGTTCGCAGAGTTGGTTGTCGCAGGCCGATCGTTTCCTGGAGCTGCCGTTGGGTGTCTTCGGCGTGGCGCTGGGCACGGTGATCCTGCCGTCGCTGTCGCGCCATCATGTGGCGACCGACCACGACGGGTTTTCCAAAGCGTTGGATTGGGGGCTGCGCACCACACTGCTGATCGCGGTACCGGCGATGTTCGCTCTCATGCTGCTGGCCGAGCCCCTGGTGGCGACGCTGTTCCAGCATGGACGTTTCACGCCTTTCGATACCCACATGGCCACGCTGTCGATTTCAGCGCTCAGTTTCGGTTTGCCGGCGTTTGCCCTGGTGAAGGTGCTGCTGCCCGCGTTCTATGCGCGCCAGGACACCCGTACGCCCGTACGTGCCGGCATCGCCTCGCTCGTGGCCAACATGGTGTTCAACCTGCTGTTCCTGGCGCTTCTGTTCTGGCTGTGGGCCTCGCCGGATATCCACCGGCTCCCCATGATGGAGGCCCTGGTGAAGGTGCCGGGACTGCATATGGCGCTTGGCATGGCCAGCGCGACGGCGAGCTACATCAACCTGCTGTTGTTGTGGCGCTGGCTGGGCAAGGCCGGAGTCTACGAGCGCCAGCCCGGCTGGGCGCGCCACGGCATGCGGCTCGTGCTGTCCTGCGCAGCCATGGTGGCCGTGTTGCTGCTGGGTCGCTGGTTGTGGCCGGATTGGTCCACGCCCGGCTGGTGGACGCGCGTATGGCACCTGGCGGTGCTGGTCGCCGCGGGCGGCGGGGCTTACGTGATTACGCTGTTTGCGACAGGGTTTCGGCTGCGGGATCTGCGTGGCGTCTGAGCGAGGCCTTGTCGCGGCTGAAGCCGCTCCCACAACACTAGGCAGTGTCTGGCCTACTCCTGTGGGAGCGACTTCAGGGAACCTCTAAAAACCTGTCAATGACTTGGACACAGCGAAAACGGATCCTATCGTTGTGGGAGCGACTTCAGTCGCGACAAGGACTTGCGATAAGGCACGATCGTCGCGACGAAAGTCGCTCCC
>NZ_DATCRY010000268.1:0-9379 GCF_036568765.1 Dyella sp. | reverse complement strand
TCCTGGTACAGCGGACAGCGCCTGATGTCGATTGGAAAGCGTTCGCGGAGGTTGGCGCGGAAATCCTTGGCTGCCACGTCAGTGAGCGGAAATTCGCGCGCCGGAAGCAATTCCACGCGATCGACTTGCTGGCTTGAGCGCTGCGTTTCCGGGTCGAAGCTCCGGATCGATTCGATTTCGTCGTCGAAAAGCTCGATGCGGTACGGCTCGGATGTGCCCATCGGGAAGATGTCGATCAACGCGCCGCGCACGGCGAAGTCGCCCGGTTCTGCCACTTGCGGCACGTTGCGGTACCCGGCGGCTTCGAGTCGCCGCTGCTCCGCACTGAGATCGAGTTTTTGCCCTTTGTGCAGCATCAGTCCCGAGCCCGCGATGTGACTGCGCGGAGCGATGCGTTGCATCAGCGTGGCGATCGGCACGACCAGCACGCCGCGTTCGACCGAGGGCAGACGATAGAGCGTGGCGATGCGCTGGGAGACGATTTCCGGATGCGGACTGAAAACGTCGTAGGGCAGGGTTTCCCAATCCGGGAAATGCAGCACCGGCAAGCCGCCGGCGAAGATGCCGAGTTCGTCCTCCAGCGCATGCGCGCGCTGGGTGTCGCGGGTAACCGCTACCAGCAGGCCCTGGTGCGAACGTGCTGTTTCAGCGACCAGCAGGGCGCGAGCGGACCCGTGCGGCGGTGTCCAGAAGCGGCGTTGCTTGGGCGTGGTGGGAAGCGGCGGATGCGGAAGAAGGTTGGGCATGAGGCGCGTAGAAATCGCTCTGTTCGCGGCCAGAGCGGTCGCGGCATGAAAGCAGGCTAGTTTAGCGCCCTATGCTGTGCCCGAGCAGTGTTTTTTTGCGCTGCGCATACCGCTTCCGCGACTCAGCCTACAGAGCGAGCGATATCTGCGCGGTGCCAGGTTCGTCCGGCTGCAGCCGGCGTACGAAGCCCAGCTCACGACACAACTGCAGCATGGGGCGGTTTTCCAGCAGTACGTAGCCCCAGATTTCACTGAGCTTGCGTCGCCGGCATTCGTCGACCAGGCGTTGCATCAACAAGGCGCCGAGACCAAGGCGCGTCCAGGTAGGCTCGACCAACACGGAGAACTCCGCGCTATCGGCCGACTCGTCCACATAGATGCGGCCCACGCCGCGGATCTCGGACGGACTCACGCTATCGTCCTCAAGCACATAGGCGCGCTCGATCGCCGGATCGATCCGGCACAGGCGTTGCGCCATGGACTCCGGCAGCTCGGACATCGAGTGCAGGAAGCGGCGACGAATGTCCTCTGGCGACAGGCGTTGAAAGCAACGCTTGATCGCCGCGACATCGTCCGGGTGGATGTCGCGCAGACACAGTTCCCGCCCATCCTGGGTCCGCACCCGCTCGCCAGCCGGCTGGCGAACCAGCTGCAGCCGGGCGAAGCGCTCGCGCGAACGCGGCGGCACTGCGGCATGGCTGGAGGCGTCGGTAGTCTGGAGGGCGGGCAAGCTCATATACCGTACTGTGTGCAATGCAGCATGAACGATTTCCTTTAAAATCGTGCTTTTGATCGATTTTTGTTGCGACTGCGTCGTCCTGGCGTAAGCTCCGGGAGGCATCTTGAGCCCCTGGATGTAGGGCTGGCGTCAGTCCCGGCCTGCGGCGGACAATGCCGGGCCTGGCGCCCACGGCAGAACAGCGCGTGGGCGCGCTACCAAGGAAGCCCGCATGAAGCAACGCATAGGCAGCTTCGCGCTGCTGGTCGCCGATTACGACGAGGCGATCGCCTGGTATACCCGTGCCCTGGGATTCGAGTTGATCGAGGACACGCCACTAGGGGGCGATAAGCGTTGGGTGTCGGTGGCGCCGCGAGGCTCGCAGGAAACCCGCATTCTGCTGGCCAAGGCCGACGGCGATGCGCAAGCGGCGCGCATCGGCGACCAGTCCGGCGGCCGGGTCTGGCTGTTCCTGCATACTGACGATTTCGAGCGCGATTGGCAGTACATGCGCGCGCAGGGCGTGCATTTCCGCGAAGCGCCGCGTCACGAGCCCTATGGCACCGTGGCGGTCTTCGAGGATCTCTACGGTAACGCCTGGGACCTGATCCAGCCGATCCCCTGACTGCCATTTCAGTCTGCGAAATCGGGCTCGAAGAAACTCCAGCGCACGTCCGGAAAAGCTTGCCTGATGGCAGCCTCGGTACGGTTAATCGCCTCGATCAAGCTGCGCTGGTCGGCGGCCGGTGCCATGCGTGCTTTGACAGCTACCATCACGTCGGGTCCCATTTGCAGTGTCAGCAGGTTGAGCACAGCCTCGACCTCGGGACGCTCGTTGATGAAAGCGATCATCGCTTCGCGCTGCTCCGGTTCGACGCCCTGACCGACGAGCAATGCCTTCACCTCGGTCGCCACAGCCACCGCCACGATGACCAGTAATACGCCGATGGCGATCGTGCCGGCAGCATCGAATAGCAAATTGCCGGTCAGGATAGTGGCGATCACCGCCGCAAACGCGAGAGTGAGGCCAAGCAGGGCAGCCAGGTCTTCGCCGAAGATCACCAGCAGTTCGCTTGAGCGTGTCTCGCGGAACCATTTCAAGAGACTGCGCTTTCCGCGTGCCTTGTTCACTTCCTGCAAGCAGCCGTGCATCGAAATGCTTTCGACCACGATGCTGAAAGCCAGCACGCCGACGGCCAGCCATGGCCACCGCAAGGGTTCGGGATGGCTGAGCTTGTGCACGCCTTCGTAGATGGAAAACATGCCGCCCACACTGAACAACAGCATCGCGACCAGAAACGACCAGAAATACATCACCCGGCCCCAGCCGAGCGGATAGTCCAGCGATGGCGGTCGCTTGGCTTGGCGTATGCCCAGCAGTAGCAGCCCCTGGTTGGCACAATCGGCCAGCGAGTGGATCGCCTCGGCCAGCATCGCTCCCGAGCCGGTGACGATCGCAGCGATCAGCTTGGCGACAAAAATGGAAAAATTCGCGCCCAGCGCGAGCAGGATCGCTCGCAGCGAGTTGGCGTGTCCTGACATGTTGAGCTCCCCCGATGGCGGTTTAGCGTATGACGCCAACACCGACACCTACGCCGAAGTTGACCTTGCCGCTCTGCAATTCTTCGGCGGTCCAGCGATGCGCCTGCGTCGCCGTCACCAGCGGAAAGACGTAATCGGCGTCGCCGACCTTGCCGCTGCGGCTGCCGTTGAGGCGCCCGGCGACGGTGATCGGTGCGCCGGCCGGATAATTGATCGGTTCGACGTAACCCGGCAGCGTGGCAATAAAGCGGCCGATGCCATTACCGCTCAGCTTGGGTCGCTGCGAGCTGTCCAGCACATAGGCCAGGACCTGGATTTCGGTGTGGTCGGCGAAGTTGTTCACCTGCACGATACGACCGCCCCAGATCACATCGCGGCCCGTGTACTGTTCCGGCGTCTGTGCCACCTGGGTCGGTGCCACGACGACATTGGCCGCCGTCGGCTGGTAGATCGGCGCAGGTGCGCAAGCGGTCAGCAACACCAATGCGACCGGGACAGCGAAACGGATCAGAGACTGAATCGGACGCATGGCCTTGGTTCCTGGCAAGGGTGGGTAACGGAATGGCGCAAGCTTAGCGCCTAGCCGGTTTCCTCGACCAGCCAATCGAGCCGGGCGTCGGCCGGTCGATCCTGGCTCAGCAGGCGCCCTAGCGCCTTCAGCGGTTCGCGCAAGGCCTCGTCGAGCTTCCATGGCGCATTGACGATGACCATGCCCGAACCGTTGAGACGAAGCGGTGAATCGTCCGGCCATACCAGCAATTCGGCCCGCAGCACGCGCCGCGCTCCGCAATGCTGCAGCCAGCGATGGAACGGCTGCACTTGGCTGCGCCGCTTGATGGGGTACCAGACCGCATAGATGCCACCAGGCCAACGCACCAGAGCCTGCTTCAACGTCTGCTCGATCGTGCGGTATTCGTCTTCTTGCGCCTCGAAAGGCGGGTCGATCAACACCAGTCCGCGTTTCTCGCGTGGCGGTACGAAGCTCTTGAGTGCTTCATAGCCGTCGCGCTCATGCACATGCACGCGTGCGTCGTGCCGGAACAGCTCGCGCAACAGGGTGGCTTCCTCCGGATGCAGCTCGCATAGCTGGGCGCTATCGCCCTCGCGCATGGCTGCCGCCGCCTGCAGTGGCGAGCCAGGGTAGAGCTTCAGGCCGTCTTCGTTTCCGGGCAGATCCAGAATGCTGTCCAGCCAGCGCCTCAGCAATGGCGGCAAGGCGGGGGCGTTACCATCGCCGTGCATGTCGGGGAACAGCAGGCGCGCAATGCCATCCTTGTATTCGCCGGTCTTGTCCGCTTGTGCGCTATCGAGTGCATAGCAACCGCTACCCGCATGTGTATCGACGACGCAGAACGGTGCCGGCTTGGCCTTGAGCGCTTCGATCAGCGCAAACAGTACGGTATGTTTGAGGACGTCGGCAAAATTGCCGGCGTGGAAAGCGTGGCGGTAATTCATGTCGGGCATGCCTGGAAGTGTCACGCAGTATAGGCATTTCGTCGCCCGGGTGCCGGCTTGGAGTCTGCTCCAGAGTTGAGCGGGGCAAAACAGACGGCTATTCTCGGCGTCGATGACTCGCCGCTCGCTCTCGCCTATCCGCCGTTCCCGTGCCGTGCTGGCCTGGGCGCTGTGTGCATGGCTGGCGCTGGTCGGCATGGCCTGGGCACAGACCGATTGCTGCACCGGTGCGCACATGCACGACGTCACGCATCACATACATGCCCACGGAGCGGCGAACGTCGACTGTACCTGCGTCCATGCACCCGCCACGATGCCGCCGATAGCGGCGGTGAGTCGTCCCGCCGAATTGACATATGCCCCCTTGACGATGCCGCTGGATCGCGACGCTCCCCAGCCGTCTCGCGCGCCGCCCTTGCGCCCGCCTGCCAGTCGGGCGGCCTGATTGTCACGCATGTCCGCCGTCGCAATCTGACGGTTGGGCTGGATCGTTGCATTGCCGCGATCGCTGCTTCGGCGGTCGCGGGCGGAGTTATTTCTCATGGTCAAGCAAACCCGTGGCGTCTCGTTGCCGCGACGTCGATTCGTACAAGGTCTCGCCTTCGGTGGTGTAGCCGCTGGGCTAGGGCTGTTCCGCGGTAGTGCATGGGCTGTACCGATACCGCGCCAGGAGCTGAGGGGCAACCACTTCGAGTTGGAGATCGGCGAGTTGCCAGTAGATTTCACGGGCCGTAAGCGCATCGCTACCGTGGTCAACGGGCAATTGCCTGCGCCGCTATTGCGCTGGCGCCAGGGCGAGACGGTCACCTTGCGTGTGCGCAATCGCCTGAACGTAACCAGTTCGATTCACTGGCACGGTATCGTGTTGCCAGCGGATATGGATGGTGTACCCGGGCTCAGCTTCGACGGCATTCCCCCCGGTGGCGAATACCTCTATCGCTTTACGGTCAATCAGGCAGGCACGTATTGGTATCACAGCCATTCGCGCTTTCAGGAGCAAACCGGCCTGTACGGCCCGATTATCGTGGAGCCGCGAGGTGGCGCGCTTCAAGGCGCCCAGCGCGAGCATGTCATCCTGCTCAGCGATTGGACCGACGACGATCCCGAGCGCATTTTTGCCAATCTGAAAAAGCAAAGCGATTACTACAATCAAGGCAAGCGCACGGCTGGCGATTTTGTGCGTGACGTGCGCCGCGATGGGGTTGCTAAAGCCCTGGCGGATCGTCGCATGTGGAACCGGATGCGCATGGATCCGACAGACCTCGCCGACGTTTCGGCGATGACCTATACCTATCTGGTCAACGGACACGCGCCGGCAGGTAACTGGACGGGCCTTTTCGAGCCTGGCGAGAAAGTGCGCCTGCGCTTCATCAACGGCGCTTCGATGACGTTCTTCGACGTGCGTATTCCTGGCTTGAAAATGACTATCGTCGCTGCGGACGGCCAACCCGTGGAACCGGTGACCGTAGATGAGTTCCGCATTGGTACCGCCGAGACCTACGATGCCATTGTCGAGCCGACGGCCGATCGTGCCTGGACCGTATTCGCGCAAAGCATGGACCGTTCCGGGTATGCCCGCGCTACCCTGGCACCGCGTATGGGTATGAATGCCGACATCCCTGCGCTCGACCCGCGTCCGCTGCTGGGTATGGGCGACATGATGGGGGGAATGGATCACAGCATGCACGACATGGCGGGCATGAACATGTCCATGCTCACTAGCCACACGGACATGCGCGGCGATGGCCCGGAGATCGACATGCACGTGCCGCAACCGCGCAGCACACTGGACGATCCCGGGGTGGGCCTTCGTGACAACGGTCGTCGCGTGCTCACCTATGCCGACCTGCACGCCGTCGATGCAGCTATTTCACCGCGCGTCGATCGCGAGCTGACACTGCATCTGACCGGTAACATGGAACGTTACCTGTGGTCGTTCGACGGACGGCGCTTTTCGGCTGCCGGTCCTATCCGGTTGCGGTATGGCGAGCATGTTCGAGTAGTACTGATCAACGACACCATGATGACCCATCCGATCCACTTGCATGGCATGTGGAGCGAATTGGAAGCGCTTGACGGACGATTCCAAGTGCGTAAGCACACGGTAGTCGTGCAGCCGGCGCAACGCATCGCGTATCGCGTCAGTGCCGATGCGATCGGCCGGTGGGCCTATCACTGTCATCTGCTATATCACATGGAAGCGGGCATGATGCGCGAAGTGGTGGTCGCATGAAGCGCCTGGTGGCTATCTGCTTGCTGGGCGTGCTATCGGGCGCAGTCTGGGCGCAGCATGCAATGCACGATATGACGAACATGCAGGACATGCCTGGCATGTCGATGCCGGCACCTGCGGCGGCAAGTACCACGATATTGCCGCCGAACGATCATGTGCCGCCGCCACCGCCCCAACGTCCCATGCCGTCGATGACGCACGGGGGCGATGCCATGGATATGCACGACAACGGTACGCGCGCGATGCTGTTAATCGATCGCCTGGAGCGCACACGCAGTATCGGTGGCGATCATGCGTGGGCCTGGGAGGCCGAAGGCTGGTGGGGCACCGATCTGAATCGCCTCTGGGTACGCACCGAGGGCGAGCGCGACCGGTCGGCGACGCGCGATGGCCGCTTGGAGCTTCTTTGGGGACACGCATGGACGACTTATTGGGACGCTCAACTGGGGGTTCGGCAGGATATCGGTGATGGACCGAAGCGGCAGTGGCTGGCGCTGGGTGTGCAGGGGCTGGCGCCATACTGGTTCGAAACCCAGGCGACATTCTATGCAGGCGAGCAGGGGCGCACTGCGTTGCGCCTGGAAACCAGCTATGACTTGCTCTTGACCCAGCGACTGATACTCACGCCCAAGGTAGAGTTGAATCTCTATAGTCGTAGCGATCCACGGCGCGCGATCCGCGCGGGCTTGTCCGAAGCGGAAGCGGGCCTGCGGCTGCGCTATGAGTTCAGTCGGCGCTTCGCGCCGTATCTGGGTGTGTCTCGTACGTATCGGCGCATGACGGATGCGCCGGTCGCAGGTCCTGTCGATACGGCCGCACAGGAAACTGTCTGGTTGGCCGGTGTGCGTTTCTGGTTCTAGCGAGGTGAGTTATGCGAGCAGTGCTCTTTGCAGTAGTGGTTCTTGCGGCGGCGGTAGCGATATTCGTGTACTCGGGGGTGTATGACATTGGCGCAGACAAACCGCATTGGAGCGTGACGACCAGGACATTGGAAACCTTGCGCGAACGCTCCATCGCGCGAGCGGCGACCCATATTGCCGTACCGACGGATCTGGATAGCGAGGTGCGCATTCGCGAAGGTGCCGAGCACTACGCGCAGATGTGCGCTGCCTGCCATCTGACGCCTGGCATGCGTAGCACCGAGCTACGCCAGGGCCTCTATCCGCAACCGCCGGACCTGGCCAAGCTGGGCACCGATCGTCCGGCGGAGGCTTTCTGGGCGATCAAGCATGGCGTGAAGCTCACTGCGATGCCCGCGTGGGGCGTCAGCCACAGCGACGATGCTATCTGGGACATGGTGGCCTTCATCCGCAAGCTGCCGCAGCTCGATGAAAATGGATTCGTCGCGTTGGCGGGGACGCATGGAAACGATGGACACGGAGGACACCATCATCATGAGGGCGGTGGTGACGATGACCATCCTGCGAATGCCTCATCGGTCCACTGACGTCGATGTGCTCACCTCAATTCTCTCTCCTGGCATAGCCCAGGGGAGGGCAAGCAGGTAGTGCATCCGTTGCCGCGAATTGAGCTCGATCGGCACAGAAACGAACATCAATCGACGAGGTTGTGGCTCTCCGCCGTCCCGAGCAGATCCGGGTCTGCCTTGCCTTTGCTTCGATGCAGGAACGGGTGCATGAAGACCGCGCCGAGAATCACCGCCACACCAAGATAGAACCATCCGTCCAGTTGTCGCTGTTCTCCAAGCAGAACAATTGCCAGCACGATGGCATAAACCGGCTCCAGATTGGTCACCATCTGCGTCTCGAATGCGCTCATATGGCGCAGTGCGATCAAAGCCAGCGCAAAGGGAAGAAGCGTGCAGCCGAACGCCAGCAGCAACAGCAGTAACGCATCGTGCGCATCCGGCAGGACAAACGCCGGTCCGGTATGTGGCAGCAACGGTGCCAGCAATGTCAGGAACAGCGCCCCCGTTCCCAGTTCGATGCAGGTGACCGTCAGTGGATCGGCATGTTCCACCAATCGCTTGTTGAGCGATCCGAATACAGCCACCAGCAACGCTGACATGGCACCCACGACAATCCCGAGCCGCATGTCCACCGGCACACCGCCCACCACCAGTGCAACGCCAGGAACCACTGCTACTGCGATCAACAGCTCACGCGGGTCGAATCGGCGCCGTGCGATCCACGGTTCGATAAAGGCGAGAAACACCGGCCCCAATGCAATGCAGGTGGCGCCGACCGACGCATTGGACAACTTTATCGCCGCGTAGAAGGTCAGCCAGTGCAGTGACACGATCGCGCCGATGCCCGCATAGGCCCAGCGTAGCCGTGCCGGCATGGCCTTCAGGCCACGCCATACCCGTGGTACCAGCAACAGGGCACCGCTGACCAGCAGCATGCGCCACCACACCAGAGGGAGCGCAGCGACGGTGATCTGCTTGCCGAGGATGGCCGTAAAGCCCCAAAGCAGGACACAGAAGTGGATCTGGAAGCGGGCCTTCGAGATGGAGTGCATGGGAGCGCAATGCCGGAGGGTGTGGCATTGTAGGTGAAGCTGCCCGCACTGCGGGCGACTTTAGGGAACCTCTAAGAACTGGCTCTTCTGTGGGAGCGACTTTCGTCGCGACGATCGTGCCTTATCGCAAGTCCTTGTCGCGACTGAAGTCGCTCCCACAACGATAGGATCCGTTTTCGCTGTGTCCAAGTCATTGACAGGTTT
>NZ_DATCRY010000267.1:0-18182 GCF_036568765.1 Dyella sp. | reverse complement strand
GCCGATCTCTGGCTGGCGCTGGGAGCCATCCAGGTCGGCGAGGAGACCTCCGCCGATACCCTGTACATGGATATTCGCCAGGACACGCTGCCCAGTGGCATCGGCCAGCTCGCGCTAGCAATGAAGGTTTATCGAGGCCGGCCGCGAGGCAACAATGTTCCATTGCATCCGACATTTGTTTTCCCTGGCGCCATGTCCGATACCGGGGCGCTGGAAAAATGGATCGGAACTTTGCGCCATGCGCCGCCGCAATGACGCTCTACGTTTTCCAGCTCGCTGCGAAGCAGACCCATTTCGCGCCTTCGCGTCGCCACGCGCTCTCGACATCATAGATACCTACCTGCGCCGGAAGCAGCTTGTCCCCGCGAGCTAGCGTGACCGAAAACCTGGCGATGTAGCGGTCGCCCCGCTGCTCGACCTGGAGGGGACCGACCAGGGCGTGAAGCGTTTCGCCCCGGAATCTGGCAACGCGCAGCAATCCCGTCAGTTGCCGCCTGTCCAGTTGTCCGCCGTTGCCGTCGAAGTCGTCGCTGAGCACGTCGCTCAGGGCCGATACGTCGGCCTGCTCGGCGGCGTGGCCGGCTGACGCGATAGCCTGGCGAATGCGTTCCTCGTCGGACGTGCGGTGGCAGCCGACAAGAAGGCCGGCCAGCCCTATAGCCATTCCCAGCAGGACGATGCGAAACCGCTTGTTCATGCTCTATCCTCGTTGCAACGCGGCTTGCCGCAATACGCGAGCGTATGCTCCAATGCGGACGCCACAGCCGGCCGATACCGCATCGTAAAGCACCGGCGCTGCGAAACTTAAGGAGCTTGAGATCCGACATGAGCAATGAGCGTCCGTGGCTTAAGCATTATCCCGAAGGCGTCCCCCAAGACATCGATATCGATCAATACGCCTCAGTAGCGGCGGTCCTGGAAGAGGCCTTCGAGCGCTTCAGCGAACGCCCGGCCTTTGCCTCGTTCGGCAAGCAGCTCACCTATGGCCAGATCGATCGGATGAGCCAGCAGTTCGCTGGCTACCTGACCGGCGTACTGAAGCTGACCAAGGGCGATCGCATCGCGATCATGATGCCCAACACCCTGCAATACCCTGTCGCCCTGTTCGGGGCGCTACGGGCCGGCCTCATCGTGGTCAATACCAACCCGATGTACACCGCGCGCGAGCTCAAGCACCAGTTAGAAGATTCCGGCGCCAAGGCGATCGTCGTGCTGGATAATTTTGCCGCGACGTTGCAGCAGGTCGTCGCCGACACCGAGGTCAAGCACATCGTCACCACCGGCCTGGGCGATCTGCTCGGCATCAAGGGTGTGCTCATCAACTTCGTCGTCAAGAACATCAAGAAGATGGTGCCGGCGTTCCATCTGCCGCAGGCCGTTCGCTTCAAGGACGCGCTGGCGCGTGGCGCGGCACACCCGCTGATCAGGCCGGAACTCGGCCACGGCGATATCGCGTTCCTGCAATACACCGGCGGTACGACGGGCGTGGCCAAGGGTGCGATGCTCACGCATGGCAACATGGTCGCGAACATGCTGCAAGCCGGCGCATGGATCGGCTCGAACATGAAGTACGGTCAGGAGGTCGTGATCACGGCGCTGCCGCTGTATCACATCTTTTCGCTCACCGCGAACGGCCTGGTCTTCATGCGCCTGGGCGGCCTGAGCTGGCTGATCACCAATCCGCGCGACATGCCCGCCTTCGTGAAGGAGTTGAAAGCCTCGCGCTTCACCGCGCTGACCGGGGTCAATACGCTGTTCAACGGCCTGCTCAACACGCCTGGCTTCAGCGAGCTGGATTTTTCACGCCTGCACCTGAGCCTCGGCGGCGGTATGGCCGTGCAGCGTGCCGTGGCCGAACGCTGGAAAAAAGTCACCGGGTGCACCCTGGTCGAAGCCTATGGCTTGACCGAGACCTCGCCGGCGGCATGTATCAACCCACTCGATCTAAAAGACTACAACGGCTCCATTGGCCTGCCGATTCCCTCCACCGATGCGGCAATCTGGTCCGAAGACAATCAGCCGCTGCCGATCGGCGAAGTTGGCGAACTGATGATCCATGGCCCGCAGGTGATGAAAGGCTATTGGCAACGCCCCGACGAAACGGCCAAGGTGCTGGGCAGCGATGGCTGGCTGCATACCGGCGATATCGCGCGCATGGACGAGAACGGCTACGTCTATATCGTCGATCGCAAGAAGGACATGATCCTGGTCTCCGGCTTCAACGTCTATCCGAACGAAGTCGAGGATGCCGTGATGCAACACCCGGGCGTGGCTGAAGTCGCGGCCATCGGCATACCGGACGAACATTCGGGCGAGGTAGTCAAGATCTTCGTGGTACGCAAGGATCCGAATCTCACCGAAGAGGAACTCAAACAGTTCTGCCGTGAAAACCTCACCGGTTACAAGCGCCCGAAGCTGATCGAATTCCGCGACTCGTTGCCCAAGAGCAATGTGGGGAAGATCCTGCGGCGCGAATTGCGCGACGAGAAGAAGGTGGCTGCCGCGGCGAAAGCTTAAAGGAGCGAGTGGAGAGAAGTGCGAGTGAGTGAGACTTCGGCTTCTCTTCTCGGCTTCTCTTCGATGGAACATAAAAAAGCCCGGCGCTGGCCCGGGCTTTTCTTTGGAATCTTTCGAGCGCGAGTACGGCGGTCCGTCCCACCAGTCTCCTTCCTGCCCTATTCGTCCTTCCACATCTCCAGGATGTCCGCATACCCGCCCAGCAGGTTCCACAACGGCACCTGCTTGTCCTCAGGGATATGGGTATAGGCAAAACCGATATGCCGACTGGAGACACGCGCCACCTGGGCCTCCAGGTGAATATGCAAGTCGTGACCGAAAATCATGTCCAGCACCCAACTCTGGCCGGGCTCGCCCTGCCAGCCCAAAGGACGACGCAGCAGTACGCCCGTAGCGGAAATATCGACCAAGTCGGTCGGCTGCGACTGGTCGCCACGACTCATCAGCACCGTGGTTTCGATGCGCATGCGCGCTGGCCGCAGTTGTTCGGCATCGCTTCCCTTGCTTGTTTCGTCATTTATCGTCACGCGCTTCCTCCCACTGCCGTGTATGCCGGTTCTTCCCAAAGGACACCCCGCCCCTCGAACCGTTCTTTAGGCAGCCACTTACCCAGAGCTGAAGCAAGCCGTGTGCCATGACATCTATTTGTATCATTTTCAGGCCATTTTAGGCATCCGCGCACGCGACTTCCATCAAACGAATGCGCATAAATTGGGCATTTTTCCAGGTTATGGCGCTATAGGCGACGGTGTTTGCCGCGCAGCGTCATGACCGAACCGCGACAAGCTCCGACACGATAGGTCACATGCTGCCCTGCTTGCGAATCCCCCCGCCAAGCAGCACAGGGCTGGATTTCAGGGCTCGTACTGGACTTGTCGCCGCGCTGCCATTACTCTGTCAGCCACGCAAGGGTTCTTTACGTTGCCGTCCAGCCGGACGCGACCGGCTGCCTCGGTTCAAGCTCTTGCACTCAGCAGACCGCCTGACCGACACCGACGCAAGCCGTCGCTGCTCCGGTCGTATCGTGCACCGGCCGGGAGCCGGCAACGGTACCGTGGAGGTCGCTCAGCACGGCCCCGCCTGACCGAAATTGCCATGTGGGCGATTTCATCGAGCGAACTGCCGGGATGACGATGGCGCACGTGGCGCCACGGCTGAATGCCAACAATTATTTAGCTCCAGGGTCACAAGGGTTGCTGCCTGACAACCGGCATCCTGACGGGGACAGTCGTTAAGCGCACGCCGGATAACCGGCCGGACAGAACGGTTCCTAATGTGTTGAAAACACGGCCAGCCGCCGAAAAGCGGCCCAACGACATGTATTGATGAGCACCGAACCCGAAGCGGTTACAGCACCGCAGGACGCTTTCGCGTCGGTACCGCAACAGCAGGAAATGCCGCTAGCGATCGTGCGCGGCGAGCCGATCCTGCAGATGCCGCAGGATCTGTACATACCGCCGGATGCGCTTGAGGTCATTCTCGAGGCTTTCGAAGGGCCGCTGGATCTGCTTCTGTATCTGATACGCAGGCAGAACCTGGATATTCTCGATATTCCGATTGCCGAAATTACCCGGCAATATATGGAATACATCGACATGATGCGCGATGTCATGCGCCTGGAACTGGCAGCCGAGTATCTGCTGATGGCCGCCATCCTCGCCGAGATCAAGTCGCGACTGTTGTTGCCGCGGCCGCCAACGGAGGAAGGCCTCGAAGAAGACCCGCGTGCCGAACTGGTACGCCGTTTGCAGGAGTACGAACGGTTCAAGAAAGCTGCCGAGGATATCGATGCCCTGCCCCGGCTGGAGCGCGACTCGGTAGTGGTCCACGCGGACGTCGGCGAGCGCAACGTCATCAAGTTGCCCCCGCCGCTGGACCTGAAGGAACTGCTGCTGGCTCTCAAGGACGTGATGCACCGTGCCGAACTGTTCGGTCATCACGCCATCAAGCGCGAAGCCTTGAGCGTCCGCCAGCGTATGGGCGAACTGCTCGGCCGGCTCAACGACAACCAGTTCCATCGGTTCGAAACGCTGTTCGATGTGAACGAAGGCCGGCTGGGCGTCGTGGTGACCTTCCTTGCCATGCTGGAACTTGCCAAGGAGATGCTGGTGGAAATTGTGCAGGAGGAGCCGTTGGCGGCTATCTACATCAAGGCGAAAGCCAGTATGAGCGAACAGCCCATGGAAGAAGCCGAAACCGAAGTCGACGCTGCCGACGATACCCCGGCCGAATCGGCCTATGAATAAGAGCATCCGCATCTGACTTGAAGCCCATGCAGATCGAGCAACTCAAACCCATTCTCGAGGCGGCCCTGCTGGCCGCCACCCAACCGCTCACGGTGGCGCAGCTGGGCGACCTGTTCGTCGAAGAAGACGAAGTCAGCCGCGAAGACATCGCCCGAGCGTTGGAATCCCTTGCGGGCGACTGCGAAGGACGTGGCATACACTTGTTGGAAGTGGCCTCCGGCTTCCGTTACCAGGTCCGTCAGGACGTGCATCCGTGGATTTCGCGGATGTGGACGGAAAAGCCCAGCCGATATTCGCGCGCCCTGCTGGAAACGCTTGCGCTGATCGCCTACCGCCAACCGATTACCCGACCGGAGATCGAACAGATCCGCGGCGTGGTTGTCTCATCCAACATCGTCAAGACGCTGGAAGAGCGCGAGTGGATCCGCGTAGTCGGCTATCGCGACGTCCCAGGCAAACCCGCGCTGTTCGGCACCACGCGCATCTTCCTGGATTACTTCAACCTCAAGTCATTGGACGAATTGCCACCACTGTCGGAAATTCGCGATATGGAAGACCCGCAGATGCGGATCGACCAGGATCCATTGCCAGCACGCGTCATCAAGGATCTTCCCATCGATCCAGATGAAGAGACGCCCGAAGCGGCTGCCGAATCGGACGAACTGGCGGAAAACCAGACCCTGGCAGAAGCCGAGCTCGAGGACACACTAGGCGCGGACGAAAAGGCTACGGAAAGACGCGACACCGAAGATAACGCCACCGGAACGGCAGCCACCGAGGACGATGACGCGCACGAGCGCGACGCGGACGACGAACCGGAAACCTTTCACACCGCCGGCGCCGAATCGGATGCCGAACCGGCATCCATTGACGAACCCCAAACGGCAGCAACAGTCGTGCAGACCGATGCTGTAACGAACGACGCGGACGCCGGGCACGGCGAAACCGACGAGCAAGATACCGAGGAGTACCGCGCATGAATGCGCCGCAGAAATCCGTATTGACCCTGAAACGCGAACCGCGCAACGAAAATACGCCGCCGCTGGAAGAGCGCCTGCACAAGGTGCTGGCCAACGCTGGCCTGGGCTCCCGCCGCATGCTCGAGCAGCGCATCCAGGCCGGTGAAGTGGAAGTCAACGGCACAGTGGCAACCATTGGCGCCAGCGTGCACGCGGGCGATCGGGTCACCCTCGATGGCAAGCAATTCGTGGTATCCACCGATAATCGTGACGAGACCGAAGTTCTGGTCTATCACAAGCCCGAAGGCGTGGTGACCACCCGCGAAGACCCCGAAGGCCGGCCGACGGTATTCGAAGCGCTCCCCCGCCTGAAGGGTGCTCGCTGGGTTGCGGTAGGCCGTCTGGACATCAATACCACTGGCCTCCTGCTGCTCACCACCGACGGCGATCTGGCCAACGCGCTGATGCATCCCAAGAGCGGGTTGGAGCGCGAGTATCTCTGCCGTGTGCACGGCGAAGTGCCGGATGAAATCATCGAGAAGCTCAAGGCGGGCGTGGAACTGGAAGACGGTCCGGCACGCTTCGATGAAATTGCCATCATCAGCCGCGGCGGCAGCCACAGCTGGTTCCGCGTGGTGATCCGCGAAGGTCGCAATCGCGAAGTGCGCCGGTTATGGGATTCACAGGGTTTCCTGGTCAGCCGACTCAAGCGCATTCGCTATGGCAACGTGGAATTACCTCGCGCCCTGCGGCGCGGCGACTGCGAGAACCTGGGCGAGGAAACCGTCAAGGACCTGCGCAAGATCACCGGCCTGGGTGCACCACAGCCAGTATTGACCTTGAGCCCGGTGCTGCATCAGCGTCGTGCCAACCGTAACGTCACCGAATACCGGCCGGAACGCGGTACCGGCAATGCCTATGCCGGCGGCTACGCCGACGAGGCCCGCGAGTTGCGCGCGTTCGATCGGATTCGCGAAGAGCCCGCACGCGGCAAGCAGCAGCGCCGCCGCCCGGGCAAGGAAATCAATGGCAACGTTGCGCGCCCGGACCGCCCCGCCAACCCCGGCCGGCGCAAGTCCAAGCGCGGCGTAGCCCCTGGACAAGAGCTGCCCTCAGTGCGCTCCTGGTTCGCAGGCGACAGCCGCGATGGCGCAACGGGAGGCGGCCAAGGCCAAGGGCAGGGGCAACGCCGTGGCGGCAAACCCGGTGGCGCACGCAGCGGCAACAACCCTTATGGCGGTTTTAGCGGTGGCCAAGGGCAATCGCGCGGTCGCCCAGGCGGCGGTGGCGGTCGCGGAGGCAATCGTCCGCAAGGTGGCGGCGGTGGCCGTCCACAAGGCCAAGGCGGCGGTAATCGTCGTTCGCCCGGTGGCGGCGGTGGCGGTGGCCGTGGTGGCCCGCGCGGCGGCAATCGCTGATCTCTGGACCGATATGACTGCGCCGACGGCCCGTATCTATCACAACGCGCGCTGTTCCAAGTCGCGCGCGACGTTGGCGCTGCTGCAAGAGCATGGATGCATATGCCAGGTGGTGAATTACCTGGAAACGCCACCGAGTGTGGAGGAGCTCAATCAGCTGCTCGATCAGCTCGGCATGACGCCACGTGAAATCATTCGTAGTAACGAACCGGAGTATCGCGAGTTGGGTCTGGACGAGCCGACGCTGAGCGATAGCGACCTGGTGGCGGCGATGGCAGCGCATCCGGTCTTGATCGAGCGACCTATCGTTGTAGTCGATGGGAAGGCTGCCATTGGGCGACCGCCGGAATCGGTGCTTTCGTTGCTTTGATTCATTGCCTTCGCCTGGAAAACCCGCTGCTTAGAGTCCGCCTTCCGTCCGTCGTAACCGTCGCTCATCGCAAGCCTATGTCGGAACTGAAGTCCCTATACAAGCTCTGAGCGTGGCGACACGAAGGCCGCCGCCTTATCGGCGACGGCCTTCGTCACCCCCTGTCCTTTCCGCCGCCCATGCGCCTCCCTGCCGATCGACAGGCCGGTACCGGCGGACGATGCTTTGAAGGCTCTGCGTGCGGCACTTTGCGCACACCACCTAAGGGGACGCCGCCAGCGACCATAAATGGATACGCTTAGGCCCCGCGCGCTCGGCGCATCCAGCGCCGGTGAAGCATCTGCCTGTCTCATCGCGCATCCTAGGGCTGCGCGCTTCGTAGCGCTATTCCACCGCCGATCTATGTCCGAGGTTGCAGGACTTTTCCTACAAACTCCGACTCCCCATAGGTATCAACCCAAATCGATAGAGAACGCGTCAGCATCCATCCAAGCCGGGAAACGCTCTCGATGTGCGAGCAACGGCGCCGGATCCAGTACGACCGTCGCGATCTGCTGCAGCGAACCCAACTCAATCAGAGGTTCGCCGACCGGGTCGATCGCCACGCTGTCGCCTGCATACGGCAGGTCGTTGCCATCTACACCGACACGATTGACGCCTATCGTGTAAGCCAGGTTTTCGATGGCCCGCGCGCGCAACAGCGTGCGCCAGGGTTGCCGGCGCGGCGCCGGCCAGTTGGCCACAAAAATCGACAGATCGTAGTCCATGCCACCAGGGGCCTGCTCCATCCGACGGTTACGCAGCCAGACCGGAAAGCGCAAGTCATAACAAACCTGCGGCAGGATGCGCCAGCCGTTCAACTCCACTATCAGCCGCCTGTCGCCACCGCCATAACGCGTGTGCTCACCGGCCATACGGAACAGGTGCCGTTTGTCGTACTGCTCGAAGCTGCCGTCCGGACGCGCCCAGATCAAACGGTTGTAGACCGTGTTGCCGTCGCGTATCGCCAGGCTGCCACACAGCACGGCATCGACTTCGGCAGCCAGTGCACGCATCCAGGCAATACCCTCGCCATCCATAGTTTCGGCACTTGCCTGCGTGTCGTTGCTGAAGCCCGACATGAACGTCTCGGGCAAAACGATCAGGTCGGAGGTCGGCGCCGAACGCACCAGTTCGCCGTAATAGGCGCGATTGCCCGGTGCGTCGTGCCAGCGCGTGGCGCCCTGAACAAGGCTGACGGTCAAAGCTTGCATAGACGCTCCGCGGCCGCTTCCATCGTGGCATCGCTCTTGGCAAAACACAGGCGCACCAGACGCGTGCCCGGTGCGCGCTCATAGAAAGGCGTCAAAGGAATGGCCGCCACGCCGGCATGCTTGACCATCCATTCGCAGAATGCGACATCGTCTTCGTCGCGAATCGCAGAATAATCGACCAGTTGGAAATAACCGCCCGGCACATCGAGCAACGTCAAGCGCGATGGCGCAATCAGCTCGCGGAAGCGATCGCGCTTGACCTGATAGAACGCAGGCAGTTCAAGATAATGCTCCGGCGAACTGGCCAGGAATTCGGCAAACGCCTGCTGCGCCGGGTGAAAGGTGCAGAAAGTCAGGTATTGGTGCACTTTGCGGAACTCGGCCGACAACGCCTGCGGCGCAACCGCGTAGCCCACTTTCCAGCCCGTGCAATGAAAGGTTTTACCAAAGGAAGACACCACGATGCTGCGCGTCGCCAGTTCGGTATGACGCAGCACGCTCTGATGCGCGGCGCCGTCATAGACAATGTGCTCGTAAACCTCGTCGGACAGCACAACGATATCGGTACCGCGCACGATGGCCGCCAGCTCGTCCAGGTCTGCCGCCGACAGCACCGCGCCCGAAGGATTATGTGGGCTGTTGATCAGGATCATGCGCGTTTTTGGCGTGATCGCCTCGCGTACACGCTGCCAGTCGATGCCGAAGGTAGGCAAGCTGAGCGGAATATGCACCGCGCGCGCACCCTGCAGTTCGATCGCCGGCTCGTAACTGTCGTAACACGGATCGAACACGATTACTTCCTCACCCTCGCGCACGATGGCGGCGATGGCGGCAAACAAAGCCTCAGTCGCTCCCGAGGTTACAGTGACTTCCGTTGCCGGGTCGATTTTGTAACCGTACAACCGCTCCGTCTTCAGCGCGATCTGTTCACGCAGGTTGGCCAGTCCAATGCCCGGCGCATACTGGTTACGCCCCTCGGCCATCGCGCGCGTCATGGCGTCGCGCAAGGCTTCCGGCGGCTCGAAATCGGGAAACCCCTGCCCCAGGTTCACCGCCTTGTGTTCCATCGCCAGCTGGCTCATCACGCTGAAGATGGTGGTACCGACTTTGGGAAGCTTGGTCTGGATATGCATGGGCCTGGGGGAGTTAGGGATTTGGACGGCTAAATGGCGATGCTAGCATGGGCTAGGAGTGAGGAGCGAAAGCGAGGCGAGCTTCATGACCGCCTTCATCAGGAACGACTTGAGTCGCGATTGAAGGGAGGCTCTAAAAACCCCTTCCTATTCGTCATCCCAGCGGATGCTGAAACCCAGTGCCTTGACGCTTCAATGTGTTAGTGGCGCTGAGCCCCGGCGTCGCCGGGGCGACGATGAAAACTGAGTTTTTCGAGGTTCCCTGAAGTCGCCGTACAACATGCAGCAGGCGCCTGCTTGTCTTTCGCTCCTCACTCATCCCCACTCCCGCCTCGTCTTTACGGCAAGGGCCGCTTCGAACAATCGTCATGCACCCGGCGTGTGGCACTCGGCAGGCATTCGGCCAGGTAATCGACAAAAGCACGTACGCCGGGAAGCAAACCGCGGCGGCTAGGGTAGACGAAGTGCATGACACCGTCAGGCACGCTCCATTCGGGCAACACCAGTTCCAGTTCGCCATTGGCGATGGCAGGGGCGCAGACGAATTCCGGCAGCAGCGTGACACCGATCCCACGGCGCGCGGCCGATAGCAGCGCATTGAACTCACCCGTAATCAGGCGCGGATGAATATCCACCGTAACGCGCTCCCCATCCCCGCCGACCAGTTCCCAGCTCTGTGCACCCTCATGCTCGCTCATCGTCAAGGCGGGCAATTGGGCGAGATCGGCCGGGCTTTTGGGCCTGCCATAGGTATCCAGCAGCGCCGGGCTGGCGACGGCCAGCACGCGCGACTGTCCGAAGCTGCGCACCACCAACGTGGCATCGGTGTCGAGCTTGCTGCGTACTCGGATAGCTACATCCACTCCTTCACCGATCAGATCCACGCGCCGGTTGGTGGCGATCAGCCTCACCAGCACCTTCGGATGCTGGGCCAGGAAACCGGGCAGCACCTCGGCCATGATGGTCTGCGCCAATGACACCGGACAACTCACCCGCACTACGCCACGCGGCTCCGAGCGCAATTCGTCCACGGCATCCTGTGCCGCTCGGGCTTCTTCCAGTACCGCACGGCAGTGACCATAGAAGCGCTCGCCGACCTCGGTGACCACAAAACGGCGGGTCGTCCGCTGCAGTAAACGCACGCCGAGACGGTCTTCCAATTGAGCGATGCGCTTGCTCAGGCGCGATTTGGGGATACCAAGCGCCCTTCCCGCAGAGGAAAAGCCACCGTGTTCCACCACGGCGGCAAAAAAGTACAGGTCGTTGAGGTCCTGCAAAGTACCGTCAAGTATCGTCATATTGTTCTCAAAAACGAACGATAAGTTCCAAAACGCCCATCTTATCGCAGGATTGTTCTGGATTTACCTTAGCTCGTCGCCGGTTCGCCGGCTCGAATCTGAGGAACTGAAATTATGAAACTCCTGCACATCGATGCCAGCGCCTTGGGTAACCATTCGGTCTCCCGCGGCCTGACCCAGGCCATCGTAGCCGAGTTGACCCGTACCGAGCCCAGCTATGCTGTGAGCTACCGCGACTTGGCGGTCGAGCCGGTAGGCCATTGGTCGCCCGTGGCCGATGCCAGTAGTCCTGCTGCCATCCTCGGTCAGGCTTTGCTCGAAGAATTCCTGGCTGCCGATACAGTGGTAATTGGTGCCCCCATGTATAACTTCGGCGTCCCCAGCCAGCTCAAGGCATGGATCGATCACATCGTGGTCGCCGGCAAGACCTTCCGCTATACCGCCGAGGGCCCGGAGGGGCTGGCCAAGGGTAAGCGCGTGATCGTCGCCTCCAGCCGTGGCGGTGTGTACAGCAATGGCCCGGCGACGGCGATGGATTTCCAGGAAAACTACCTGCGTGCGGTGCTCGGCTTTATCGGCATTACGGATATCGAGTTTGTCCGTGCCGAGGGAATTGCCATGGGCGACGAGCACAAGGCGAAGGCACTGGAGTCGGCACATGCCACCATCGGTTCGATGGGGCGCAGGGCAGCATGAAGTTGCCAGTTGCATTGTCTATAAAGAGGGGGAGTCCGTTGCTCCCCCTTCTTTGTTCCTTACAACGAACGCAGAGAGCGACCTCACCGGCGCCGAAGGCACCGACGTCACTTACCTCTGATAGACCGCCTTCCCATCGACCCAGGTGCTCAGCGGTTTGATATCCGCAATACGCCTCGGTTCGACAGCCATGATGTCGGCATCGAGCAGCACGAAGTCGGCGCGGTAACCGGGCTTGAGCGTACCGACCTCGCCTTCCATGAACGCCGCATAGGCTGCGCCACGGGTGAAACCGGCCAGAGCTTGTATGCGGCTGACGCGCTGATCCGGGAACCAGCCCCCCGGCGGTTGGCCTGCCAGATTCTGTCGCGTCACCGCTGCATAGATGCCCAACATCGGATTGACCTGTTCCACCGGGAAATCCGAACCGAACGCCAATGGCACGCCGATATGGATAAACCGCTGCCAGGCGTAAGCGCCCTCCAGGCGCTTGTACCCCAGGCGCTGCTCGACCCACGGCATGTCGGAGGTCGCATGCGTCGGCTGCATCGAGGCAATCAAGTGCAATTGCGCAAAACGCGGAATGTCACTCAAAGCCACAATCTGCGCGTGCTCGACGCGCCAACGATGATCGCTATCGGCATAGTGTCCGAGCACACTCTGATAGGTATCGAGCACCATGCGATTGCCACGATCGCCGATAGCGTGCGTGGCGACCTGCACCTTGCAACGCATCGCCTTCTCTACCGCTGCCTTGTACTCGTCGGGCTGGGTGACGAAGATGCCGCGGTTGCCATGGTCATCGTTATAGTCTTCAAGCAAGGCGGCACCGCGGCTGCCAAGCGCACCGTCCATGTACAGCTTGACCGTGCGCATGCGCAGGTGACCGCTGGAGTCCTTCCATGCGCCACCCTGCTGGCATAGCCATTCCAGCGCAGCGTGATTGCCATCAGCCATTTCATACAGGCGCAGCGGAATTTCACTAGCGCCGGCCATCTGCTGCAATACTTTGAAATCGTCCAGGCTCACGCCCGGATCGTGCACACCGGTCAAACCGACCGACACTGCTTCGGCGAATGCATGTTTGTAGGCCTCACGCGTCTGCTCCGGCGTCAACGGCGGTATCGCATTGCGCACGAGTGCTTGCGCACCGTCGATCAATACGCCGCTGGCTTTCTTGCCGACACGCATGATGCGCCCACCCTCCGGCTGCCAGTCGCCATCGAGCGATTGGGTCGCGCGCTTCAATGCCACGGTATTGACCCAGGTGGCATGACCATCGATACGCTCGAGGAAAACCGGGCGATCCGGGAAAGCGCGGTCCAGATCGGCAGCGGTGGGGAATTGCTTGCCTGGCCAGCGATTCTGATCCCAACCATGACCGATCAGCCACGCACCTTTGGGCAATTTTGCCGCGCCCGCTTTCAAGCGCGCGATGACATCTTCCTTGGACGTACTGCCCGCCAGATCGACCTGACCGCTCAGCATCCCCAGGCCGAGCATGTGCCCATGCGCATCGATCAGGCCAGGGATCACGGTGGCACCTTTGGCGTCGATCTGGCGTGCATCCGGGAACTGTTGCTTCAGCTCGGTATCGCTGCCGACGCCGACCAATTTGCCGCTGTCGTCCCAGGCCAGCCCCGTCGCCTCGGGCCGGTCCGGATCCATTGTGTGGATATGCGCGTGGACCAGCACAGTGGTCGCATGCAGAGGCAACAGCGTCATCGCCAGCAGGGCAGCGGCGGTCAAGCGGGACTTCAGGCGCATGGGCGGCTTCCGTTTGAAGAAACCGTCGCACTGTGCCCAGATGAACCGCGTTAGACAAGTCTCGCTAAGCGGCCGTGGCGCCCTCAGGCTGCCACGGCCGCATCCGCATCTTCGAAGCGTGGCGCACGCGCGTAATGAGCCAGCCGGATGGTCGATGCCGGACCGGGCATTTCCACACATGCCGAGCGTCCTGAGCGATGGTGTTCATCGCGGGCCAGTTCGCGGGCCAGCTTGATGGCAGGCCCCAGATGCAGATCGCTGAAAAGCGAAAAGCCGCCACGCCGTACGTTCCAGAAACCGTTTGCCGATTGCGAAAGCGAATAGACGATCATGCCGATCCCTGTTTGCTCAAGGAGAGCCCTCCGCACATGTCGGAGGAGCCCTCGATCACTGTCCCCTGTCCAAGCAAGTGTGAGCCAGGTGAAGAGAGTGTGACTATCGGCACAAAGCGCGCGGTGACGTAGGTAAGCCCCTACAACTATTGGTGTAACTCCGTAAATCTTAGACTGCCATCGCAGGTTTGTGCGGCGCGGCTTCACCGTCGTCGCGTGTCATGGTGGCAATGCGGAAGAAATCGACCTGCGCCAGCAAAGCATCGGCGTTGCCACGCATCGCCTGACTCGTCACCGCCACACGCTGCACCATGACTGCGTTCTGCTGCGTCATTTCATCCATGTCGGCCACGGCACGATTGACCTGCTCGATGCCCGCACTTTGCTCTCGGCCGGCCAGGGCGATGGCGGCAACCTTCTCGGCCACTTGTTGTGCGCTATCGGCAAGCTCGATCAACGCCCGGCCCGACTGTCCCACCAGATGACCGGCATCGGCTATCGCCTGGTCGCTGGCATCCATGGTCCGGCGGATATCGTGCGCGGCCACACCGCAGCGTTGCGCAAGCGCGCGCACTTCGGTGGCAACGACCGCGAAACCACGGCCGTGCTCGCCAGCACGCGCGGCTTCCACAGCGGCATTGAGCGCGAGCAAGTTGGTCTGGAACGCGACCTCATCGATCAGACCGACAAACTCGGCAATGCGGCGACTGTTTTCGTGGATGGCGCTCATCGATGCGACGGCATGATTCATGACGCTCTCGCCATGCGCAGCCTGCGCCTTCGACTGGCGCGCGACGCGATCGGCCTGCGTGGCATGACCTGCCGACTCGGCTACGGTTGCAGCCATCTGCTCCATCGATGCAGAGGTCTCTTCCAGATGCGCGGCTTGCGATTGCGTACGCTGGTTAAGCAAATCGCTTGCACTTGCCAGGTTCTGCGCATCGTGCCGAACGGCGGCTGCGGCAGCACGCACCTGCTCGACGACATTGGCCAACTGGCGATCCATCGTTGATAAGTGCCTCAGCACCATGCCGATTTCGTCCTGGCGGCCGACAGCGACGCCCTGCCCCAATTGCCCTTGCGCAATGCGCTCGGCCACGCCCGATGCCAATGTCAGGCGCTTGCCGAGCGAACGGATGATACCGCCGTCGATCACACAGGCCAGCGCCAAGGCTATGACAAAAGCAATCTGCAGCAAGATCAGGCCGTGCCGATTATTCTGGTGCTGCGCGGCGGCCTGCTCGCTACCGGCAGCGAGCGCCTTTTCGAACAGATTGGTGAAATCGGTCTGCAACGGAAGTAGCGCCGGCTGCAGTTCGGACGACAGTTTTACCTGAGCGATGTCGTATTGTTCGGCATCGAGCATGGTCAGCGTTTCGTCCATGGATTGCTCGGCGGCCTTGCGGTGTTCGGCAGCGGTGGCGAGCAATTGCTTTTCTTGCACACCCAGGCCGCTGGCCGCCAGCGGCTTCCAATGGCGTTCGATATCGACGCGATTGCTCTTCAAAGCCGTCTTGGCATCGTCGACCGACGACGGCAGCCGAGTCATGACGGCATGCGCGATGGACTGAAAACTGTCGTTGTAATCGCTCTGGATGCGTCCGACATCCGAAACGGGCGACAACGTATCGCCGACGACCGACTGGATGCGCCGGTCCGCGCGTGCCAACAGCACCGCGCCGAGCACGCAGATCAATGCCAGCATGACCAGAGCGCCGGCCAACCTGATCAGCAAGAGCGCACGCAGGGAAAGTGAGGAAGTACGAAGGGTAAAGCGAAGCCGCGACGGCATGGAGGATGACCTCGAGGGGGACGGAGTCATCCCCCGGGGTCGGCAGTACACACGGCGACTTGAGTCGAATTTTTATGAATTTTTCTTTACATTTCAATTTGTTGACAAACTCATTTCATATCGGCCGCAGCTAAACGACGCCGGCTTTTCCGCCATCCATGGGAACGATGACTCCGGTGACATAGCTGGCCATAGGCGACGCCAGGAAGACGGCGACGCGCGCGATCTCTTCTGGCTCGGCCACCCGTCCGAGGGGGATTTCCGCCGTTTGCTCCCGCAGCAGGACTTCCTGCGTCCGCCCGGTGGCCCGTGCGGAAGCAGCCAAGCCCTCCTGCATCCGCTCGGTGCGGGTAATACCAGGATTGATGGCATTGACCCGCACGCCCTGCGATGCATAAGCCGTGGCATAGCCAACCGTCGCCAGCATCAGGGCCGCATTGGCCGCTCCGCCACCGATATGCACGGGACTGGGTTGGCGTCCCCCTTGTCCGATGATATTGACAATGCTGCCTCGACCACGTGCGGCCATACGCCGGATAGCCGGTTCGATCGCGTGCATATAGGTGAAGTACTTGGCTTGCATGGCCGCGTGCAAGGCTTCGGCATCCAGTTCGTCGACCGGCCGGCGTCGAGCCGCGCCGGCACAGTTGACTAGCACGTCGATCGGTCCGTGATCGTTCTCGATGCACTCCATCACCAGTTTCGCGGCCACACTGTCCGTCAAATCCGCTCCCTGCACCGCCATCGATAGCCCCAGCGAGGCCAACTGGCGCTGGGCTTCATGCAAGCGATGGTTGTCGCGCGATATGCCGACCACCCTGGCCCCCTCTGCGGCAAACACGCTGGCACAAGCCAGCCCTATGCCCTTGCTGGCGCCAGTGATCACCACCAGCCGCCCTTCCAGCCCCAGATCCATGCGACACGCTCCGGAATCGAGAAAGTGCATTGAAGCATGGCGGTGAGGTCGGCTGTGAGGCCATTCGCTGGCGCTCATTGTGAGACGTGAGGAGAAAAACCATAGATGCAGCACTTCCTACCCTCACAGGCGCATAGCGCCGCCCTCGCAGCCCGCCTCCGGCGGAGGCGACCTCCCTCCTCACTCATATATGCCATCAGTCATGTTGCCAAACCTAAAGATTCCGCTTGACGGCCCAAGATATGGTGTTATAGTTCACTACAACACTGGTCAACGAGGTCACTAAAGGAGACCCGCCATGAAAGCGCAGAACCTGTTAGCCCTGACCGCCTCCTTCCTGCTCACGACAGCAGGGCTGGCAGCCATCCACTCCAACGTCACCCCCGTGCCGGTTACCGAGCTGAACGGCGCCAAGGTGTACGACCTGGCCCCGATCTATGTCGTGCCGAGCGCCGAGGATCGCCGCGCCGCTGCCCTGCTGAGCGATGGCTCCGTCGCCGGGATAGGCGCCAGCCTGGGCCACGGCGTCGAAGCGAGCGCGACTTTGCTCGGTACACAGCTGGCCATGCCCTACTATTCGTTTGGCACCCAGTTTGGCCGTATCACCAAGGAATAACCGTATGTCCATCACCTGGAACGACAGCGTCCCGATCTACCGCCAGCTGCGCGAACGCGTGGTGGCGATGATTCTGGACGGCGCCTTGAACGAGGGCGACCCGCTGCCGTCAGTGCGCCAGGTGGCGGCGGATTTTCAAATCAATCCGCTGACCGTGTCGAAGGCGTACCAGGAACTGGTCGATGATCAACTGGTTGAGAAAAGGAGGGGCTTGGGCATGTTCGTCATCGATGGGGCCAGGGAGGCACTGCTCAAATCCGAGCGCGAGCGCTTCCTGCGGGAAGAATGGCCGGCGCTGTTCGCCAGGCTGCAGCGCCTCGGGCTGGATCTGAAGACTTTGTTGCGCGAGGCGCCGGATAGCCCGGCCGGCCCGGAAGGGAGCCAATCATGAACGCGGTCGTGACGGCCCATGGCCTCACCAAGGCCTACAAGAATGCGCTTGCGCTGAACGACGTCAGCTTTCGCATCGAGTCCGGCCGCATCGTGGGCCTGATCGGCCCGAACGGCGCCGGCAAGACCACCGCCTTGAAGGCCATTCTTGGCCTGACCGATTTCAAGGGCGAGCTGAACGTGCTGGGTTTGGACCCGCGCAGCCAGCGCGACAAGCTGATGGAACAGGTGTGCTTCATCGCCGACGTAGCGGTGCTGCCCCGCTGGATCCGGGTAAGCGAGGCCATCGATTTCGTGGCCAACGTGCATCCGCGCTTCAACCGGGCCAAGTGCGAGGCGTTCCTGGCGCGCACCAAGCTCACGCCCAACCAGCGCGTCAAGCAGATGTCCAAGGGCATGATCGTGCAGCTGCACCTTGCGCTGGTCATGGCCATCGACGCCCGCCTGCTGGTGCTGGACGAACCCACGCTCGGCCTGGA
>NZ_DATCRY010000266.1:0-6903 GCF_036568765.1 Dyella sp. | reverse complement strand
GCGAAGAAGGGCGCGCCCGTGCGGTGATTGTCGCCGCGCCAGCCGATGCGCCGCCCCTCAAGCGCTTGCGCGGTGCCCAATACGCCACGGCGATCGCCGAGTGGTTTCGCGACCGCGGCCAGCGCGTGCTGCTGTTGATGGATTCGCTGACGCGCTACGCCCAGGCGCAGCGTGAAATCGCTTTGGCGATCGGTGAACCTCCCGCAACTAAAGGTTACCCGCCGTCGGTATTCGCCATGATGCCGGCCCTGGTCGAGCGCGCCGGTAACGATGCCGAAGGACGCGGTTCGATCACCGCGTTCTATACCGTGCTGACCGAAGGCGACGATTACCGTCACGACCCGATCGCCGATGCGGCGCGTGCGATTCTCGACGGCCATATCGTGCTCTCGCGCGACCTGGCCGAAGCCGGCCACTATCCGGCCATCGACATCGAAGCGTCGATCAGCCGCGTCATGCCGGCGGTGGTCGAGCGCGGGCAGATGCGTGCGGCGCAGAAATTCCGCCAGGTGTACTCGGCGTATCGCCAGCAGCGCGACCTGATCGCCGTGGGTGCGTACCAGAAGGGTTCCGATCCGCAGACCGATCGCGCCATTGCCATGTGGCCAAGGCTGCGCGATTTCCTGCAACAAGAAGTGGATGAGCCGATGCCGTTGAATTCCGCCGTCGAGGCACTGCAAGCGATCGCCCAGGAGGCCGGCTTATGATGAAATCCCGCGCCGCACGTTTGCAGCCTGCCGCCGAACAGGCCAAGGAGCGCCAGGAAAAAGCCCTGCAGCGCCTGGCCGACCAGCAACAGAAGCTGGTCAAGGCCGAACAGCAATTGACCGAGCTGCAGCGCTATCGCGAGGAATATGCCTTGCAGGGCGGCGATCTGACCGTCACTGCTTTACTCAATCGCCAGCGTTTCGTCGAACGCATCGATCAAGCCATCACCCAACAGCTGACTGAGGTCGAGCGCCAGAAGCGTCTGCTCGAGCAGGCCGGCGGCCAGTGGCGCGAGGCGCATGCGCGGGAGCGTGCCCTCGACAGCGTGATCGACCATCACCGCGAGCAGGAGCGCAAAAGCGAGGAGCGGCGCGAGCAATCGGAGATCGATGAGCGCATGCAGTACCGCCGTCCGCGCTGAGCTGGCCCGTTCCTTGCTGCCTAGCAGGCGATGTCCCCCTTCCGCCAAAACGATGACACCATGACCGCCAGCGCTCCCTTGCCTGTCGTAGCTACGCCACCGCCCATTCCGATGGCCGCGCCATCGCCGCAACCGGCCGACGGGGACGACCGTTTTGACAGCCAGCTGGATGCCGCGCGACGTCAGCAGCAACAGGCTGCATCGAACGACGACGCGCCGTCCGCGCAGGACAGCGAAGCCTCGACAGCCAAGACGGCGACCACCGACGACGCCAAGAAGCCGACGCACGCGCACGACGACAAAGACGATAATAACGACGCCGGCGATACCAGCCTGGCCAGCAGCATGCTGCAATTGCTCGGTCAATCAGTGCCGCCGGCACAAGGTACGCAGGCGCCTGCGCCTACGCCGGACGTATCCACAGCTGCGCCGGCAGGGTTGTCGGCGCTTGCATTGAGCATGTCGCAGGCGTTGCCGGCTACGGATGCGCAAGCGGTCAAAGATCCGGGGGCGACGGCGTCGCAGGCCAAGCTGGCCGGTATCCCGGCGAATCTGTTGCCGATCAATCCGAAATTGGCCGGGCTTGGCAAGGCAGGCGCGGCCGATGACAAGGCCGTCGACAAGACCGGCGACGATGCCTGGCATCACCTCCAGACCAAGGGAGGCGGTGACGGCAAGACTGCGACCGCGGCGACGACGACGGTCAAACCGACGAACGTGAGTGAAGCTGCGACGGCGGAACTACCGGCCGCGACCGTACATAAAAACACCGACATCACGGCGATGCTGGGCTTGTCCGACGCAGTGCAAAGCGGTGCCCCGACGGCGCAGCCGCATATGCTGCAGATGCAGTCGCCGGTCGATAGCAGCGGTTTTGCTCAGGAGCTCGGCCAGCAAGTGGCTTGGCTCGGGGGACAGGAGATCAAGCAAGCCCAGATTCGGCTCAACCCGGAGGAGCTGGGTCAGCTGGAAGTGAAGGTCAGCGTCGAACACAACCGTGTCGATGTGATCTTCGCTGCGCAGCACCCTGCCGCGGTGACGGCGGTGCAGCAGACCTTGGGGCAGCTCGACACGATGCTGGCCGGGCAGGGGCTTTCGCTCGGGCAGGCGCAGGTCGGGCAGCAGCAGGCACAGGGGTTCGGCGGATCGTCGTCCGGCAAGGGCGGTCATGCGCGCGGTGGCGATGCAGCGGGCAACGATGTCGAAGTGTCGCCTGTGGTTCAGCGCCTGGCCGTGGGATTGCTCGATACGTTTGCGTGAGAGCCAGGTTCCCCGTAAATCCTGTGGCCAACTATCTTGCAGGAGCGACTTCAGGGAACCTCTGAAAACCGGCTCTTCTGGGAGCGACTTCCGTTGCGACGATCGTGCCTTATCGCAAGTCCTTGTCGCGACTGAAGTCGCTCCCACAACGATAGGATCCGTTTTCGCTGTGTCCAAGTCATTGACAGGTTTTTAGAGGTTCCCTGAAGTCGCCCCTAAAAAAATAGTCGAACTGGGGTGCCGGGTTTCCGACACATCCACTCGCGCCAAATCGCCAGCACGCGTCAAGAAACTCTCAGGCACCAAGAAAAACCGCATCACCAAGCCATTTCCAAGCGTGGCACGCCGCTTGCTAAAACCTCGGTAGTCGTACCATTTCCTACTTGAGGTTATTCATGGCCAAGGCCGAAGCCCCCGTCGCCGAACCCGTCGCGAAACCTGGCGGTCAACGCGGGTTGATCGTCATCCTTGTCGTTGCCCTGCTGTTGATCTCCGCGGTCTGCGGCTATGCGTTGTTCGCCCTGCGCGGTCATGGCACCCCCAGCGGCGAAGCCTCCGCGGCCCCCGCCAAGCAGGGCCCGGAACTGTACTTGCCGCTGGATCCGGCTTTCGTGGTCAATTTCAAAAGCGACGAACAGCAGAGCTACCTACAAGTCGGCGTGACCCTCATGTCGCATGACCAGGCGGCGATCGATGCAGCCAAGGGTGCCGATCCGGTCATTCGCAATGCACTCGTACTGTTGTTCAGCAGCCAGAGCAGCGCCGACCTTGCCGACGTACAGGGCAAGCAGAAGCTGCAAGCCAAGGCATTGGACGCGGTACGCAAGATCCTGACCGATCGCCTGGGTCGCCCGGGCATCGATGCGTTGTACTTCACCAGTTTCGTCATGCAGTAACGGAACGCGAACGATGAGCGATCTGCTTTCCCAGGAAGAAATCGATGCGCTGCTCAACGGCGTCGACGGCGGCACGGTGGAAACCGGCCAGGACGAGCCGCCGCCGCCGGGCACGGCCATCGAATATGACTTTACCCAGCAGGACCGCATTGTACGCGGGCGGTTGCCGACGCTGGAAATGGTCAACGATCGTTTCGCACGCTTCTTCCGCACCGGCGTGTTCAATGTACTTCGCAAGGCCTGCGAGGTGTCGGTCAACGGCGTGCGCATGCTCAAGTTCAACGAATACGTGCATGGCCTGGCCGTGCCGAGCAATTTGAACCTGGTCAAGATCAAGCCACTGCGCGGTACGGGATTGGTGGTGATCGAACCGCGCCTGGTCTTTTCCACCATCGATAATTTCTTCGGTGGCGACGGTCGCTATCACGCTCGTATCGAGGGGCGCGATTTCACTCCGACGGAGAACCGGGTTATCCAGATCATGTTGAACGAGGTCTTCACCGCGATGGTGGAGGCCTGGGCACCGGTGCTCCCCTTGCAGTTCGAATTCGTCAATTCGGAAATCAATCCGCAGTTCGCCACCATCGTCAGCCCTACGGAAACCGTGGTGGTGTCGCGTTTCCATGTGGAGCTCGACGGCGGCGGCGGTGAAATTCACCTGACCATGCCTTACTCGATGGTCGAGCCGATTCGCACCTTGCTCGATGCGGGTGTGCAGAGCGACCGCATGGAGCGCGACGACCGCTGGGTCGAGTGCCTGCATGAAGAAGTGATGGATGCCGAGGTAGAGCTCAGTTCGCTGTTGCTGGAAACGCAGATCAACATCGGCGACTTCCTGCGCCTGCGGCCGGGCGATGTGATTCCGGTGCAGTTACCCGATATGGCGACAGTGTTCGCCGAAGACGTACCGATTTTCCGCGGCCGCTACGGCCAATCCAACGGGCGCAGTTCCGTGCGCTTCCATGGCCCGGCGGCCCGGCGCAGCACGCGCTTGGCCAGCGACAATTTTACGGAGACTACACCCGCATGAACTCGACCGACGCAGCCGCCCCTGACCTGGCCGGCCCTGAACTCGACGGCATCCCTCGCTTCGGCGGCGACGCCGACGTCAACCTGGACATGATTCTCGATGTACCGGTGACACTGGCCATGGAGGTGGGCCGCACTCGTATCAGCATCCGTAACCTGCTGCAGCTCAACCAGGGTTCGGTGGTGGAGCTGGACCGCGCCGCCGGCGAGCCGCTGGATGTGTTCGTCAACGGCACTCTGGTGGCGCATGGCGAAGTGGTGGTGATCAACGAAAAGTTCGGCATTCGCCTGACCGACGTGATCAGCCCATCCGAACGCGTGCGCAAGTTGCGCTGAGGTGGCGTTGCCCATGCTCATGGCTCTTGCCGCCGTTGCGCCCGTCGCCGGCGCCCCCGATGTCGATGTCGGCGGCGAACTGTTGCGTGTGCTGGTCAGTCTGGCCGCCATCGTCGCGATCATTCTCGCCGCTGGCTGGTTCACTCGCCGCATGCAAGGCCGTGCCCAACCGGGCGGTCGACGCATTCGCTGCGTGGAAAGCTTTGCGATCGGTTCGCGTGACCGCTTGTTGCTGATCGAGGCCGATGGCAAACGCCTGTTGGTCGGTGCGGGGCAAGGCGGCATGCGTACCCTGCACGTCTACGACGGCGATCTCACGCCGCCGGCCGCGACCGCGATCGCGGCACCGGGGCCGGGGTTTGCCGAGCTGCTCAATCGTTGGAAGCGCAAGCCATGAAGATCTTAAAATGGCTGTCGGCGCTGGCCATGCTGTTGTTGCCGCTGGCGGCATTTGCGCAGCAGGCGCCAGGCATCCCCGTGTTGACCGTGCAGAACGCCGGCGGTGCGCAGAATTGGACGTTATCGCTGCAGGTCCTTGCGCTGTTGACGGTGCTGACGCTGCTGCCGGCGGTCCTGCTGATGATGACATCGTTCACGCGTATCGTGATCGTGCTGGGGTTCTTGCGCCAGGCGCTCGGTACGCAGTCGACGCCACCCAACCAGGTGATTATCGGCCTGTCGCTCTTCCTGACGTTGTTTGTGATGTCGCCAGTGCTCAACCGTGCCTACCAGGACGGCATCAAGCCTTACATGGATGGTCAGATGGCTGCCGAGCAGGCATTGGATGCGACGACTTCGCCGTTCAAGCGCTTCATGCTGGACCAGACGCGCGATGCCGATCTGCAGCTCTTCACCAAGCTGGCGGGTGAGAAACCTTATGCGAGCAAGGACGAAGTGCCGTTGCGTGTAGCGATGCCGGCGTTCGTTACCAGCGAGCTGAAGACCGCGTTCCAGATGGGCTTTCTGCTCTTCATCCCGTTCCTGATCATCGACCTGGTCGTTGCCAGCGTACTGATGTCGATGGGCATGATGATGGTCTCGCCGGTGACGATCTCGTTGCCGTTCAAGATCATGCTGTTCGTGCTGGTCGATGGCTGGTCGCTGTTGATGGGGACGTTGGCGGGGAGCTTTTACACATGACGTTGCGGTGCGAAGCGATCGGGTACGCAGGCGTGGAGAAGGGGCGAGGGGTGAGTAGCGAGGGCGCAAAGACCGGATACCTGGGGCAGGCATCCATTTTGCGACAACTGGCCGGCACTCCGGTTCGCGGCATCCGTTCGGGCTTGCGCCCTCGCTACTCACCCCTCGCCCCTTCTCCACGAAACCGTAGGCCCCACGGAGAGCCACGCCCATGACCCCCGAGTCGATCATCGAATTCGGCCAGCACGCGCTCTACGTCGCCATGTTGATCGCCGCGCCGCTGCTACTGACCGCGCTGGCGGTGGGCTTACTCATCGGCGTGATCCAGGCAGCTACGCAGATCAATGAAATGACCTTGAGCTTCATTCCCAAGCTGATCGCGATGGCATGCGTCGGCGTGATTACCGGGCCCTGGATGCTGCGCACGCTGGTGCAGTTCACCCGCCATGTGATCGAGGGCCTGCCCGGGGCGGTGAAGTGATCACGCTGCAGCTTGTCCAGTTGCAAGCCTGGCTGGGCGGGTTGCTATGGGCCTTCGGGCGGGTCAGCGGCATGTGCCTGATTGCGCCGATCTTCAGTACCACGATGATCCCGATGCAGGTGCGTCTGGTTGTGGCGCTGGTACTTACTGCGGCGCTGGCGCCATTGGCGCCGACGCAGATCGATCTGCTCTCCGGCGAAGGCGTGGGTAGCATGATCGCGCAGTTGCTGATCGGCGCGGCGATCGGTTTCGTCCTGCAACTGGCATTCCAGGCGGTGTCTTTCGGCGCGCAGCTGATTTCGCAGAGCATGAACCTTGGCTTTGCCGAAGCGATCGATCCGTTGGCCGGCGGCAGCTCCGCTGTGCTGGGACAGTTCTACGGCATGCTGGTGACGTTGCTGTTCCTGGCGATGGACGGTCATCTGCATCTGATCAGCCTGTTGGCCGATAGCTTCCGCACGCTTCCTCCGGGCACGGCGACGATCGGTCCGGACGGGTTGCATGCGATCGCCGGATTCGGCACGCAGTTCTTCTCCGGCGCGGTGCGGGTCGCCTTGCCGGCCATGACGTCGTTGCTGGTGGTCAACATCGGCTTCGCCGCGATCAGTCGCGCGGCGCCGTCGATGAATCTG
>NZ_DATCRY010000265.1:0-3453 GCF_036568765.1 Dyella sp. | reverse complement strand
CACACCGTCGACATGCCCATTGCGCAGCACCGGCACGGCTGCGGCCAACACTACGCTGCCGCGCGCCTCACCCTGGCGCCATACGCTGGCCGGCTCGCCCTTGGCCGCTGATTGCACTTCGTGCAAATCCAGACGCGGTGCGTCTTCGGCCCATAGGGTCGCATCGTCGAGACGATTGGCCAGCAGCAAGCGGTAAATAAGCGACGCGAACCAGCCGGGCTGTTCGCCCACGCTGGCCGCGCTGCCCAAGTGGCCGCTCTGCGCAAGCAGCCAGCCCTGCGGGGCCAGTACGCGGGCACGCACGCCACGCGGCAGCAGCTGCGACAACTCGCCGGACAGCTGGCTGGAATAGTTCAACAGCGGCCGGATGTCGGCGGCATTGGCATCGGAGCCGCCACCGGCGGCATCGAAGATACCTACACCCAGACGGTCCACTCGCGGCAAACGCAGCTCGATGCGATAACCGCTGCCGTCTTCCTGCCATTGTGCGGAGAGCTGATCGGGCAAGCCTCCGGCTGCCGGGTCGAGCGAGGTCGCCGTTACCGGGCCGGGAGCGGAGCTGGCGATCGCATAACGACGCTGCCCACCATCGCGGCCCAGCACCAGGGTCACATGATCGGCGGCCAGCACATTGCGATCGCCGCTATCGCCACGCGTGCGGCGCGCGCTGCGCACATCCAGATACAGATATACACCGGTGTCGTCGGTCGCCAACAACAACTTGCCGCGGGTTCCGACCGGCTGACTCCACGGTGTCATCGGCGCCCAGTCGTCACCGTAGCCATCCACCGTGATCGGTGTTTGCGCACGTTGCACGTACCAAGGCATATCGGTGCCGGCCGGGAGACCGCCGCCTACCACCAGGCTACGCGCGACCGCGCCGCCGGAGGCGATCAACGCCTGGGCCTGGCCATCGCGCAGCAGTTCTTCCATCTGGCGCACATATAGCCACCCGGCCACCGGCAAGGCCAGCGTACACAGAGCGACCAGGAGCAGTTTCTGACGTAAGGTCATGCGTAGACGTGACAGGCAGGTGAAGTGCTCAACGCTTCGCCTTGCCCGTTTGCTCAGGACCGCCGACGTACTTCATATAGAAAGACTGCTCGACCACCTGCCGGAATTGATCGAGCACCTGCGCACGGTCCGCACCGGTAGATGCCAGGGTCATCGACCAGCTCAGATGGATACCCGTCGCTTTCCCGGGATCGCAAAAGACCACAACGTCGTCCACACGATCGGTGCCGTGATAGATGCCACCGCTGCATGTCATGCCCTTTTTGGGGTCGGGCATGACGCTAAACGCTTCGAACTTACCCGCCGGATCGACCTGCAAGTAGTGCTTGCGATCGTCCTGCCACTCCGCCTCCAGCGTGGGCAGCTTGCGCGGCCACACGTTAAGCACGATGACCCGATCCGGTTCGCCAGTCCAATCGCCACGGTACATCACCAGATTGACGCCGATGGCGCGCGCATACTGGCAGCAATCGGATGTCCAGCCGGCCGGGCGAATCGTGTTGATCGCCCAGCCCGACGCGGCTCCGTCGGCTTTGCCGTACACAATGACCATCCGCTCGTCCGGCGTCGGGCGATCCGTGCCATGCGCCGCCATGCCCGCGGTCGTCAGGATCAGCGCCCATGCGCCAAGCCACACTCTCACGGACGCCACCGATAACCCACGCCGTGCACGGTCTCGATCGCATCGAACTCCGGCGCCACCGCATTGAATTTCTTGCGGATGCGCTTGATGTGAGAGGTGATAGTGGCATCGTCCACGACCAGCTCGGCTTCGCGCATTAACTGGTCGCGATTCTTCACGTGGCCGGGGAAACGCACCAGGGTGTGCACCATCCAGAACTCGGTGACGGTCAGCGGAATTTCGGCATCGTCCCAGGTAACGCGCATGCGCTCCGATTCCAGCTTGAGAGGACCGTGCTCGATCACCGTCTCGCTGGATGCCGGCGCCTTGAGCGATTCGATCCGGCGAAACAGCGCCGCGATGCGCGCAGCCAGCTGATGCAGGCTGGTGTCCTTGCTCAGGTAATCGTCGGCCCCCAGGCGCAGACCGGAGATCACATCGAAATCCGAATCGCGCGCGGTAAGAAAGATGATCGGCAAGGTGGCCGACTTGGCGCGCAGCTCGCGGCACAGGTCGAAGCCGCCTTCGGGCTCGTCGCCCAGGCCGATATCGATGATCACCAGCTCAGGCAGGCGCATCGCGAACGCCGTCGAAGCCTCCTGGCGCGAGCCGTAGCCGCGCGTGTCGTAGCCGAAGCGATGCAAGGCCTCGACGTAGTTGGCGCGAATCAAGGGTTCGTCTTCGACAATAGCAATACTGCGGCCCATGGAGTGGCAATTCCTCACGGTTTGACGGCGGCCAGGGTGCTATGAGCCGCCCCCAAGCGCAAGCTACGAATGAGCTCTGTCAGCGTTTTGCCAGAACCTGCCGTCCGATCGCCCCGGTTGCGGCCCGGCGCAGGCCTCGCCGGACGCTTTCATAGACCCCAAGACAGCCATCGCCGAAAGCCCGTCATGGACAAGCGCCCTACCGACATCGATCCCAATGCCGAACTGCATGCGTTCGAGCCGCTACGCACCCTGCTTGCCATGGGTGCCCTGGTGTTCGGCCTGGTGATCCTGGCCCTGCACTGACCTTATGGGAGGCATGCGATGTACCTGAGATTTTTATTTTCGCCAGGGACGGCCGCATGGACGACCGTGAATGCCAAGGCGGCCGGTGCGCAAGGAGGCGTGCCGGCCGGCAACGAGGAACCCGATCCGGATTGGCAGCCTTTGATCTTCCCCGCATCGTTTTTGAGTTAGATCGCCGTTAATTCTGTCCCCCAAGCCCCCGCTTGAGTTCCTGCCCCGCCTCGCGGGGCTTTTTTTGCATTTTTGGGGAACCTTGCCGGAAGGCCCCGTGTCCAAGCTTTCGGAATGACACCGCTCGTGGTGCCGTGGAAAGCCGCACCCCTGGCTTGAAACCCCTCATCCCGGCGGTGTGAGAGCTGTGTCATGCCAAACCATCTTCATGGTCTCCTCGAGCGTCCTCAATGACGACGCCTTGCCCGACGCCCACCCCGGCGTCGGGATTTTTATTTGTAGTCAAGCACACCCGACTCCGTCGGAACGGCTTCAGCCGCGATCGGCCGGAATGTAACCAGCCGTCGCGGCTGAAATCGCTTCCACAAGCTATCCGGTTTTCCGCAGATCAGTTCAGCGCAGCCTTGCCCATGGCCACTTGCACGGCGACCGCGCCGGAGAGCGCATCGCCCGCCTGGGCGTTTTTCAGCAAGGCGCCGTAGACGGCGTCGAGTTCGCCCTGCAACTGCTTCTTCGCCGCCGCGCTCAATTCCGGGACGAAACGAATACCGCCGCCAACGACTTCCCATGCTTGCGCATTGCGCGAAGCAATCAATCCAAGGATCCCGTATTTCTCGATGAGACCTTCCAGCG
>NZ_DATCRY010000264.1:0-7153 GCF_036568765.1 Dyella sp. | reverse complement strand
CCTGTGCCGAGCGTGAAATTGTTGGCCAGCGTCAGGCCGCCGTTCGAGGCAGCGATGGCGCCGCCATTGGCGCTCACCGCGCCCGACCCGAACACACTGCCGTTGTCGAAATTGACCAGACCGCCATTGAGCGTCGCATCGCCGCTGACAAGCGGCCCCGACAAGTTCCAGGTACCGCTATTGACGAGCAGGTGCTGGAAATTGATGTATGTGCCACTCGATACCGCAGTTAGCGCACCGCCCGTGCCGGTTCCGGTCCCTGCGGAAGGCAATACGTTCTGCAACACCAATGTATTGTTGCCCCCCGCACCACCATCGACCACGCCCGTCGGTGCGAAGCCGAGCGTTACGCCCACCAGACCGATCACATTGAGGCTCAACCCAAGACCGCCTGCCAGGTTTACCGCCGAACCGGATACGACTGTGAACGTATTGGTGCTGCCGATACCCATCGACACGCTGCCATTGATCGTGCCGGCATTGGCAAAGGTATTGCCCACCCCTGGTGTTTTGGAAGCTTCGAAAGCGACACGACCGTTGATGGTGCCGGTGTTCACGAAGTTCACCTGCGCTCCCCCATACGCGGCCACGACAGGAATATCTGAGGGCACCAGGCTGACGCCCAACAAGGCGTTGCCGCCTATGGAGCCGTCATTACGAATATTGCTGACACCGCCCGTGCCGTTCTGCGCGGTCAATGCCATGCCCGTCAGACCGCTCAGGTTCAGGCCGAGCAACCCGGACGTGCCGTTCATGACGCCGGTCGCCGTATTGTTGACGGTTAGCGTGCTGGCATTGCTGTTGCCCACCAGCGTGCCTGAGGAAAGCAAGCTGAGAAGCCCGAGGAGGCTGGGATCGATCGTGCCAGAGTTGTTAAGCGTGGCGTTGTTGCCTGAAAGCGTCAGCGCGGTACCGCCAAGCCCCAGGAGTACGCCGATACTACTGCCCGCATTCGCATTGACTGTCAGGTTATTGGCGTTGGCCGAATAACTCGGTGCCAGAGGATTGGCCGCTCCAGAGCATGTCACCGTGGCACCAGCCGTCGGATTGGCCGGTGTGCAGGCAGCCTGTACTGCCGAACTCAGCCATGGCATGGCCAGCGCCAGTGCGAGCACCAGCGGTCGTCGCGACCATGCGGAGATATTGGCTTCTCTACCTCCCGCGGTTATGGCCTGTCGCTGTGCCGTCAGTTCGGATGCTACTTGCCATGCGCGCAATGCGCGGTTCCACACGAGCCGGTAGATGCGATTCACAGTCTGTTTCTCCTGACGTGGGCGGTAACGACAACATCTGAAGTCTCGAACGCGGCTGAAAATGGCCGCAAAAAACCCTGCGCACATGCATTGGCACGTGCGTTTTTCAATTGGCTCAATACGTCCGTCAGTGCGTGACGGCGCAATGCAGACACGCCCTCGGCGCGATGTCTAATCGCTCAATGCTGACGCGACATCGGCCGACGGCGCGCAGCGAGTGCGCACGCGTACAACAGGCAAACGTTTAGGGAACGATAGTTAGCCGCGCTTAGTCAGGCGGCTCCTGGCAGCATCTACGCGATGGCTCGCAACGTAGCCAACCCCCATTTTCGATCGCTGAAATCACCACCGATTCCAGGTACACCATGAGCCTAGCCTCCTTGTTCGACGGCGGCACAAAAACCGCGCTCACGAACATCCCGGCACTTACGTGCCGCGCTGTCACTCTGTATTCCCCTGGTTCATCGGCGCTGTAGAAGCCGTCGATTTTTATGGAAGCTCCACCGGTATGGAGCGCCGGTCGATTAATGCATGAAAGAAAATAGGAAGCAATAGAAACAAAGTGAATAAAAAACGAATGCGATAAAATCCTAATGACATGTCTTAAAAGACTTACATTTGATTTTCGAATTGGATCGATAAAAAAACATGGTGTCACGCATGGCGCCTGGCGGCGATTGGATCGATAGTGCGGCACATTGCCCCGAGGAGCTCCCTATGCCACGCCCCCTACTGTCCAGCTTGCTTGTCATGTTAGCTTTCTTGCCTTCACTCATCGCTCACGCGGCAGATGTCGCCGCAGTGACTCTCAAGGCGAGCGACGGTGTCACCATCCATGCAAGGTACTATCACGCCACGACGCCCAAAGCGTTGATCCTGTTGTTCCATCAAGCCGGCTCGAGCAAAGATGAATACGCCCAGATCGCGCCGCGCCTGGTGGAAGCCGGCTACAGCGCACTGGCCATCGACCAACGCTCAGGTGGCGATTTGTTCGGACCGAATGAAACAGCCATGGGACTTGGCCGCAAAGCGGATTATCTGGAAGCAAAAAAGGATCTGGATGCCGCTGTCACCTGGGGCGCGCAAAAGCACCTGCCATTGATGCTATGGGGCAGCAGCTATTCATCCTCGTTGATTTTCATCGTTGCGGCCGAGCATCCCGATGTCAAAGCGGTACTGGCGTTTTCGCCAGGCGAATATTTCGACAATAAATCGCTGGTGCGTAACGCTGCGTCGCATGTCAGCGCACCGGTCTATGTCACTTCGTCGGACAGCAGTGAGGAGATCGAAGCGGCGCGATCGATCGTTGCTGCCTCGCCATCGAAACTCAAAGAACAGTATGTGCCACGCTCGGGTGGCGTGCATGGCTCTTCGACACTGATAGAAACGAAGGATCCGAAGGGTGCGGCGGATAATTGGAAGGCGGTGTTGGCGTTTCTCGGGAAGGTGCCGCTATCTCGATAGAGATTCACCCCAACGGCGGCGATGGACTTTACCTAACCCTCTCCCATGGCGACGCCAGGGGAGAGGGGCGCATACAGCAGCGCATCTCAATTCGCCCGCCGGCGTTACCAGCTATAGCGAACGCTAGCCACTAACGCGCTACGCCCTGCGCCCGCCGCCACTGGGTAGCCGGTATACTCCGACCCACGAAATGTCGTCCAGCCCAGTTGGAAATCAAAGCTGGCCAAGGTAAGCCCGAAGCCGGCCCGATAATCGTTGCGCCGCCTGTCCTCATACGCACCGTTGCTTTGAAGCACGCCAGCGTGCCCGAAGATATACCAACGCTCGCCGAGGTTCTGACTGGCATTCAGTTCAGCATAAAGCGCGGGACGCCCCAGACCGAAATAATCGTTCGCGTAGTAAAGGCGCGCACCGATGTGACGATAAGTTACGCCCGCATACACTTCGGCATAGCGATAACTGTAATGGCCAGTATATTGGGTGTATTCCACACCCACATCCCAGCTCCAATCGTGTGCGAACCGCCGCGCGATACCCGCATAAACCATTCCCTGCACGGCGTCTTCGCGCGACAGACGTACATTCGATGCCATCGCGCCAGCGTAACCACCGCTCGATGGAGCATCATAAGACAACGAAAGCTGCGCAGCCGCCTGGCCGTCGCTCAATGAAACGCCGCGATAACGGTAGTCCGACAGCAAAGCAATCGACGAAGCGAATTGCGCGTGCGCCTGGGTAGCGCACAACAAGACGGCGAGCGCAACGGCTTTTCGCACCACGGATTCAAGGCTCTCATCAGCGCGGTACCGATGATGTCAGGCTCGCCGCATCGCAGTCGCAGGCGCAACGTCCACTGGTGCGCGCCACTGCCATGCATGCGTCGATCATCGCAGGCCGCTGTACTGACAAGCCTACCGCAGTTTGCGGCATCATGGCGGTTTGCAAGCGGGTGTCATCCAGCCGCGGCGAGGTTTCGAGCATCAATGCGACCAGGCCGCTGACCTGCGCGGTCGCGAACGAAGTTCCGTTAACCAGCTCGAAGCCCCCTCCCGGCACAGGGGCGGGAATATCGCGCTCCGGTGCAACCAGAGCCCCATGCGGCACCAGCCCTGTCCGATCGCCGACGACTGCGATCACACCTGGGCAGGCCGCTGGAAAACCGTTAGCCGCGTCGCTCGGATCGACGGCACCGACCACCGCCATACGATGCGCCATCGCCACACCGAGCAAGCGTTCCAGAAGTTGGTCGCGCGGACCGGCGAGGCTCAGGTTGAGCACATCCACGTGTTGCTCCAAAGCGAACTGCAGCGCCTTGGCAAGCGTAAAACTGTTGCACTCAGTAGCGGCATCTTGCCGTTCCCAGCAGGCGCGTAGCGCCAATACGCGCGCCTCCGGTGCAATACCGGCAATACCCAGGCCATTCGCGGCAACGATGCCGGCAACCGCGGTGCCGTGCATCTCGGCACGATAGCGGTCACCGTCGACAAAATTGCGAGTCATCGTGACTTGACCGCGCAACTCCGGATGTACGGCATCCACACCGCTGTCGATCACTGCGATGACGACACCTTTGCCGGTAGCGACTTCATGCAGCTCGGCCAGATGCCAGCGCGCCGCCGCCAGCTGCAGCGTATACAACGGATCGCCGTGGCCGGCCCGGCCCAGGGCATGAAACATCTGCATGGGTTGCGCCGATTCGACGCGAGCGTCCTTGGCCAGATCCGCTGCAAGCTGGGCAGTGGATACCCCGCCCGCTGCGCGCATCACGAAGCAATCGACACCGAGCGAAGGCATCGGCCAGTCATCGATCAACACCAGGCCATGTTCTCTTGCCAATTGCTGAGCGACGCGACGCCGCCCCGCTTCACCAGGCGCACCGCGATAACCGGCGCCGCCATACGCGCCGGCTGGCTGGAAATGCGGCGCTGGGGCGCGCAGCATGACCAGTACTTGCGCAGGTTGGGCCGATGGCTCGGACTTTGCCTGCGGTGGCCGTGGCAAAGCCCAGCCAGCGGTAGCCAGGAACAGGCTCAGCAACGCGAACAGGCATGCTCGCGGCATGATTAATGCTCTCCGCCCACATCCATGCGTTCGGCCAGGGTCACTTCGTGCGACGCACGCAGGCTGTCGCGTACGCGATTGGCCCGATCCGGCGAGACATTCAAAAGGTAAGCGCCCGCTTCGGTCGGCCCCCCGACGATACGTGCATCGTTGGATCGCACCAGATCGCGCATTCGCGCTTCACTGATACCGGGATCGAATGTCACGACCAGCAGTGCGCCATGCGATTCTGACGAACTGAGGGTTCGGTACTCTGCTGCAGGCGGATGCCCATGCACAACCAACACGCCCAACGCGACAACCAACACGGCTTGCGCGCCGACAATCCAGGCCAGCCAGCGATCTCTCCGGCCCCAGCCACGGCGAGGCACTTTGGCCGGAACAATGACGGACGGCCTTTCGCCGCCCTGGCGCATCCGGCGCCGCAACCTTCGCATCGCATGCGCCGCGTCGGCGGGCGCCGCCGCCTGTTCACCGGCTACTTCGTGCTGCAACATGCGCAGCCAGTCGACCTCATGCTGGCACTGTGCGCACTCGGCCAAATGTTGCGCTACCTGCTCGCGTTCTTCGCCTTCCAGCGTGCCGTTGACCCACCAGGGCAGCAACCGGTCTGCCTCGGCATGTACCGAGCCCTCGAATTTCACCACCCGCCCGCTCATATCGCCTCCCGGCGCGACGCCAGCGCAGCCTTGAGCTTGCGCCGCGCGTAAAACATGCGTGTTTTCACTGTATCGACCGGACAATCGACGATGTCGGCAATTTCACGGCAGCCATAACCGAAGTAGTACGTCAGCTCGATCACTGCGCGCTGCTCCGCCGAAAGCAGCTTCATCGCATCGTCCAGATGCCGGCGCAGCTCCTGCTGCTGCAATTCGTCATCCGGTCCGGCCGTCGTGCTGCCGCCATGCTCGTCCTGGTCGAACTCCACCGCCTCATCGATGCCACGCAGGGATTTGAGCGATTGCCGATAAGCGATGGCAAAAATCCAGGTCGATACTTTGGCGGTGTGGTTGAACGTATAGGCTTTACGCCACACCACCATCATGGTGTCGTCGATGATTTCCTCGACCAGGTTCAGCTGCTTGGTCATACCGCGGATGAAACGCTGCAAGCGGGGGGAGTAAAGGCGATAGAGCGCCTCGAACGCGTCCATTTCTTCGGCGGCCACGCGCATCAGCAGGGCGACCTCCGCCTGGATGTCCTCGCCGTGCCTGGTTTTCTCGTCTTGCCGTTGTCGCATGCGTGGCTCCGCGGGCTGCACGCCCTGATTGCCGGTGCATACCCCGGGGTGGGGTTCCGGTTCAATCGCCTGACATTTTGAACCGTTCGCGCCGCCATCGGTATCCAACCAGCAACCAAGGCCAGCTTTCCACGGGCAGGGCGCATATCTCCCCCTCCCCTTTGCCCTCTTGTCTGCGGAAAGAGGCCTCGGGTTTGCAGGACGGCGGCCGTGCCAGTGGGGTTCCTTCCTCCTCTCCGCTGGCACGGTTTGCCTTTTGCGTTTTGGCGCATTCTCGACCGGTAGCGAGCGTCCGACCACCCACGGACCGATCCGGCATCCCCGCTACCGCTATGCGCAGGCGAGGCAGTTCCCGGCCGCCAGGTCGCGGTAGCTGCCTCGTTTCTTTTGTCTGTGGGCTTTGTTGTTTCGCGCGATCGCCTCTCGATCCCGCAAAAGGTAGGCCCATTGTCGGAATCGGGGGCTCTACACGCCGAAGCAAGCGGCCAGGGTTGAGGCACTGGGTTCCGCCTTTCGCCGAAACGGCGGTCGAGACGGTTGGGCGCGATGGTGCGCTTATCGATCAGCGCGGTTTGCGCTGCCGGACGCTGTCGCGTACGTCGACATCGAAAAGCAGTTCCAATGCTCCACCGAGCTGGAAATGCAGGCCTTCACGCGTGGGCAAGCGTTCCACGTGCGCCTCGGCCGCCGGGCGCGGGAGCACGATATGCCATGCCTGGGCGCTGCCGGAAAGGCTTGCCGTCTCCCCTAACGACAGCCTGCAGCGCATAGCGAAGGCGCCGGCAAACTCCGTGCGCATCTCCAGGTCTTGCCCCGCCAGTAGCGCAGTAAGCTCCTGCTCGCCGATACGCACGCGCAAGCTCTGGTCTTCGATCTGCAACTTCATGCGACGATCCTTTGGCTAAAGGCTTGCGACTTCGACCACGCTGCCAACGGGAAGCTCGCCCGCCTGCTCGGGCAGCACCACCCAGCCGTCGGCCTGGGCGAAAGGATGGATGCGGAACGGCTGCTGCTGCGAGCCGACGCTCGCATGCAGGCGCCCTTCGGTATCGACAACAAGTGCAGCACGCAGGAAATGGCGCAGCCCCGGCTTGGGTTGCTGCGGAGTGTCGAGCACGGCGTGACGTACTGGCTC
>NZ_DATCRY010000263.1:0-2438 GCF_036568765.1 Dyella sp. | reverse complement strand
GCTCCACGTCTTGCATATTTCCACCGCCGACGAGTTGGCCCTGTTCCAACCGGGCCCGATCGAGGGCAAACGGATCACCGCCGAGACCTGCGTGCACTTCCTGCATTTCTCGGACGAGGATTACGAGCGCCTGGGCTTCCTGATCAAGTGCAACCCGGCGATCAAGACGGCTGCCGATCGCGAGGCGATCATCAAAGCTCTGGCCGAGAGCCGCCTGGATGTGCTCGCCACGGACCATGCGCCGCATTTGCTGGAAGAAAAGGCACAGAGCTACGACAAGGCGCCCTCCGGTCTTCCGCTGGTGCAATTTGCGTTGCAAGCCGCCTTGCAACGCGTCTTCGAGGGCAAGCTTACTCTCGAGCGTACGGTCGAGGCGGTCACCCACGCACCGGCCAAGCTCTTCAACGTAAGCGAACGGGGTTTCCTGCGTGAGGGCTATGCTGCCGACCTGGTGCTGGTCGATCCCAACAAACCGCACACGGTCACCCGCGAGGAAGTGCTTTCCAAATGCGGCTGGTCGCCGTTCGAGGGCTACACGTTCAACAGCTCGATCGCCATGACCTTCGTCAATGGCGAGCGGGTCTGGGATGGCGCGCGCGTGAACGATGCGGTGCGCGGCCGGCGCCTGGCCTTCGATCGATGAGCTTGCGTGGGCTTGCCTGGGCGGTCGCACTGCTGGCCGCCAGTCCGCTCGCGGCCCAAAATCTGCCGCCGTCGATGTCGCAAGGCGGGCTGGTCGTGACGAAAGTCGCTATCGGCAGCAAGGTCACCGTCAACGGCAAGCCCGTCCGCGTGGGCGAGGATGGCGTCGTGGTCTTCGGTGCGGGCCGCGATGAGAAGGGGCCGCTGATTGTCGGCATCGATGGACGCAATCACAGCATTCGAGTATTGCCGCGGGACTGGCCGATCGAATACGTCAACGGCGTTCCGCCCAAGACGGTCAACCCGCCGCCGGATATTGCCGAACGGATCGCGCGCGAACAGGCGGAAGTGGCCGCCGCGCGCGATCGCAACGACGACCGCGAGGATTTCACGCACGGCTTTGTCTGGCCCGTCCAAGGCCGCATCAGCGGGCGCTTCGGCAATCAGCGTGTGTACAACGGCGACCCCAAGACGCCGCACTCAGGTATGGATATCGCCGTGCCGCAGGGCACGCCGGTCAAGGCACCGGCAAACGGCATCGTTACGTTCGCCAAACCCGACCTCTATCTGACGGGCGGCACGGTACTGATCGACCACGGCTTCGGCCTGAGCTCGAATTTCCTGCATCTGTCGCGCCTGGATGTGCGCGTCGGCGAACACGTGCGGCAGGGCCAGGTCATCGGCGCAGCTGGCATGACCGGCCGTGCGACCGGGCCTCACGTGCATTGGGGGTTCAACTGGTTCGGCGTGCGGCTCGATCCGTTGCTGCTGCCGGGGTTGGCCGGTCGGTGACGCCGTGCTGGCTTTTTTAGCTGTAACACGCGGTTACATTGCAGCCTGTCGCGACTGAAGGGAACCTCGAAAAACTTGCTTTCTGTGGGAGCGACTTTAGGGAATCTCTAAAAACTGGCTCTTCTGTGGGAGCGACTTTAGTCGCGACAATCGCGCCTTATCGCAAGCCCTTGTCGCGACTAAAGTCGCTCCCACAACGATAGGATCCGTTCTCGCTGTGTCCAAGTCATTGACAGGTTTTTAGAGCTTCCCTTCAGTCGCGACAATCGTGCCTTATCGCAAGTCCTTGTCGTCGCGACTGAAGTCGCTCCCACAACGATAGGATCCGTTTTCGCTATATTCAGGCGATTGAGAGGTTTTAAGACGTTCCCTGAAGTCGCGACGGTGCAGCGCGACATACAGCAAGCGCATGACTTTATTTCGTCGTGGAGCCGTAGCCGCCAGCCACGCCCTTGCTCGCATAGGCCACCGCGTCATGCGGGTGCAGACTCTCCTGATGCTCGACGCGGATATGGAAATCCGCCAGTCGATCGTCGGCGTCGAGCGCTTTCTGGATACGGCGCGAAGCATCCTCGCAGAACATCAAGTTACCGCCATTGGCCAGGGCGAACGCTTGCTCGTCCTCGCGCTTGACCGCAGTCTGCACCGGCGTGCCGAGCGCATGCTCGACCCGATCGATCAGGTCGATCAGATGAAATTCGCCGCCTTCGGTGGGGCGCACGCGGATGCGCGCCACACTGCGCTGCGCATGCGGCGTAGCGACAATGCCGCGCTCGCTGCCTAGCCAGGAAAGCACGGCTGCGCGATCGATCGGCCCGGCCGGATCGAAATCGCGGGCGAACTGCTCCTGGATCAGCTGCCGCGATAACGCCGCCGAGGCAGGACACGTGGAGGAATAGACGATCTCGGTACCGAACTCCAGCAGGAATGCATCGCCCACCAGGCTCGCTTCGATGCTCACCGGGTACGAGCGCCAGCCGCTGTTCGCACTGCGCAGCGCAGGG
>NZ_DATCRY010000262.1:0-4287 GCF_036568765.1 Dyella sp. | reverse complement strand
AAACCTGTCAATGACTTGGACACAGCGAAAACGGATCCTATCGTTGTGGGAGCGACTTCAGTCGCGACAAGGACTTGCGATAAGGCACGATCGTCGCGACGAAAGTCGCTCCCACAGAAGAGCCAGTTCTTAGAGGTTCCCGATAGCCGCACCTTCGTTGGCCAGTTCCTTCGATCTCGCCAATAGTTCCATCGCCTTGTCGTTCACGCTAAGCCTTGAACAAATTCGAGAACACCTGGCTGTCCTGATCCGCACTCACCATCGACCACGATGAAAGATGTGCGAGCAGATTGATCTGCGTCGCCGTCAAGTGCGTCGCGAGGGTGTTGTAGTGCGGGAACTTATGCTTCGCCACTTCGTCAGCGACGATCTGCTTGACTGGCTGATTGTTTGCGAACAGAGCGGTCCAGTCGCTTGCATAGTTAAGATAGACCCACACGATGGTCATCGGCGTGCTGCCGGCGGGTACGCCGAACCAGGCATTGGCTTGCACGATCAATGGCTGCGATAAAATCGCCGGTTGCGTCGATGGTGCGCCGTCCTTCTTCGCAGCTTCCCACAAACCTGTCAGGAGCGCGGTAAATTCGCTGCTGGCGAAGACCTGGTTGTAAGCATAGATCTGATCTTCCTGGCTGGCGTTACCGGCCGAATACGGTCGGTAGCCATGACTCGGATGATAGGGCTGGTAGCCAAACAGCGGCGGGATGGCCTCATCGACAATGATATTCGTGCCGGCAATCCATCCGCCTTTTCCGTCCGAAATACCATGCTTGCCGATCGCCAGCGGCGTATCCGAGTTGACGCAGACAATGGCGCTATCGATGTCGGTAAAAGCAAGCAGGCTGGCAAGGCCGGTGTTCTCGAGGCTGCCACCGTCAGCGAAGTTGTTTGCGTTCGCATTGGGCGCGGGCGCGGCAACGGACCATGACGGATAGGCCGGCACCAGGGTTTGGATATCCGGGAAGGAAATAGCAGTCGCGAAGGCAGGGGCATCGAGCGAGTGGCGCGCGACAAGCGTCAGCGTCGTGTCGTGCAGCTCGAAGGGAAGGTGATGCTTGATCCAATCGATGATCTCGGCCTCCTTTTCCTTGAGCCACAGCTTGAACTCATGAGGGAACTGCTCCCATTGCTTGAGCTGATTCTTCACCTTTTCCGCGAAGGCGGCACTGCTGGTGCCCATGATATCGGTGAGCGACCACTGTCGCGTCTGTGTCACTTCTGCGGTGTCGCCCGATTGCGACACGAACGAAGAATTGTAGGCAAACGACTGCACGCCGCCGCCGCCCACTTTTTGACTATTCGCATCGGTGGCATTGGCCGGTGCCCCCACGATACCGGTCATCAGCCCATTGGCTTGTACCGGCACCAACATATCGAACGGAATATCCTTGGCCTTGACGAGCATGCTCATATTGCACAAATGCAATGGTCGTTGCGTGCGCGATGTATCGACCTGATCGGCAAACAGGTAGGCCGTTTCCATCGCCAAGCTGCCGTTCGCATCGGTGATGGCTTTGAGCGAAGCGGCAGTAGCCGAGAAAGTATCTTTGGGCTGTCCGCCGTCGAGATTCATTTGAAGAAGGCCATAGGAGTCGAGGATGTTCAGGCTCATGACCATCTGCCACAGCATGTTGGCCGGAAGTGGCTGGCTGGGTGTCAGCTTCAAAAAGGTCTCGTAGAGCAATAACGCCGTGCCGGCGATGCCTTCCAGCGAGAACAAGAAAGAAGTCATGGGAATGCCGGCATTGCCTTCGGGCAGGGTTTGCAGATCCTGCACCGTGAGGGTGCCTTGATCGGCATCGTAGGCACCCAGATAAGCCGCATCCTTCGGCCCGGCCGCAGGCATGTATTGATATGGCACGCCGAGCCACGATCCACCCGAGACAGTCGACATCGCCTTGATCTGTCCTAGCAGGCTGTTGCCGTTGGCTTGCAACATCGCCAGCGCGCGAAGCTGCCCCATGCCGGCACAGCAGGCACGCGTACCCCCACCGGAAAGGCACAAGCCGACATTGCCCGGCGTGTTGGCGGGCCTGTATAGCTGATCGATCGTCAGGGGCGGGGTCGCGAATACGGAGGCATTGAGGGAAGGCGTGGTCATGCGTCTCTCCATCTAGGGGACTGCAGTGAGTGGGCGTGATAATCGGAATAAAACGCGGCTATTGAAACGCTGACTGTCACACGTCGCTGCCGGGGCGATGCATCGAGCGATCCATAACTATATTCATTGCGCCATGTCATTGCATAGGGCGATGAAATAAAAGTTTGATTACAGCAATTTCGAGGCGTGTCGAATAACGTGTCCCACTTTTTGCGTGAGGGGCGCGCCGCAATGTCTCGTGCGCAACAAGCTATGGCGTCAGCTTGACCACCATCAAATAAAATACGGCAATAAATCCAAAAAACGCCGGTATACCCAGAGCGATCCATACATAGAAGTAGCGCCAATATGCGGCCGGAAGCGATACTCCCTTTTCCGCTGACGCGATAGCTAAATCACGCAGCCTTATCTGTATCCAGACAACTGGGATCCAGCACGCCACCGCGATGGCATAAAGCCAGACCGACCACGTCAGCCACGGCGCGGATAGCGGAAGATGGCTGAGATGAAGCATGTAGAGACCGCTCAATGGCTGGAAAACCACCGTTGTGGCGGTAAACAGCCAGTCGGCAATGACGACCATGCGTGCCACCGTGGCAATGGCCCGGACATCTCGGGTGAGGGTGGTAGTCAGTAGATAGAATGCGCTGCCGATACCGGTGCCGAACAGCAGCGTCGACGACAGTACGTGCAGCCATTTAGTAATCAGGTAGTCGATGGTCGTGGTTCCCGCGTCAGGAGCAGCAGGGTCAATGCGGCTATGGGAATGTTCTTCAGCAGAGGCGCGAACGGGTACAACCAGTCGCCAGGTGCGGCAATCGAAGCCAATACAGTGTAGCCAGCCATCGCTGCAAGCTGAAGAACATAGGCCAGGCGGCGGGTGCGCCGCAAGAGGAGCGCCGCGCCAAGAGCCACGTCAAGGACACCGCCGGCGTAAACACAGCCGAGCGCCATCGGGGCGCTGAAGCCAAGCCGCTCCACAAGCGCCACACTGTTGCCAATGGGATAAATGCCCAGCGATAGGCATCCCGTTGCGATCCATAGCAGCACAAGCGACCAACGTGCCACGGGCTCCATCCACGTCCACGATGCGCGTGAGCGGAGGTCCGCCACGTCTTCGGGCGCGACGAATTGCTCGGGAGGACGCTGAGGATAGCCAAGCAGCCGCTGCATGACGCTGCCGTCGGCGGGCCTGGCTTGTGCAAGCATGTCCTGTGCGTTCTGGTCCAGCCATGGGTTTCGGCTCAACCGGCCGCAGAGCTTCAGCAGGCGGGGTGGCAGTGTGGATGTGCGTAGGGGTCGGTCGAACACGCTCTTGCGCAGGGTACGAAGATAGTCGCGCAGCTGCACTGGGCGAGTCCCCACCGCAGGAATGCGACGCGGGAGATCGGCCGCATCGGCCGTTAGGACGCGCAGAAGCAGCGCCACCAGGTCGTTCACATGTATCGGCTGGACGAGTTGCGTGCCGCCCTCGGGAAGCGGCAACCACGGCGAGGCGGCCATGGCGATCAACGCCCTGGTACTAGCGCCGTTCCGTCCGAACACCAGAGAGGGGAGCACGACGATGCCGTCCGGTGACATGCGCAGCAGCCCTTCGTCGGCTGCCCATTTCGTGCGCAGGAAGGTTGTAGGCGCATCGGGCGTGGCGCCCCATGCGGATATCTGCACGATACGCCGGACCCCAGCTTGGACACTGGCTTGAAACAACGCCAAGGGCGTACCTGTGTGTACAGCTTCGAAGCTGGTGCTCCCGTGTTCGTTGAAGATGCCGGCTGCATTGACTACGGCGTCCACCCCATGGACCAGTGGCAGCCAGTCGGCGGGGTGCGTCGCACGCGCAAAATCCATCGAATGAACACGTCGATCTGCCATGTCGGCGTGTCTGCTTCGCTGTACATGTATGACATCGAATCCCTGCCGATGCAGCGCCTCGCACAGCGCGTGGCCGATCAGGCCGGATGCACCGGTGACCAGGATGCGCCGCCGCGTACCTACGTGCGCGGAAGCGCAGGGCATGACGCCCAGGTTTGAAGGCATGGCCAGACTCCGTATCTCACCGGGATTGGCCCGGTTATTGTCATCCATATCGGCGGCGGGCGCGAATCAAGTGGCGTGACGATGCCCATTCCGGGTAGATTGAAGACTCTTTCGGGTTACCTCGCATCGGGCGACGTCCATGATTATCT
>NZ_DATCRY010000261.1:0-10956 GCF_036568765.1 Dyella sp. | reverse complement strand
CAGAGCAGCCGAGCCGTGAGACCGGGACCGGCTACAATGCGCCATCGACGCGCCGTTCCTCGGGCGCGGCCCGCTTGCCTAGCCCGACCCGATGCTCACCGACGACACCAAGGAAGCCATCCGCGCCGCCTATACCCGCCTCAAGGAAGGCTTGCCAGGCTTTCGCGCGCGCGCATCGCAGGGAAAGATGATTGCCGAAGTAGCCAAGGCACTGGCCGAAACCGGCGGCGCGGCGGTGATCGAGGCACCGACCGGCACCGGCAAATCGATGGCCTACCTGATCGCCGGGTTCGAAGTGGCACGAGCGCAGAAGAAAAAGCTGCTGATTGCCACCGCGACCGTGGCATTGCAGGAGCAGCTGGTTCAGCGCGATATCCCCCTCTATCTGAAGCTCAATGGCAGTACGGCGAAAGTCGCGCTCGCCAAAGGGCGCGGCCGTTACCTGTGTCCGCGCAACCTCGCGATGGCAGCCAATAGCGTCGGTGACGGCGGCCAGATGGGCCTGGCCGGCTTCGATACCGACCTGGCGTTATGGTCGAAGCCACCGCAGGAACGCGACAAACAGGCACTCAGCAAGCTGCGCACTGCCCACGACAACGGCAGTTGGGACGGGGACATCGACAGCGCGCCGCAACCGGTCAGCGATTTCCTCAAACCCATGATCACGACTAGCGCGGGTGGCTGCACCGGCCGTCGCTGCGGCCAATTCATGGCCTGCCCGTTTTTCGCCGCGCGCCGCGCGGTCGCCGATGCGGACATCATCGTCGCCAACCAGGATCTGGTGCTTGCCGACCTGACCATGCCGCGAGAGGAAGATGGCTTTGGCGGCGTGATCCTGCCTAAACCGGACGATACGCTGTATATCTTCGACGAAGGACATCATGTGCCCGCCAAGGCGATCGATCGCGGCGCAGCCGATGTGCACCTGCAGATCGCCGTACGCCAGCTCAGCCGACTCGGGCGACAGATACACGCCGCTTATTCGTTGGCCGACAAGGAAGTTATCGGCAAGCTCTCGCTCGATGCCGGCGACGAAAAACTGCAGGCCTTGAGCGATGCGCTCGAAGCATTGGAAAAAGACATCCGCTTGAGCTGGGTGCCGTCACCGGACGATGACGAGCCCACATACCGCGGCTCGCTGGGGCAGCTTCCCGATATCTGGCTTACCCACGCCGGTGTGCTCGCACTGCTGACCGAAGAGGTACATCGCTGGATCGGCGCGGTGCGCCGCACCGTGCTGGAAATGACCGAGAGCGGCCCAACGCACGAGGCGATATCGCGCGAGCTCGGTATGGCGCTGGAGCGCATCGAGCGTCAGTCGCGTACTTGGCGTGCCTGGTCCACCGAGGATCGCGAAGGCGCCCCACCGCTGGCACGCTGGGTGACCTTGAGCACGGACCAGCAATTGATCTGCCATGCTTCGTCGGTGTCTGCCGGCGGCTTGCTGCGGAGCATTCTTTGGGACAACGGCAGTGCCGTCGTGATGACTTCGGCGACGTTGAGCGCCGGCGGCAATTTCCGCGGTTTCGCCGACGCTGTCGGCCTGCCCGATGACGCCGTAACACTGAGCTTGCCCTCGCCGTTCGATCTGACGGCGCAAGCACGGCTGGAGGTGCCGGCTCTCCGAGCGCTGCCAGACGCGCGCGAGGAACACACCCAGGAAATTACCGACTGGCTCGCCAGCCATCTGGATTGGAACGCTGGCAATCTGGTGCTGTTCACCTCGCGCGTCAAGCTCGATCGCGTACTGCAGAAACTGCCGATCGAATACGTACGCAAGGTGCGCGCGCAAGGCTCGCTCGGTAAAGCGCAGCTGGTGGCCGAACACATCGCCGATATCGAAGCCGGCAAAGGCAGCACCCTGTTTGGCCTGGCCTCGTTCGGTGAAGGCCTGGACCTGCCCGGCAAGCTGTGCGAAACGGTGGTCATCACCCAACTGCCTTTTGCGGTACCGACCGATCCCGTCGGTGCGACCTATGCCGAATGGCTCGAATCGCGTGGGCGCAACCCGTTTATCGAAGTCACGGTACCCGAAGCCACACGGCTGCTTACCCAGTACTGCGGGCGCCTGATTCGTACCGAAACCGATCGCGGACGCATCGTACTGCTGGATCGGCGGGTGGTGGTCAAGCGCTACGGCGAGCGCATGCTGCGCGCACTGCCGCCTTTCGAACGCGTGATCGAGCGCGTCGCATGAGCGCACGCATTCTGCGTGCCGCCGATACACCGGCAGTGCCGTGGAAGAACGGCCAGGGCCGCACCCGTCCCTTGGCGATTTACCCTCCTAATGCGGGAATGGACGATTTTCTCTGGCGCATCAGCGTGGCCGAGGTCGATAGCGCCGCACCGTTCTCTCGCTTTCCCGGTGTCGACCGCTGGATTGCGCTGCTACACGGCCCGGGTTTTGTCATGCGCCTGGACCGCACCCGGACGCATAGGCTGGAACGTCGATTCGAAACCTTTGCCTTCTCCGGCGATGCAATGGTGGAGGTCGAATTGATCGGCGGAGCTACGCGCGATTTCAATGTCATGACACGGCGCAGTCGCGCGACGGCCCATATCGATATCTGGCATGAGCCCGGCGATTATCTGACCCGGCCAGAGTTCGCACTGCTTTATTGCGCCGAAGGCAGCGCAGTCTGTACCGATGGCTCGCTGCATGCCGGCGATAGCTGGCTCCGACCTCCGGCCAACAGCATCGCCACGATTATCGACACGCAGGCAACACTGCTCGCCGTTTCGATTTCCCTTTTCTGAATTGCTGCAACCCTCGCTCTCCGGCAGCAGGTCGGCTACAGCTCATGCCTGCTCCAAAACCGACCAAATTTAATGGCAGCGCATTCTTATTAGTCATAAGACTCTCACAATAGCTACAGCTCTTGTCGGACTGCGCCGGCTTTATTCATACCGCACCCACTAGGCATTCTATTTTGTGCCGTCAGGGAACTACTACCGAGCATATCGGCCAACTCCTGGCCGGCACTCAGATCGGCGTCATTTCGTGAGTTACAGACTTGGCCTTCCTTCTCTCAACGAGGGAGGCAACCAAGTGCGCCGTCGCCACACCTTTTCTTTCACTTTTTATACACATTGCTGCAATTCAATGGAGACCGATAACAACATGGACAAGCGCATGCTATCCACACTTTGCTTGCTCGCTTTCACTGGAATCACTTACGCGCAGTCGTCGCGTATTACGGGACCTGGCGAACTCACAGTCAGTGGCACACTGACCGCTCCCGCTTGTCAGGTTATTCAGAGCGATAACGGCGATTATGATTACGGCCGGATCGATAGCAACCTGATCCCGGTCAGTGGTTCGTATACGCACAGCTCCATGGTGAAAATGTGGAGCGTGCAATGCGATGCCGATACACATCTTTCATTCAAGGCGATCGATAACGCAGCCAGCACGTCGGCGGGTACCGGTATTACGCACTTCGGCCTGGGCAGCAACCCTTCGGTGGAGGACAGCAAGCTCGGGTACTACACCGTCCTGATGCGCAACGCCAAAGTCGACGGTGCCGACACAAATCTTTATGCCATCAATGGCACGCCTATCGCCGGGTCTGCCGCCGTTTACGTCCACGGCGACGGCGTCTACAGCATGGGCTGGGCGAAGGTCGGTGCCGTCGGGGAGCCTCATATCGGCCGGAGTTTCGTGGTCGATATGGAAGTCACACCCGTTTTCGCCCATCGCGGTTTGGTCGGCCCGATTGCCGATGACGTTCCCCTCGCGGGCTCGTTGTCATTGACTTTCCAGTTCGGCATCTAAGGCGAGACCAGAGGGAACGTCATGAAACATGCATGGATGCTCCACGTGCCGGCGATCGTCTTCGCCGGCACCCTTGGTAGCGCGCAAGCCAACTCGTTCCGGCTTGAAAGCAATACCATCGTATTCGACGAAGCGGCCGGACGGGCCACATTGAACGTCAAGAACGAAAGCACCGAGCCGTTGCTGCTGGTGAGCGAGCTCAAGGATTTACCTGGCGACAACCTCGCAGCGCGGTTCCTTGTGTCGCCTCCGGTCACTCGGATCGACCCGGGAAATACTCAGTTGATTCGTTTTCGCCTGAAGAAAGGCCAGGCGTTGGATCGCGAATGGCTGCTCAAAGCGTCGTTCGAAGGCGTGCCGCCGCGAAAGACCGGCGGCACGCGGATTGCCGTGCGGCAGGAAATCGGCTTCATCGTGCAGCCAAAACGGCTGCGGCCGAACGCACAGCCATGGCGGGCGCTGTACTGGCGACGCGAAGGTGCCGACTTAGTGCTGCATAATCCAGGCGAGCACGTCGTTCGACTGGCCCCGCAGATGACCCTGCTGCCTTCGGGCAAGACCGTCACGCTAGGCCAGCTCTATGTGCGCGCGGGCGAAACCGTGCGTAGCCCGCTGCCGGAAGACGCTGGCGATGTCACGACATTGCGCATTACTCCCTTCAGCCGCCAGGCGTATGCCTTGCCAGTGTTCGACATCGCCGACAGCCGTTTGCCAGGCCTGCCTTGACCCATGCGTCGCCTTCTAGCGTTATCAGGGCTTGCGGCCACACCGCTTGCTCACGCACTGTCCGTGGTATCGGGGGCATCGGCCAGTATCGATTTCGATAAACGAGTATTGCAAGCCAGAGGCTACGCCCCGGGGATTGCAGACTTCTTTGCACGCTCGCCGCGCTTTCTGCCGGGGATGCAGGAAGTTGTGTTATCGGTCAACGGGCAGAAGCTCGAAACGGCAGAGCTGCGCTTCGACAACGAAGGTCGCGTCTGTTTTGAACCGGCATTGCTGCGCCGACTCGGCCTGCGGGAAGCACCGCCCGATACGGATGCTTGCCAGGGCTGGCTCGAATCTTATCCGGCTGCCCAGATCACGCTGCACCCCGGTATCCGGCAAGTCGCCATGTTGGTGCCCGAGGAGGCCTTCTTGCCGGCAGCGCGCACGGATAGCTACCTGCGCGGCGGCTCTGCTGTCCTGCTCAACTACGATCTGTTCACACGGCAACTGAGCGGGCGTGGCGGTGGACATAGCATCGATGCGCGGCTTCAGCCTGGCATGAATATCGATAACTGGGTGCTGCGCGGCGATGCTTATTACAGCTGGGCGGACAACTGGGGCAGTTCGCTCACGCACCGTCAATGGTATGCCAGCCGGGCCATCGAATCCTGGCGCGCCCTGTTCCGATTCGGCCAGCTGCAAGCCGGTGGCGAAGCGTTTGCGGGCCTGCCGTTCACAGGCATCGAGATCGCCTCCGATAGCGAGCAGTTCGACACATCGGACCTGCTGGTGCCTATCCAGGGCATCGCGCGCAGTCAGGCGCTAGTCGAGGTACGCCAGCGCGGCCAGCTTGTGTATCGAACGGTGGTGCCTCCAGGCAACTTCGTGCTGAGCCAGCTCGGCCGCCTGACAGGCGGTATCGATATCGACATCGAGGTGACCGAAGCCGACGGCAGTCGGCAGCACTGGACATTGCCTGCCGCCATCGGCTTCGGGGACATCGGCGAAACGGACCGCTTTCACATCGGCCTGGGCGTGCATCGCACCGATCTGCCTCGAACCGACGAACGCTGGCGACGACATGCGCCGATGCTGATCGGTGAGTATGCATTCCATCCCTTTGCCGGCGGCGAGATATCGCTAGGCGCGATGCTTGCGCGACATCGTCAGCATTTTTCACAGCGTGCGAGTTATCGCCTGGCCGAAGGTACGGTCGTCTACGGCGGATTGCGTCAGAGCCATATCGATAGACATAGCGGTCAACATGCCGAGCTGGGTGGGACGTGGCTGTGGTCTGGTGCCTGGTCCGGGTCGTTCTATGCAAGCCGGCGCACTCCCCGCTATGCCGCCGCAGCCGACGTCGCCGACGCGTCATGGCTCTACCGCCAGCATGGTTATCTGCGCGACACATATAGCCTTTCGCTCGCTCGCGGCGGATGGCGCCGGGGTCGTGCCAGCTATAGCGTCGGCCTTTACCGTTACTCCCACCAGCGCGATACGGTCTTTCACGGCCTGACCTACAACCTGGCGATCGGCGGCGTATCGATCCAGGCCAGCCTGCAGGATCGTCGCGGCACCTGGCGTGACCGGACCGTCTACCTGTCGGCGTCGATCCCGCTCGATCGCGGCTCGATGCAGGTACGCAGTTACCGACGCGATGGCAGCAGCAGCCACGATATCCGTTATGCCGGTCGGTCAGCATCGGGTATGGGCTACAGCGCGGGCGTCACCAGGGACGATCGGTCGCGCATCGATGGCTCGCTCTCCCTGCCATCGACCTATGCACGCATCGGCCTGGGTGCCTCGGCCGCTTCGCGGGGACAATTCTCCAGCTACCTGGCTGCTTCCGGTGGCCTGCTATGGTCCGGTGGCCGATTCGCCGCCGCACCCTACGCCATCGGCCACAGCTTCGGCGTCCTTAATGTTCCGCAGACGCGCGGACTGCAGCTGGATACGCCAAGTGGCACGGTCATCACCGACTATCGCGGCATTGCCGTTATCCCCGCCTTGAGAGCTTATGCCAGCAGCCGCATCGCCGTGCGCGGCAACAGCGTGCCGACAGGTATCCAGCTGGACACCGCCGCAACCGAATGGACTGTCGCGCGAGGCACGGTGGCGGATGCAACCATCGGTGCCACCGTGCTACGCCAGCTGTTGCTGACCATCCGCACCCCGAACGGCGAACTGGCCCCGCTCGGCGCCGCACTGTTCGACGATGAAGGCCAGATGGTGACTTCGGTGATCAACGGCGGACAGGCCATGCTGGTCAACCAGGACATCGGCAAGCGGCTGACGCTGGATCTCCCGGGCGGCAACGCTTGCCTGCTGACTTATGAAGTACCGCCGCAGTTCGATCCTGAGGAGGATTATCTATCGGGCGATGCTGAATGCCGGTAAGAAGAGGATGCCAAGAGTCACTGTCTGACGGCGGGCATGGGCGAGTAAAGTCGGCCCATCGTTGAACTGCTACCGAGGCTGCCATGGTCGGTTTCCTGCTCTGGGTACTCCTGCTGGTGTTCTGTTGGCCACTGGCCTTGTTGGCGCTCGTGCTTTACCCGATCGTCTGGCTGTTGCTGTTGCCGTTCCGCTTGGTCGGCATCACCGTCGATGCGGTGTTTTCGCTGCTGAAAGCGATCTTGTTTCTGCCCGCGCGCGTGCTTGGCGCGCGCCCTGGATAATTTCTTCATCCCTCGCAGGCAGTATCGCCTGCGAGGGAGAAACCACGCTACTTCGATACGACCGGCAGGCTGATAAAGCTTGCCGTTCCGGGCGTGTGCCACACCCGCTGCGTCGCCTTCCGATAATCGGCCGGCTTGGCATCGAAGATGTTCGGCACGAAGGTTTGAGGGTTGCGGTCGTACAGCGGGAACAGCGTCGATTGCACCTGCACCATGATGCGGTGCCCCGGCTGGAACACGTGGTTGACCGTCGGCAGACGGAACGTATACAGCAGCGGCGTGTTCGGCTCGATCGCCTGCGGATGCTCGAAGCTGGTGCGATAGCGGCCGCGGAAGATATCCAGCGATACGGCCAGCTCATAGCCGCCCATCGTCGGATCGGCAGCGATCGTATCCGGATAGACATCGATCACCTTGACCGCCCAGTCACTGTCGGTGCCGCTGGTGGATGCATAGAGGTTCACCACCGGCGCACCGCCGACATGCACGGGCGCGGTCAGCGGCTCGCTGACGTAGGTGAGCACGTCCGGACGTCCATCGACAAAACGCTGATCGTTGACCAGCCAACGCGTCCACGCCTCGTGGTCGGCGAAATGTGCCGGACGTGGCTGATACGGCACTGGCTTGGCCGGATCGGAGACATATTCGTCGTACTTGGTCGCACCATCCGCCGGCGCCTTGAACGACAGCTTGCCATCGGCCTGCAGATACAAAGCCTGCGGCTTGCTCGCACAGCCCTTATCGCAGCTCAGCGGCCACGACTTGTAGCGATCCCAATGGTTTTCGCCGGTGTTGTAGATCAATACGGGCGGCGTATTGGCCTTCGGCGCACCATCGACCAGATACTGATCGAAGAACGGCTTCAGGACATCGCGGCGGAACTGCAAAGCGGTGTCGCCGTCCCACTGCAAGTTGCCCAGTGCCCTGGCATCGTAATTCACCTGGCTGTGGCGCCATGGGCCCATGACGAGGAAATTCTTGTCGTTGTTCTTGTCCTTGGGCTCGGTCGCTTCGTAGCTGTGGATCGCACCCCACATGTCCTCCTGGTCCCACAGGCCTTGCAGCCACATAGTAGGCACAGCGAGTGGCTGCTCGCCCATGATCTTGTCCAGGGCCTGGCCCTGCCAGAAGGCGTCGTAAGCGGGGTGCTCCTCGAGCTTGCGCCAGAACGGCAATTGGTCGAGACCGGCCGCCCGCGCAAAATCGCCAGCCGAGCCCGCTTGCAGGAAGTTGCTGTAATCGTCGTAGCCGACACGCGGAATGGTGTCGCCCTTGCCCTTGCGCACAGTCTGCGCGGCGATGTAATCGAAGTTGGTCTGGCGGAAGGCGCCGTAGTGGAACCAGTCGTCACCCATCCAGCCGTCGACCATGGGGCTTTCCGGCGCGGCGACTTTCAGCGCCGGGTGCGGATGGATCAGTGCCATGACCACGGTAAAGCCTTCATACGACGAGCCGATCATGCCGACTTTGCCGTTCGACTCGGGAAGGTTCTTCACCAGCCAGTCGATCGTGTCGTAAGCATCGGTGGAATGATCCACCTCGCTGCTGTTGAGCGGACCGCGCAACGGCCTAGTCATCACATACTCGCCTTCCGAGCCGTATTTGCCGCGCACATCCTGAAATACGCGGATATAGCCGCCCTTGACGAAGACATCGTCGCCCTGCGGCAACTCATTGATCATCTGCGGCGATTCCAGCCGGGCAGCGCGACCGGTCGCGTTGTACGGCGTGCGCGTGAGCAGGATCGGCGCATGCTTGGCGCCCTTGGGAATGACGATCACCGTATGCAGCTTGACGCCATCGCGCATCGGGATCATCACCTCGCGCTTGGTGTAATCGGAACTGCCGCTCGGTGCGGTGAATTGCTGTGGAATATCCGGGGTCAACGGCGCGGTCTGCGCAGCGGCCAGGCCAGCACCCACGGCAAGGGCAAGAACGGCAAGGGAAAGCATAGGGCGAGCGATGGTCATGCAACCTCCTGAAAGCCGCGGACACGCGGACGAGGATGGACGGGCGGGGATGCGTCAAGGCAAGGGAACGACTGTAAGCGAGGCCGACCGCCAGGCGTACCATGACTTCTTGCCTAGGAAATTTGATTTTTTCGCGCCCAGGGCCAAGGATTGCGCCTATCGGCCAGCCCAACGCAGACAAAAACCCAGTGCAAGCCATCGATACCCTGACGCCCTGCCCTTGCGGCAACCCCGATGGCTACACCCGCTGCTGCCAGCCCCTCCACCGAGGCGAGGCGGCGGCCACCGCAAACGCACTGATGCGTTCGCGCTACAGCGCTTATGTGTTGAAGCTGGAGGACTACCTGCTGGCTACCTGGCATCCCAGCACGCGCCCTGCCCACCTAAAGCTCGCTACGCAACAGCCTGCACCGACGTGGCTCGGCCTGAGCGTCAAGCATCACGTGAGCGAGGGGGACCGCGCCACGGTAGAGTTCGTCGCACGGCTGCGCTTCGGCGGCGGTAGCGCGCAGCGCATGCATGAAGTCAGCCGCTTCGTGCGCGAGGACGGCCGCTGGTATTACGTCGATGGCGAGATCAGGAGCTGATCAGAAACCGTCGACCTGTGCGGCATGGAGGCGTTCGGCAAGTTCGCGCACTTGCGCATCGGCAAAGAAAGCAGTCAGTTGGCGCGCACGTGCCGCACCGATGCCTTGAATGCGCTGCCAGGCAGCAGCATCTTTATCGGCCCCGGCCGACCAGTCGGACACCGAGATCGCTCCCGTCGGGGCGCCTAGCGCATGCATCCAACGGCCGAATCCCTGCCGCCGGGCCGCTGCAAAAGCGTCGCTCCAGGCGTGCGCGCGCGTCTTGCCGATACCGTCGATACGCTGCAGTTGCTCAGGCGTCATATCCAGCCAATCCAGCAAACCGCGCACCAGGCCCGCGTCGATGAGGCGTTGCCAGCCACGCTCGCCAATGTCCTCGAAACTCAGACCTTGTTTACCCCCGAGCCAGACCAATCGCGCCAGGAAGCGACGTTCGCAACCGGGCTCCCAACGCCAGCACGCCGATACCGGCGCATCCACGGGGAGATCGACCTTGGTACGATGCGGCGACCGCCGCACGACGCCGTCGAAGCGTGGAATCGTCAAACCGGCCAACGCGATGGCGATGTCGTCACCGGGACGGACGTCGAGCTCGCGCCAGCGCTTGAGCGAGCCCAGCAAGACACGCTTTACCGTGCGATCGCCCAGCGCCACCGGTTCCAGTTCCAACACCACGTCGCGTCGCCCGCTACGCCCCTCACGCAGGTCAATGGCCTTGACGGTCGCCACGGTCTTTTCCGGCGGATATTTCCATGCCACCGCCCACGTCGGCGGTGCCGCCGTCCATTCGGCCATGGGCGGGCGGCGTCCCTGACGTATCACGATGCCGTCCGTGGCAAACGGCAAGGCCGTGCGATACCAACGGTCGCGCCACGCGGCCACGTCGGCCACTGTGCGAACAGACTGAGTGAGCTCGGCGCTTTCGCCCAGCCCCATCGCCTTGAGACCTTCAAGTCGTGCGGACATCGTCGGCGGGCCGTCCGGCCAATCCCATACGAATAAGCCGATACGCGCCGCGGTTTTTTCGTCCAACGCTCCTCGAGCGAGTGCGCCAGCGACACGCGCGCGCGCACCCGCGCCGCCATCGATAGACTGGCGATGCCCATCACGCCGCCATACCAGTTCGCCTTGCAGGATCACCTGTGCCGGTGCGCGCGGCAAAATCCGCGGTACGGCTGCCATGCGGCGAACCGCATCGGTCCAGTCGCTGCCGCGACTCCCATCGCCGCGACTGGTTG
>NZ_DATCRY010000260.1:0-14573 GCF_036568765.1 Dyella sp. | reverse complement strand
GAAACGCCGTGCAGCATGTTGCCGACAAGGCGCCGACCGCCGGTACTGTCGTAGGTGCCACGGCGGGCTTGGGTGTGGCGACAGCGTACGAGTTCAGGCCGAACAACTATCCGCGCCTGGTGGGGGCTGCTGTCGCGGTAGCGAACGGCAAGGCGGCAGGACAGGAAGCTTTGGACCGCCATGGCATGGCAGTCGTGTTGCCGAGCATGGAGCACCGGATCGAGAACGTCGAACGCGAAGCGCGCCAGACGTTGCAGCGTGCCACCCCGCCGCGGGAAGCGCCCCGGCTCGACAATCCGGCGCACGCGGGCTACGCGATGTTCAACCAGGCTCGCGATGGCGTGCACAAGGTCGATGCGCAGATGGGACGCACACCGGATCGGCAAAGTGACAATCTCGCCGGCGCGCTGGCTGCAGCGGCGAAAGCGGGAGGTTTGAATCGTATCGACGCCGTCGCTTTGAGCGATAACGGAGCACGCGCATTTGCAGTGGAGCACGTGATTCCCAACGCGCTGAGTCGGGACGCGCATGTGGAAACCAGCCAGGCCATCCGTCAGTCGCTGACGCAGAGCACTGCCGAATGGAATCTGGCTGCGCAGCAGTCGCAAGGGCAGCAGGCGGCCCAGCAACAGACGCAGAGCCAGCAGCAGAATCAGGTGCAGCAGAATCCGCACGTGATGACGCGCTGAGCTTTTTCTGCCACGACGAAGCGCGTGCGGTGGCGCATGCCGGGACCCAGCGCCTTTCGCGGCAGCGGGAATAGAGGCACTGGGCTCCAGCATTCGCTGGGACGGCGGGTAGGTGGGAAAGTACAGGGCAAAGGTCGAGGCCGGAGTTGTCCGCAGCCGCATTGGCGGCTCGCTCACCGAAGATCGCCTCAAGCGCGCGCCCGCACCTCGATCTGCGGCTGCAACAGCCCGGGCGGCAAGCTCTTGATCACCTCGGTAAACCGCTTGAGAAAGGCACTCATCGACGAACTCTTGCGCCATACCAGCGCGAGCCGCCGACTCGGCGCATGTCCCGAAAACTCCAGCAGATGGACATTGTCGGTACGCGCCACCGGCGGCTTGATCGCCAGCGTAGGCAACAAGGTGATGCCGACGTTCGCCGCCACCATCTGCCGTAACGTTTCCAGGCTGGTCGCGCGAAAACCCGATTTCTCGCCAGCACCGGCCAGCTGGCAGACTTCCAGTGCCTGATCGCGCAGGCAGTGGCCGTCTTCCAGCAGCAGCAGGCTTTCGTCTTCCAGGTCGGCCAGTTTGAGCCGCTGCTTCTTATGCGCCAGCGGATGCGTTTCCGGTACGGCGAGCACGAACGGTTCTTCGAACAGGAACTCGCTGTGCAGACTGTCCTCATGCAAGGGCAGGGCGAGGATGCCCGCATCGAGTGAGCCTTCGCGCAGCATGCGGATCACCTGCTCGGTCTTCTCTTCCACCAGTAAAAGTTCCAGGCGCGGAAAGCGCTGCCGCACCAGTGGCACCAGATGCGGCAGCAGATAAGGACCCAGGGTAGGGAATACGCCCAGGCGCAGCGAGCCTGATTCCGGATCGCGCGTGCGCTGGGCGATCGCCTTGATCTCATCGATTTCAGAAAGCACACCGCGCGCGCGCCGCGCGATCTCGCGGCCGGTCTCGGTAAGCAGCACCTTGCGCGGCGTACGTTCGACGAGGGCTACGCCCAATTCATCTTCGAGTTTCTTTATCTGCGTCGACAAGGTCGGCTGGCTGACGAAGCTCGCCTCCGCGGCGCGGCCGAAATGCCGGTGCTCGGCAAGGGCAACGAGATAGTGCAGGTCGCGCAGGTTCATGGGGTCGATAATTGATAGGCTGTAACTATCATTATGATGATAACAATCAATTTGAGCAATAGTCTTGAGGGCGTTAACCTTTGTCTCGTCGGGATGCAGCGAGCTTGGCAATCAAGCACTCTCCCGCGCCGCGCACACCCTTCCCCCTCCCCCCGCCGGGTGTGCGCCCCCCAAACCGATAGCAGCTCCCCCCGCGCTGCTATCGGTTTTTTTTTCCTGATTTCATGAAGTTCCTATCGGTGCTCCACCGGTAGCCTCGTAGGCCCATGCCTTATGGCACTGTGTCCGAAGTCATGCTCCCCCTAGCTTGGCGGATCGATTTGTTCCCCGTTCAGGAATCCGCCATGCGCAAGCTTGTACGTCCGCTTCTGCTCACCGCACTTGCCGCCTGCTGCGGCAGTGCGCTCGCCGCCTCCGCCGCCAATGACCAGCCGCATGGCAAGTTGCCGCGCTGGGCGATGCCGGAGCTGTATCAGCTGAGCTTCAAGGTCGATCCGCGCCAGCAGGATTTTTCCGGTACTACGGTGATCAAGCTCAAGCTGACCCAGGCTTCCGATCACATCTGGATGCACGGTCGCGAGCTGAAGGTCGCCAAGGTGGTGGTGACCGATGCGGCCGGCAAGAAGCACGACGCCAAATATGTCGACGTCGCGCCGCAGGAAGGCGTGGTGAAGATCGACTTCGGCAGCGAGCTGAAGCCGCAGGAGCTGACCGTCGCCATCGATTACACCGCGCCGCTCAACCTGCAGTTGCAGGGCTTGTACAAGGTCAGCCATGAGGGTCAGCCGTATGCGATGACGCAGATGGAACCCATCAGCGCACGCTACGCATTCCCGGGTTTCGACGAACCCTCGTTCAAGACGCCGTTCGAGCTGAGCCTGACTATTCCCAATGACGAAGTGGGCGTGGCCAACACCAAGCAGGCCAAAGAAGAGCCTGCCGGTAGCGGCTGGAAGAAGCTCACCTTCACGCGCACCGAGCCGCTGCCGACCTATCTGGTCGCCTTTGGCGTCGGTCCCTGGGACGTGGTCAAGGGACCGGATATTTCGCCGACCGAATACCGTAAGCAAGCCACCGAGCTGCGCGGCGTCGCCGCCAAGGGCGAAGGTCACCGCATGCAGCATGTGCTGAGCGAGACGCCTTCGATCATCCACACACTGGAGAATTACTACGGCTTCGGCTATCCCTGGGACAAGCTCGACCTGCTCGCAGCACCGGACTTCTCCGCCGGTGCGATGGAAAACCCCGGCCTGGTAACCTTCCGCGACTGGCTGTTGCTGCTGGACAAGGACTCGCCGGCCAATTACGTGCGCGGTTCGTTCAACGTCACCGCCCATGAGCTGGCGCACCAGTGGACCGGCGATACCGTCACCATGGGCTGGTGGGACGACCTGTGGCTCAACGAAGCCTTCGCCACCTGGATGCAGCAGAAGGTGACGCAGAAGGTGCATCCGGAATACCGCGCCGACCTCGACCGCGTGCGCGGCGCGCAGGGCGCGATGAACAACGACAGCCTTGTGACCGCCCGCAAGATCCGCCAGGAAATCACCGGTAACGGCGATATCGAAACCGCGTTCGACGGCATCACGTATCAGAAGGGCGCCAGCGTCCTGGGCATGTTCGAAGGCTATGTGACCGAGCCGGTGTTCCAGAAGGGCATGCGTGCTTACATCCAGGAACATAAGTTCGGCAACGCTACCGCCGACGACCTGATCGCCTCGATCGCCAAGGCCGCCGACAAGGGCGAGGATTTCAAGGCGGCATTCCGCAGCTTCCTCAATCAGTCCGGCGTGCCCTATGTGCAGACCAAGATTGCGCAGGAGGGCGGCAAGACCGTACTTCACCTGAGCCAGAGCCGTTACCTGCCGGTCGGCAGCAGCGGCGATGCCAATCGCGTATGGGGCGTACCGGTGTGCGTGCGTTATGGCACGGCGGCGGGCGGCAGCAAGGTGAGTTGCGAACTGCTCAGCCAGAAGGAGGGCACGATGGTGCTGGCCGATGCGGCCAAGAACACCTGGTTCATGCCCAATGCCAATGGCTCGGGCTACTACCGTTTCAGCATGGCCAAGGCCGATCTGGTCGCCCTGGGCAAGCAGATCGGCAAGCTCGACGATGCCGAGCAGCTGGCTTATGACGATGCCGTCGGTTCCGGTTTCCGTCACGGCGACCTGGATGCCGGCGACGTGCTGACCGCGCTCAAGCCCTTGACCGCGTCCAAGACCCGTGAGGTGGCCATTGCACCGCTGACCACGGTGGACTGGATCTATGAACTCGAAGCGACCAGCGACGCGCAGCGCGCCAAGGTGCGCGATTGGGTCAAGTCGGCCTACCTGCCGCGCATGCAGCAGCTTGGCTATAAGCGTAAGCCTGGCGAGGCGGACAGCGACTCGTTGTTGCGCACAGCGCTGGCCGAAAGCCTTGCGCTGGATTATCAGATCCCCGAAGTGCGTGCGGAGTTGCTCAAGCAGGGCGACGCGGCCCTGAAGACCAAGGCCGACGGAAGCTTGGATCTGGCCGCCGCCGATCCGGACCTGCTTGGCGTAGCCCTCGGCGTGGCGGCGCAGGAGCGTGGCAAGAGTGCGGTCGACACCTTGATTGCGCAGTTGCCCAAGACCAGCGACCCGGCATCGCGTAACGCGATGCTGCAAGGCCTCGCCTCGGTAAAGGATCCGGCCGATGCCGAACGTGCACGTGATTTTGCGCTCAGCAAGGACGTAAAGGTCGGCGAGATGGCGGCGATCCTGCGTGGAAACCGCGATACCCAAGCCAGCCGCGATGCGATCTGGAAGTGGTCGGTAGCCAACTACGACAAGATCGTCGCCCGTACCGGCAGCTTCGCGGGCGGTCGCTTGCCCAGCATGATGGGCGGTGGCGGTTGCTCGCAGGCCGAAGCCGATCGACTGGAAGCCTTCTTCAAGCCGCGCTTGAAGGATGTCACCGGTGCCGAGCGCGGCTTGGCCCAAACACGCGAGAATACCTTGCTGTGTGCGGCACTGAAGGCCAAGCAGGATCCGGCGGCGATTATGCGCTGAGCATCGATTGATGCGTACGGATCGAACGGGCGGCTTCGGCCGCCCGTTTTTTTTTAAAGGCCGAGGCAAGTACAGCCCCTTCCTGGCTGCCACTGCGAGCAGGGTCTATAGGCCTGGCGGAGTTGAGAGAGTGAAGTCTCGCGGCTAGCTTCAACCCCATTCGGTTCTTTCCTGCGTTCCCCCTACACTGAACCGGCCGTTCCGGCAGGGGGAGAGACCATATGCGTCGTTGGATCTGGATGGCGGTCGGAGCACTGTGGGCCGTGGCGTTGCCGTTGCAAGCACAAGACATCCCGCCTGTATTGAAGGATTGGCAGGGCTGGGTACTGCACGATGCACCCGAACATCTTTGTCCGCAGTCCTACGACGCTCAGGCCGACAGCGAGGCACGCCAGTGCATCTGGCCCGGAAGGCTTAATCTCGACGCGACCGGTAATGGCGCAAATTTTAATTTGACCGTGCATGTCGATGCGCGCGGCTGGGTGAGTCTGCCGGGCGATCGGCACGCCTGGCCGCAACAGGTGACGGTCGACAACCGGCCGCTCGCGGTGTTGAGCCGAAGCGATGTGCCGAGCGTCTGGCTGGAACCGGGCGATTATGTGCTGCGCGGGCACGTGTCATGGACTGAGCGTCCGGCTCAATTAGCCGTGCCCGATGCGATCGGCCTGGTGTCGCTCACTATCGACGGCGCAGCCGTGAGCGACATCGATCGCGCGGACGGTCAGGTGACTTTGGGCGAGGCCGCCGAAGACAAGCGTGTGGCCGATGCCTTGTCGGTGAATGTCTATCGGCGGCTCGCCGATGGTGTGCCGATGATGCTGGAGACTCAGGTGCAGCTGCATGTCTCCGGTAGCGCGCGCGAGCAATGGCTCGGTCCTGCGCTGCCACAAGGCTTTGTTGCTACCTCGCTCAAGAGCGACTTGCCTGCACGCCTGGAAAACGACGGCCGCGTGCGCGTGCAGCTGCGTCCTGGCGATTGGACGATGACGCTCAAGGCGCGCGCGAGCGATGCCATACAACACGTGGCAATGCCGCGTGCGCCCGCGCCCTGGCCTGTGCGTGAGATCTGGAGCTATGCCGACAATGCTTCATTGCGCCGCAGCCAAGTCAACGGCGTGGGGACCGATGCGGCTCAGGTCGGTGTCCCCGACGCGTGGCAGAACCTGCCGGCGTACGCGCTCGACAAGGACAATGGGCTCGCTATCGAGCAAGGCGCACGCGGCAATGAGGGTGGCAAAGGCGAAAAGCTTCTTCTTGTACGCGATATGTGGCTCGATTTCGATGGCGGTGGCTTGACCGTCGCCGACCGTATTACCGGCAATCTGCACAATACCCAGCGCTTGAATGTGGCCGCGCCGTGGCAGTTGCAGCGCGTATCGCAAGACGAAAAGCCTTTGCTGGTAACGACGGATGCGAAGGGACAGCAAGGCGTGGAATTGCGCGACAAGGAGCTTTCGCTCGATGCCGGCCTTCGTTCGGCGACCCATGGCGGGCGCTTGCCCGTCGCCGGTTGGAGTTCGGCCTTCGAAACCGTCGACACGAACGTGCACCTTCCTTACGGCTATGTGCTGTTGGCAGCACCTGGCGCCGACCGGGCCGACAGTACTTGGATCGCTCGTTGGACCTTGCTCGATCTGTTCGTCGTCGCGCTGATTACTTTGCTGGCCGGCCGCTGGCTCGGCTGGGTCTGGGTGCTGCCTGTGCTGGGTTTTCTGGTGTTGTCGCAGCACGAAAACGATGCGCCACGCTGGACGTTGGGCGTGGCAATTGCCTTGGCTTTGTTGTGGCGGGTACTGCCAGGGCAGGGACGGTTGCGCAAGCTGGTACGCATAGGCGCGTCGGCATCGTTGATCCTGGGTATTTTGTGGGCACTGCCATTTGCCGCGGACCAGGTGAGTTACGCGATGCATCCACAGCTGGAGGCCGAGGCTGGCAGCGTCGATGAGGTGCTGGATGCATTGCCGCTGGACTTTGCGGGGGCGGTGAAGCAGGAAGTGAGGCCGATAGCGGCGGCCCCGCCACCGCCAGCCCCTGCCGCGCCGCCGGCGGAATACGGCAACGCGCCGAAGGTACGGCTCGCCCCCGGGGTGCTAAAGAGTCTACCTATCGCGCGCCGCGCAGCGCCTGCGCAACTGGAAGCCATCGTTGTCGCTGGCACGCGGATGTCGCCATACTCGGCAGCGTCTTATGAATTCGACACGCATAGCGTGATTCAGGCAGGTAGCGGCATCCCGTCCTGGAATGTCGGCAACAACTATCGTTTGAGCTGGTCCGGTCCGGTCACCTCGAATCAGGCGGTAAGGCTGATGGTGGTGCCGTCATGGCTGGTTCGGGTGCTGCGTATCGCGATGCTTGCATTGCTGGCACTCTGGCTGGGGCGCAGCGTGCGCTCGCTATGGACGACACCCGGGCCGCGCGACAGCGGTGGCGTGCAGGCTGCGTCCCTGGTGCTGACTGGCCTGCTCGCACTGACGCTCGTGCCGCACATTGCGCAGGCACAGGGCGTACCCAATAAAGAATTGCTGGACGAGCTTCGTCATCGTCTGACCGAAGCACCGCAGTGCATGCCCGAGTGTGCGGCCGTGGCACAGGCCCAGGTGCAGGGCAATGGCAGTCAGATCGCCGTTGACATGGAGGTGCATGCCGGAGCTGCGGTCGCGTTTGCCTTGCCGCATGTCGATGACGGTATCGCGTTGCAATCGGTAGCGCTGGACGGTCGCGCCGATGCGCCGGTAAGTCGCGGTGATGACGGCAAACTGTGGTTGCGTGTGGAGCGTGGGGTACATCGCATGGCGCTGCGCTATGACGCGGGCAAGCGAGATACCGTGACTTTGCATTTTGCGGTCAGGCCGCAACGTGTGCAGGTCGCCGGATCCGGCTGGTCGGCCAGCGGTCTGGATGCGGAGCAGTTACTCGGCGACAGCCTTACACTGAGTCATATCAGTGAGGCCCGGCAGGCGGGTACGCCAGCGGCTACGCAGGCTTTTCCACCGTTCGTGACGGTGACGCGCACGTTGAATCTCGATGTGGACTGGACCGTCACCACCACGGTAACGCGCGTCGCTCCCGACGATGGCGGTTTCAGCATCGATCTGCCGTTGCTGCCGGGCGAGCATCCCGGCGGGCAGGATGTGCGCGTACATGACGGCAAGATCAGCGTGACCCTCAATGCTTCTCAGAACAGTCTGGAATGGGAGAGCCGTCTGGATCGCAGTCCGGAGTTGGTCCTGGAAGCGCCACCCTTGGGGCAGCGTGCCGAAGAATGGTTCGTCCAGGCAGCTCCTGTCCTGCATGTGGAAACGGAAGGCGTACCTGCATCGCTGAGCGACGTGGGTCTGCGGTTCCAGCCGTTGCCTGGTGAGCGGCTGCGAGTGCGCTTGAGCCAGCCGCAAGCGGTCGCCGGACAATACGTAGCCTTCGATCGAGCCAATGTGAGTCATCGTGTCGGCGAACGTGCCACGACCGCCGATCTGATGCTGGTCGTGCGCAGTACCCGTGGCGGTGAACACGCCATCGATGTGCCCACGGGTGCGGTACTGCTCGATGCGCGCCGCGACGATGTGCCGGTCAGCCTGAGCATCCGCGATGGCAAGCTCGGGCTGCCGCTGCTGCCGGGGCTGCATCGTTTCCAGGTGAGTCTGCGCATGCCCACCGGTATTTCCGCGATGACGTCGACGCCGGCGTTCGACTTTCATGCGCCGGTTGCCAACATCCATACGTCGTTGTCGTTGCCGGACAATCGCTGGCTGTTGTGGACCTGGGGGCCGACCGATGGTCCGGCCATCCTGTACTGGTCGCAGTTGCTCGTTTTGCTGGCGGTCGCCTGGGCATTGGCCCGTTATGCGCGGACACCGCTGCGATTCCACGACTGGTTGTTGCTGGGTCTTGGATTTTCGGCGGTGAGCTGGAGCGCTTTCGCTTTCGTAGTGGCCTGGCTGATCGTGCTTGGCCTGCGGCAAAGGCGCCTCGTTCCCGACCGGTTGCGCCCCTGGGTATTCGATACGGCGCAGGTCCTTTTGATCCTCGCCAGCGTTGCCGCGCTGGCGATGTTGGTCATGGCGATCCCGCAAGGCTTGTTGGGGGCGCCGGATATGCATATCTCAGGCAACGGTTCGGACGCATCGCAGCTAAACTGGACGCTCGATCGCGCCGCCGGCCAACTGCCGCATGCCGGTGTGCTCAACCTGCCGCAGTGGATCTACAAGCTGGCGATGCTGGCCTGGGCCGTGTGGCTGGCCAATGCCTCGATCGGCTGGCTGCGCTGGGCATTCGCCGCGTGGTCGCAGGGCGGTTACTGGCGGCGGCGCGTCAAGCAGGCAAAGCAAGAAGGAACAGCATGATCGATGTGAAGCAAGCTTTAGCGGAGGCTTCGCCGCGCGTGGAACGCGGCGAGGCGGAGCTGTTGCTGATCCATGCACTGGGCAAGCCACGCAGCTGGTTGATCGCACACGATAACGATCCCCTCGATCCGGTCGTGCTGCGCGCCTATCGCGCGATGATCGAGCGTCGTGCGATAGGCGAACCGGTGGCCTATATCACGGGCAGGCGCGGCTTCTGGTCCTTCGATCTGGAGGTCTCGCAAGCCACGTTGATCCCGCGACCGGAAACCGAGTTGCTGGTAGAACTGGCGTTGGAGCGCTTACCGGTGGATAGCGCATCGGCGGTGGTGGATCTCGGCACCGGCAGCGGTGCTATTGCGCTGGCGCTTGCGCACGAGCGGCGTCGCGCGAAAGTCGTGGCCACCGATCGCAGCGTCGATGCGTTATCCGTTGCCGAAGGCAATGCCCGACGACTTGGACTGCGCGTCGAATTTGCGCAGGGCGACTGGTTCGATGCCGTCCCCGGAAGGCATTTCTCACTCGTGGTATCCAACCCGCCATACATCGAGGCGGCCGACCCGCACCTGGAGCGCGGAGACCTTCGTTTCGAGCCGCCGCATGCCTTGGCGTCAGGTATCGACGGGCTCGATGCGATCAGGCGCATCGTCGACGAAGCGCCACGCTATCTGGAAGAGGGCGGGTGGCTGCTCGTCGAGCATGGCTGGAACCAGGGCGATGGGGTACGCAGCCTGTTCGACGCGCGCGGCTATCGCGAGGTGAGCACCTTCCGCGACCTGGAAGGGCGCGACCGCGTCAGCTGCGGTCGCTGGCATCGGTGATCCCAACCGATAAGGCAGTCAAGGCGCGCCGGGGCGATAGGTGCGCTCGATATGTCCTTGCAATTCTTCCGGCCAGAAATACACCTGGCGCAGGTTTCCGGTGGTGTAGCGCTCGGCCTCGTCGTTGAAATGCGGGTTGCCGGGATGGCCGCTTTCGCCGCCGGCAGTCACTGCGCGCGCATGCACTTTGGGGCCGAACTCCACGACGGCGACGAAACTGTTGCCGCTCGTGCCGTAATAGCGCTTCGTGCCCGGCCAGCGATGTGCACCGAAGGATGCAAGCGAGCCCCAGCGCGATGAGGTGAATGGCACCGGGATGCTTGGCTTGGCGTCGTCGAAGGGCTGCACGATATCCCCGTTGACGCGCTGGAAGCGATTGACTTCGCCCCATGGTACGCCCCAGCTGCCGAAGTCATGTTCGAGCCGGTCCGAAGCCTCAACCAAGGCTTGCAGGCGCGCCTGGCTGCCGGCCTTCTCGGCCATCCTGTCATAGATCGACAAACCTTCGTTGGTGTCGAACGTATCGACCTTGTCCCACAGGATATCGCCCCAGAACACCGCCAGCGTGGTCGGCATCGAGGCGATGCCCCAGCGGTAGTCCCAATGGCGCAGCAGCGCGATCTGGCCGGCCAGCTTCGGCTTGAGCGGATCGGCAGCGGGCAGTGCATCGTAATCGGCGACGAGAACCGGGATCTGCCGCGCAAAGGCAGGCAGATAGGAATCGAACGCCGCGTCGATCAGCGAAGCCAGAGTGAAATCCTTGCGGTTCTCCAGCACGCGCGTGGCATGCAGGCCGCGCGGATTCTCGCCGACGCTGTCCATGTAGCGTGGATAGTCCTGGCGATGCGGGCTATACGCACCGGCGGCGGAATAGGGCCAGTTGTTGGTATTGGCAATCCAGCCGTTGGGCGGATTGAGCAGATGCGGCGCTTCGTTCAGCGCGTGCAGGCCTTTCCAATCGGTTTCCGGATTGCTGCCGTCGACCGGATGGGTGTAATCGAAGCGATCGTTACGTCGCGGGATGAACTGCGGGTGCAGATATGCGATCTCGCCTTTATCGTCGGCGAAGATGGTGTTGTTGGATGAGTTGGCCTTGAGCTCGGCAACCTTCATGTAGCTGGCGTAGTCGCTGGCTTTGGTGCGCAACCAGCTTTGCTGCAGGGCCTCCACCGGCTTGTTCATGAGCGCGATGGCGATCCACCGACCGTCCTTGGCACGCACCACCGGGCCATGCCCGGTGGCGTAGACAGTGAAATCGCGCGTGGCCATGCTGCCGTCGGTACGGCGATAAGGCACTTGGATATGCTTGACGGTCACCGCCTTGAGCGCGTCGCCGTAACGGTAAAAGAGTTGCCCGTTCTTGCGTTCGATCGTTTCGGCGAACTCGTCCACCACATCCGCGCCGGTGGAGGTATGCATCCAGCCGATATGGCGGTTGAAGCCCTGATAAATAAAGAACTGCCCCCATGTCACCGCCCCATAGGCGTCGAGTCCCTGGTCGCTGCTCATCTGCAGTTCGGAGCGGAAGAAGAACGACGTGTGCGGATTGATCAGTAGCAACGCATGGCCGCTGGCGCTGATCTGGGGAGCGATTGCGATGCCGTTCGATCCCGAAGGCTCGCGCCAACTCGACGGTGTTTCGGCCGCGACCAGCGCATCGCCGTCCTGACCGTAGAAAGCCTCCAGTTCCTTGAGCGAAACGCGTTCGATATCGCCGCCGATACTGCCTTCGCTGAAACTCAATGCCATCCATGGTTCGAAGTGCGCGATCGCGCGTGGACGCACCTCGGGATGCGTAGCCAGGTAGTAGTTGAGGCCATCGGCCCAGGCATCCATCAGCGCACGCAGCCAGGAAGGGCTTGCGGCATAGTCTTTTTTCAGCGCTGCCGGATCGATGAACAGCTTCATGCGCAGGTCGCGCCACAGCGCCGATTCGCCTTCGGCTTCCGCCAGTCGTCCCATCGCATTGAGATAATTGGTCTCGACGCGATTGAAATCGTCTTCGGCCTGAGCATAAGCCATGCCGAATACCGCATCGGCATCGCTCTTGCCGTGTACGTGGGCGATGCCCCAGTCGTCACGAACGATGGTGACCGCCTGTGCCTGGGTTCGCCATCGCGCCGCTTCGTCCGCGCGAGCATGAGGCGCGGCGAATGCCAGCGACATCGATGCAATGAGCGACGTGCGGGCGAGCAGCGATCGGGCGGTTGAGGCGATCACGTGACGGCTCCCAGTATTGGCGTTGCGCCGGTGCATAGCTCTCGCCTTGCCATGGGCACGGCGAGAGCATGCTGCCTGCTTACTTGTTGTCGAACAACTGCGCCGCGTCGGCCTTGAAGGCCGCGCCGCTGTTCGGGCGGCTGTAGAACATGTGGCCGCCGGGATACACAGCCAGCTTCACGCGTTGCTCCTGGCCAAAGCCTGGCATCTGATCGACGACCAACTGCGAGGTATAGAACGGGCAGGACAGGTCGTTGTAGCCGTGCGCGATCAGCACCTTCATATGCGGATCGTTGGCGATCGCCTTGCGCAGGTCGGTCACCGGTTTATCGTCGCTGGCACCCCGGTCCCAGGCGCGATTGACTTCATAGGAGAGCGCTTCGTAGTGCGCGCCGGTCTTCCAGCCTACCTCGCGGGTAACGAAGTCGACCATCGCACTGGTGGCCGGCGCCAGCAAGGCTTCCAGGATTGGATCGCCCGAGGCGCGTTGTGCCGAGCCCGGGAAAGGATCGAAAGCGGTGACGTTGGAATCGTAGACGCTGCCGATCTTCTTTTCCGAGCGATGGATTTCGCGCAGGTAGGTATCGACATCCACACGACCGTCGAGCTTGGCGACCAGCGACGGGTCCAGGCCGGTATAGCCCGACACCTTCTGCACCATCCGACCGATCGCACCCGGATCGGAGCGCCCGGCCAGGAAGTCGGTGACGAACTGCGTACGCACGTAGGTTTCCACATCACGCATCGCGTCGGGCGTGAGCTTGCCCTGCGATTCGAGATGCGCCGCGGTCATCGACGGCAGGTTGATCATCCACGGCAGCGGCGAGAGGGAATCTTCATCGCCGATGGCCGCCGGGTCGAGATAGGGCGACACCATCACCAAGCCGTTGACGCCTACGCCCATCTTCGTCTGCAGCGCATAGGCGATACGCGGCGCGCGGTAGCCGCCGTAGCTTTCGCCCATGACGTACTTGGGCGAGCGCAGGCGGCCATGCTCGACCAGCCAGTCGTAGACCACGCGCGACAGATAATGGATGTCCGCTTCGGTAGAGTAGAAATCCTTCTTCGTCGCCGCTTCGTCTTCCAGCGAACGCGAGAAGCCGGTACCGACCGGGTCGATGAAGACCAGGTCGCTCATGTCCAGCCACGTATTGGGATTGTCCTGCGTGATTGCCGCATCCGACGGCGCATCGCCGTCGACACCGAACTGAATGCGCTTCGGTCCGATCGCGCCCATGTTCAGATACACCGACGAGGCGCCCGGGCCGCCGTTGAAGGCAAAAGTCACCGGGCGATGCGGATTGCTGCCAGGCACGGTATAGGCCGTGAAAACGACCTCGGCAATCTTCTTGCCCTTGGCGTCGCGCACTGGAATGCTGCCTACGGTCGCGTCATAGGAAAGCGTCTTGCCGCCCACGCGTACGGTCTGGTGCACGGTTTTATCCGCCGGCAGGGGCGGCAGGTCGTTATCGGATTTCTTGTCCGCATCCGCCTCGGCTGCGGCGGCCGGCTTTTTATCGGCGGCGTCGGCGCTGTGCCATGGCGTCAAGGCCAGGCCGGCAGCGAGCATGGCGGCGCACCACATGGCGTGGCGGGCCGAAGGAGCGATACGTGGAAGGATCATGGAAGCTCTCACCCTGAAGGAACGTTGTGCAAAGCAAAACGTTATAGATGAGGCAAGTGCTATGCGGGGCGACAGTGCCTTAAGGCATGGGCCGCGTTTGGTTTGGAGGGTGGGGCGGGTTGTTTTCAGAGATGAGGGGTGAGTAGCGAGGACGTACCGATGCGGATCGCCGCAAGCATGTGACGTACCGGAGCGCTATCGCAAGCTTGGAAGCTGGCCGATCGCCCGGACTTGCGCCCTCGCTACTCGTCCCTCGTCCCTGAAAATGCACCCGGCGCGAGAATCAACCGGCGCCGGCCATCTTCGCGAACTGCGGAAACCGCCCCACGATCGCCGTACGAATGCTCGGCAGGTCCAGGCCGGCCATCGTCAGTACCTCCTCGCGACTGCCGTGTTCCAGGTACAGATCGGGCAGGCCCAAGTGGAGAATCGGCTTGACGATACCGTGTGCGGCCAGGCATTCGGCCACGCCGCTGCCTGCGCCGCCGGCGACCGCATTGTCTTCGAGCGTAACGAAGGCATCGTGGGTCCGGGCCAGGTTGAGCAGCATCGCTTCATCGAGCGGCTTGACGAAGCGCATGTTGACCAGGGTTGCGTCCAGCTCGGCGGCGATTTCCGCCGCAGGTGCCAGCATCGCGCCGAAGGAGAGGATCGCCAGGCCGCTGCCGCGGCGGCGCAACTCGGCCTTGCCGATCGGCAGGGTATCGAGTGCCTTGCCAGCGGCCCCGCCGG
>NZ_DATCRY010000259.1:0-8938 GCF_036568765.1 Dyella sp. | reverse complement strand
CGGTGCGAGGTTGCACTTATCCCGCCTCCCTGGCGAACTCGATCCGCATCCGTACGCCGCGGCCGCCTTGCCCATCGAGGATCAGCAGCCGTCCGCCATGTGCCTTCGCCGCTTCGTCGACGATCGCCAGGCCAAGGCCGGTGCCCTCGCCGAGGCTGCCGGCACCGCGGTAGTAGCGTTCGCGCACGCGATCGCGTTCGGCCACCGGTATGCCCGGGCCGTCGTCTTCCACTTCCACAAATGGCACACCGTCGACGATGCCGTTGCGTATCGTGACGTGGCCGCCGGCGGGCGTATGACGCAGCGCATTGTCGAGCAGGTTGAGCAGCGATTCGTGCAGCAGCCAGTACACGCCCGGAATCTGTACCGGACGGCATTCGGCGCCCAGATCGATATGCCGATCGAGCGCGCGATCGATCGAACTGTCGATGATGTCGCCAACCAGGGCGCTCAGGTCGATGACGCTGTAATAGCGTGCGTTATGCGACGACGGCTCCGCACGCGCGAGGGCAAGCAACTGGTTGGCCGTATGTGCCAGGCGATCGATGCCGCCATGCAGGAGCGCGATGCGTTCTTCCAGCGGCGATCCTGCCGCCTCTCGCCCGAGCACTTCCAATTGCGCCTTCAGGCCAGTCAGCGGTGTGCGCAGCTGATGGGCGGCATTGGCGAGGAAATGCTGCTGCGCCAGACTCGATTCGCGCACCGTGACCAGCAAGATATTGAGCGAATCGACTAACGGCTGGACTTCCGTCGGCACCTTGTCGAGTACGACCGGATCGAGCGCCTGCGGTGTGCTCTGGCGTTGGGCGATGCTGTCGTGCAGGCGTCTGAGCGGACGCAGCGCGACGGCGATACCGGCCAGCGCGACGCCCAGGGTCAGCAACATCTGCACGGTGTCATTGATGCCCAGGGCGAGGTCCATGCGCCGCATCGCGTTGTCACGTCGATGCGGCGTTTCGGCTGCGGTGACGATCAACGGCTCACCCGCTTCGTCGGTGCGGTAACTCACCGCGCGCAGCGGTTGGCCCTGGTAGGTGATGTCGCCATAGGCCATATCGCGCGCCTGTATTTCCTGGGTAGGCACGATCGGTAAGTCGGCGGTGCCGGCTACGGTGCGCCCATCGGGCTTGCTGACGCGATAGTAGAACTGTTCGTGGACGGTCGAACGTAGCGGCGGTGGCGGGCGCTCGGGCAGGGGGATGTCGAGGCTGCCATTCGCGCCGCGATGGATATGCGCGGTGATCGCCACTGCGGCGCGTGCCAGCGAACGATCGAAGGCGCTGTAGATCGGGGTGATGATCACTCGATGATCCACCGCGATGCCAAGTACCAGGAGCAGGAGCAGCGGGCCGATCAGGTAGATCAGCAATCGGCCGCGCAGGCTTGCGCCTATACGCTGGAGTCGCGCTTCAAGCGTCTTCAAGGCGGTAGCCGAGCCCGCGAATACCGCGCACGGTAGCCGAGCCTTCCAGCTTGCTGCGCAGTCGCGATACATGGACTTCGATCGCGTTGCTGGAGATGTCTTCGTCCCAACCGGCGATCGCCTGGATCAGCCGCTCCTTGCTGACCACCCGGCCGCTGTGATGGGCAAGGCATTCGAGGATCGACCATTCGCGCCGGGTCAGCTCGATGGCCCGCCCGTCGCGGTCCAGTACGCGGCGGCCGGCCAGATCGATGCGTAGCTGGCCGACCGTCAACTCGCTGGACGCGGCGGCGCTGGCGCGGCGGATCAGCGCGCGGCAGCGTGCGGCCAGCTCGGGCAGGGCAAACGGCTTGACCAGGTAATCGTCCGCGCCCAGGTCCAGGGTGCTGACGCGGTCGTCCAAGCCATCGCGGGCGGTGGCGATCAGGATCGGCAGGGCACTGCCTGCGCGGCGCAGGCGGCGCACCAGGCCGAAACCGTCCTCGCCGGGCAGGCCAAGATCGATGATTGCCATGTCGTAGTGCGTCCCTTCCAGCATGGCGGCCACCGACTCGGCGCTTCCGGTGTGATCGACGGCATAGCCTTCGACGGAGAGTCCACGGACAACGGCGTCGGCTACCAGGGGATCGTCTTCGACGAGCAGGATGCGCATGGCGGAAGGCAGGTCACGGTAATGGTTGGTGGGGCGCCATTGTTCCCGATTCCATCATAAATAACTGAAAGGCCGGTGTAAGGTGGGGCGGTGGCCGGGGCTTCCCTTTGCCCCCAGCCCCTCGCGGGTTCCAGTAGTCGGAGAAGAGGAGTGGAGCGGCAAGTGGCAGCTGTCGTCATGCCCCCGACTTCTCTTGCTTCTCACTCTCTCCCTCGAGCTTCTCGTGCCTCGGTCGGAGCTGAGTGACGATCAACAAAAAAAGCCCCTCATCCGAGGGGCTTTTCAGGTCAGCGCTTCATCGAATTGAAGAACTCGTCGTTGGACTTGGTGTTCTTCATCTTGTCGAGCATGAATTCCATCGCGGCCAACTCATCCATCGGATGCAGCAGCTTGCGCAGGATCCATATCTTGGCGAGCAGGTCCGGATCGATCAGCAAGTCTTCGCGGCGGGTGCCGGAGCGGTTGATATCGATGGCCGGATAGACGCGCTTTTCGGAAATACGGCGGTTCAGGTGCACTTCCATGTTGCCGGTGCCCTTGAACTCTTCGTAGATCACTTCGTCCATCTTGCTGCCGGTGTCGGTCAGCGCGGTGGCGATGATGGTCAGCGAACCGCCTTCCTCGACGTTGCGCGCGGCACCGAAGAAACGCTTCGGGCGTTGTAGCGCGTTGGCGTCCACGCCGCCGGTAAGCACCTTGCCGGAGCTCGGCACGACGGTGTTGTAAGCGCGAGCCAGACGCGTGATCGAATCGAGCAGGATCACCACATCCTTTTTGTGCTCGACCAGGCGCTTGGCGCGTTCGATCACCATTTCGGCGACCTGCACGTGGCGAGCGGCCGGCTCGTCGAAGGTGGAGCTGATGACTTCGGCGCGCACGGTGCGGGCGATTTCGGTCACTTCTTCCGGACGTTCGTCGATCAACAGCATGATCAGATGCACGTCGGGATGGTTGTACTGAATGGCCTGCGCGATGTTCTGCAGCATCATCGTCTTACCGGATTTCGGCTGCGAAACGATCAGGCCGCGCTGGCCACGGCCGATCGGCGCGACCAGGTCGAGGATGCGTCCGGTAATGTCCTCGGTCGAACCGTTGCCGCGCTCGAGCTTGAACGCCTTGCGCGGGAACAAAGGCGTGAGGTTCTCGAACAAGAGCTTGTTCTTCGACGCCTCCGGCGGATCGCCATTGATGTCGTCGACCTTGAGCATGGCGAAATAACGCTCGCCTTCCTTCGGGTGACGTACACGTCCGGTGATGTAGTCGCCGGTACGCAGGTTGAAGCGGCGGATCTGGCTGGGCGAAACGTAGATGTCGTCCGGACCGGCCAGGTAGGACTCGTCAGCCGAGCGCAGGAAGCCGAAGCCGTCCTGCAGGATTTCCAGCACGCCCTCGGCCCAGATGCCGCCGCCGGAGCGGGCGTGGGCCTTGAGGATGTTGAAGATCACATCCTGCTTGCGAGCACGCGCCACGCCTTCCTGGATGCCGAGCGATTCGGCGAACTCGAGCAACTGGATCGGGTTCTTGCGCTTGAGTTCGGTGAGGTTGATCAGGCGATCGTTGCTGCCGGCATCGGCGAAATCGTCGTCCACCGGCAGGCCATTGTTGCGCGGGTGGTTATTGCCACCCTGGCTACGCTGCTGATTATTGCCGCGGTTGTCATTGCGATCGTTACGGTCATTGCGGTCATGACGGCCGCGGCGGCGACCGCGGTCATTGCGATCGTTGCGGAAACCGCCGCCCTGACCCTGGTGACCGCCTGGCTGACCACCGCCCTGGGGCTGCGGCTGGTTGGTATCGCCGCGGCCCTCGGCTTGCGGACGCGGTGCGTCGCCTGCCGGCTCGACCGGCAGGCTGGCCTGCACGGGCGCGGAAGCTTCGACCGGCGCATAGCGCTCGGCCTGTGGGGCGGAACGCTCGGCGGGAGCTTCGCTTGAGAACTTTTCGGTGCGGCCGGCCTCGGCCGCGGCGGCCGATTTGCGTGGTGCACGGGTGCGTGGCGTTTCGGATGCCGGTTTGGCATCGACGCTCTTTGCATCGTTGGTTTCGTTGGTATCGATGATATCGGACACGGGCAAACCTCGTGGGGGCGCCGTTGATGACTGAGAAGGAGGGTAAGAATGTCGTCGGCGCGAATGGCGCGGGGGACAGCAAGGTCCCGACTGACGTTCAGCAATCTAGCACTCGCCGCGCGGCGGCGTAAAGGGTCAAACGGCAACGAAGTCGAAAAAATGACTCAGCCGGGACCGGACGGGGTGGTTCAGTACGCCATGGCCTCGGATTCGGGCTCATGGAACGGGGCGGTGATACGGACAGTCATTAAAACTGTGTTGTCCGCCCCGTCTTGAACAGCGATCAGATCGTCTTTTCGATCATTTGCGCCAGCACGCCCTTGCTGACTGCACCGATCTGGGTCGCCTCGACCTTGCCGTTCTTGAAGATCATCAGGGTCGGGATGCCGCGCACGTTGTAATCGCGTGGCGTCTTCTGGTTATGGTCGATGTTGATCTTGGCGATGCGCAACTTGCCCTCGTACTGCTGCGCCAGTTCCTCAAGCGCCGGCGCGATGGCCTTGCACGGACCGCACCATTCGGCCCAGAAGTCGAGCAGGACGGGGGTATCCGAGTCCAGGACTTCCTTCTGGAAGGCATCGTCGCTCACATGGGTAATCAGATCGCTCACCGGAATCTCCAAGATCGTAAAAGGGGGCTATTAACGTCCCTACGGTCCGCATCGGCTACACTGGGCTGCCCATGAAGCGCCTGGGGGCGTCTTTTGGAGGTGGCCATGCCTGGAAGGCGGCCTCCTCCGACCCCACGTAACTTAAGGACGCGGTGCAGGCGATTCAAGGGTGGCAACGGTCGGTTCCGTTGACATAGGTGAGCGGGCTTCAAGTCCTTGTTCTCACTAAGGGTTTGATTCTTCGGGGTTTTAAGTCGAGTCCCTTCACCTATGCCAGCGGAGCCGCCGAGCCCCGCCATGCGGCGCCTTGCATGCTGCGTCGCCACATCCACTCGTCCCGGACCAGTTGTCATCCGTCGCGGGACCGGACGCAAGGCCTTCCCGGCCGTCCGTACCGCATCTAACTATTCAACTAATGTCGCAAACCGTACTTACCGATACCTTTTTTACTAATTTCGATCTCCATCCACTGCTGCAGAAAGGCCTCGACGATGCCGGGTTCACCCGTTGCACGCCGATCCAGGCGTTGACGCTGCCGGTTGCCTTGACCGGGCGCGATGTCGCCGGCCAGGCGCAGACGGGCACCGGCAAGACCTGCGCCTTCCTTGTCGCCATGATGAATCGCCTGTTGACCCAGCCGGCCGTGGCCGAGCGCAAGGACAGCGATCCGCGCGCCCTGGTGATCGCACCCACTCGCGAGCTGGCCATCCAGATCGACAAGGATGCCCGCAACATCGGCCGCCATACCGGGCTCAAGACCGCACTGATCTATGGTGGCGTCGACTACGACAGGCAGCGCCAGCAGCTCAAGGACGGTTGCGACATCATCATCGCCACGCCGGGCCGCCTGCTCGATTACTACAAGCAGCAGGTATTCGGCTTCAATGGCGTCGAGACGATGGTGATCGACGAAGCCGACCGCATGTTCGACCTGGGCTTCATCAAGGACGTGCGCTTCATTTTCCGCCGCCTGCCGGCGCGCGAGCAGCGCCAGGTGCTGTTGTTCTCGGCCACCCTGAGCCACCGCGTGCTTGAGCTGGCCTATGAGCACATGCACAACGCCGAGAAGCTCGAGGTGGAAACGGAGAACGTGACCGCCGACCGCGTCCGCCAGATGGTCTATTTCCCGTCCAAGGAAGAGAAGATGCCGTTGCTGCTCAATCTGCTTGAGCGCACCAACGCCGAGCGCAGCATCATCTTCGTCAACACCAAGGCGGCGGCCGAGCGGGTGACCGACCGGGTCAAGCGGCAAGGCTACAGGGTGGGCGCCTTGTCGGGCGATGTACCGCAGCTCAAGCGCCAGAAGCTGTTGCAGCGATTCCAGGATGGCCAACTCGACATGCTGGTATGCACCGACGTGGCCGCGCGTGGTCTGCATATTCCAGCGGTCAGCCATGTCTTCAACTACGACTTGCCGCAGGACGCCGAAGACTACGTGCATCGCATCGGTCGCACCGCGCGCCTGGGCGCCGAGGGCGATGCGATCAGCTTCGCCTGCGATCTCTATGCCATGTCGTTGCCGGATATCGAGACCTATATCGGCCAGCGCATTCCGGTGTCGTCGATCGAACCGGAGCTGCTGGTGATGCCCAAGCCGAAGGAAGTCGACGCCCAATTCGCTGCCGATGCTGCTGCCGACAGTGCCGCTTTTGGCGACAAGGTGGTTTCTCGCGAGCAGAAGGAAGGCGGTGGTTCTCGCAGCCGGTCGCGTCGCAGTGGTGAACGTGGCGGTGAACGTGGCGATCGCCGGCCACGTGACGGCGAGCGGCGCGAACGCAAGCCGGCTCCCTCCTCCCAGCCCGCTCAGCGGCAAGCGTCCGCCCAGGCGCCTGCACCGAACGAGCCCGCATTGGCCGAGGGCGAAAACAAGCGCCGTCGTCGCCGTGGTGGGCGGGGCCGTCGCCGCGATGGCGATGCTGCGGCGCTGCCGGTTAATGGCGCGCCAGTCGTTGCCGCCAACGATCGCGGCGAGCGTCGTGCATCGCGCAATGGCGGCGAGCAGGGCGGTCACGGCCGCTCCCGCCAGGTCATTGCCACCGCTGCGCATCCGCCGGCCGAGCATGCTGCGGCAAAGAAGCCAGGTTTTTTCCGTCGGCTGACCAGGCTGTTTACCGGCCGCTGAATAAAAAGGCGCTCGATATCGCCGGTTGCGAACGGGAAGAGCTTCTGGCTTTTCCCGTTTGCATTTGAGGCGAAACAAGAGAGCGGCTTTACCGGCGCTAACGGTGCGGGTGCTCCACCTGTCGAAGTTTTCCTGCTTCCCGCTTATCCTTTCCCCATAAAGCCGCCAAGCGGGGAGCCTGAGTGATTCGCTTCGAACAAGTCAGCAAGCGCTATGAAAGCGGTCATGAGGCGCTTTCCCAGCTTTCGTTCGAAGTCGCCGACGGCGAAATGGCTTTCGTCACCGGGCATTCTGGCGCCGGTAAAAGTACTTTGCTCAAATTGCTCGGGCTGATCGAAAGGCCGTCGCATGGCGTGATCACCATGGACGGACAGAGCCTGGCCAAGATCGGCCGCGGGGGCATTCCCAAGCTGCGTCGCCGGATCGGCATGGTGTTCCAGGATCACCGTCTGCTGATGGAACGCACGGTGTTCGCCAACGTCGAATTGCCCTTGGTGATCGGCGGCGTGGCGCCGTTGGAGCGTGGCCGTCGCGTGCGCGCCGCGCTGGAGAAAGTCGGCCTGCTGGCTTACGAGCGCCAACTGCCCGATTCGCTTTCCGCTGGCGAACAGCAGCGCGTCGGTATCGCGCGCGCCATTGTCGGCAAACCTTCGTTACTGATCGCCGACGAACCTACCGGTAATCTGGATCCCACTCTGGCATTGGAAATCATGAGCCTGTTTGCCGAGTTCCAGCAGGTCGGTACGACCGTGCTGGTCGCCAGCCATGACCTGCCCCTGATCAAGAAGATGAAAAAGCGTGTGGTGGTACTCGACCATGGCCGCCTCGTCGCTGATGTCGCTGCGCAGGAGATTCTGTGACTACCATGGAATCGCAGCGCAACGACAACCTCGACCCCGTCCCGGTGCGTACCGAGCGCAGTCGCGCCCGTCCGGTTGCCAGCTGGCGCGAGCACCATAGCTGGAGTGCCGCGGCCAGTTTGCGTCGTCTGCTCTCGCGACCGCTGGCGACGTTCCTCACCGTTGCGGTCATGGGTTTGGCGCTGGCCTTGCCACTGGCGTTCTATTTGTTGCTTGCCAATGTGCAGAGCCTGGGCGATGCCCTTGGGCAGAACCAGGCCGTGAGCGCTTTCCTGAAGTCCGACCAAGCCGGCAGCAGCGTCGAATCGATGGCCACGACTGTGCGTGAACGCGCCGACGTGGCCGCCGTAGCGGTCAAGACGCCGAAGCAGGGCATGGACGAGCTTGCCAAGCTGCAGGGATTCGGTACTGCCTTGCACATGCTCGACGACAATCCGCTGCCGTATGTACTCGAGGTGATGCCGCAGCCCGGACTGGATGCCGACGGGGTCGAACGGTTGGTGACCGACTTGCGTGCCATGCGGGGCGTGGATCAGGTACAGGACGCCGGCAGCTGGCGCCAACGGCTCGATGCATTGTTGGCAGTCGGCAATCGCACGGTGCTGGTATTGGCTGTCCTGCTGGCACTGGCGGCGATCCTGGTCGTCGCAAATACGGTGCGGGTAGACATCTCCAGCCGCGCCGAGGAAATCGACGTATTGATGCTCGTAGGGGCAAGCGGTGCGTTTGTGCGTCGTCCCTACCTGTACGCCGGTATTTGGTATGGGTTGTTCAGCGGCCTTATTGCCGCAGGTGTGGCGTTGGCGGTCGAATTTGCCTTGGTCGACCCCGTGACACGCCTAAGTCATGCATATGACGGCAGGCTGCACGTCAGTAGTTTGCCGTGGTGGCTGCTGGTGGCGGTACCGGTCGGTGCGGCTGTGCTCGGCTGGTTGGGCGCGCGCCTGATGAGTGCGTGGCAGTTGCGTAAGGCGGTGTGAGCCTTTGTGCCGGCGAGATCTCGCTGGCTGGTCGTCGACCGGCGGCAAGTATTCCGACATAGAAATAAGGCAAGATAGGCGGACAGGCGGGCGCACGGGGGTGCGAGCCCGATGACTTTCAAGCGTCGCTTTTCGGGTGGGCGGGCTGCGGATGAGCGCAAGTTTCAGTAATCGAATCGTCAGCGCGGCGCCGCGCGTATTGGTCGTGGACGGCTCCAAGGT
>NZ_DATCRY010000258.1:0-5019 GCF_036568765.1 Dyella sp. | reverse complement strand
TCCCACACGCGCGCACAAGCTCAAGGACCGCCTCTACAACGCCGCTTTCGCACGACGTGTACTCAACAGTTTCCACATGACCGAGGCCAATCTCGGCGAATATGCCGACGCATTCGATCGCTATCGGCCGGAGGTCGTCGTAGCCTATGTCGGGCCGCTGCTACGGCTGGCACAGTGGCTGTTGGCGCAAGGGCGACAGCCCTGGCGACCGCGGGCCATCGTTTGTGGCGCCGAAGCGCTGCATGCATTCCAGCGCGCGTCGATCGAACAGGCTTTCGGTTGCCCGGTCTACAACACCTATGGCTGTCGTGAATTCATGCTGGTGGCTGCCGAATGCGAGCACCGCCAAGGGTTGCACGTCAATGCCGACCATCTGGTGGTGGAACTGCAAGGTGCTAGCTCGCGCGCTGGCGTAGTCAGCGGCAGCGGCGAAGTCATCGTCACCGACCTGTTCAATTACGGCATGCCCTTCGTACGCTATCTCAACGGCGACCTGGCGCACGCCACCGATGCCCCGTGCTCATGCGGCCGCGGCCTGCCGCTGCTGGCTCGCGTGGACGGCCGCAAACTCGATGTCATCCGCACGCCGGCTGGCCACGTGCTTCCTGGCGAATTCTTCCCGCACATGCTCAAGGACGTACCGGGTGTCGCGCGCTTCCAATTGGTGCAACGACAGCTCGATCGGCTCGACCTGACCATCGTGCGCGGCAACGGCTTCGACGATGCCTCTCTGGCCTATATCCGTCGAGAGGTCGGCAAGGTGCTCGGCGACAGCGTGCGACTGGTTTGCCATTTCACCGATGATATTCCGCTCACTCGTAGCGGCAAGCTGCGTGTGACCGTATCCGAGCTTGCGCCATGAACATCACCCACTTCGTCGAAAACCTGGATCGCGGCGGGCTGGAACGAATGGTTCTGGAGCTGGTCAAGCTGCAGCAGCGACAAGGCCATCGCTGTCAGGTGGTCTGCCTGTTCGAACCCGGCTCGCAAGCGCACGAACTGCGCGAACTGGGTATCCCGGTCAATGCCTGCGACAAGCGCCAGGGATTGGATTTGCGTGCCCTGGCGCGTGCGCGTGCCTCGATCCGTAGCCACAACACCGAAGTCCTACACACGCATAATGCCGTCGCCCATTATCAAGCCGTGCTGGCGACATGCGGTCTGCCCATGCGCCAAGTCATCAACACACGGCATGGCATGGGCGGCTTGCGACGTGCGGCGCGGCGCGAATGGCTGTATCGCCGCGCATTGGGCCGTACGCATGCGATCGTCGCGGTATGCGAGGCGGCACGCAACGATGCAGTGCAGCGCGGCATCGTGCCGCCGGAGAAGACCTGCGTGGTTCCTAACGGTATTCGTGTCGAGCGCTTCCAGACCGCGTCCGCGTCCATGCGCCGCCAGCTGTTGCAATCGCTTGGCCTGCCGTCGATCACGCGCTTGATCGGCAATGTGGGCCGGCTCAACTGGGCCAAGGACCAAGCCACGCTGATCCGCGCCTTCGGCCACGTCCACGCGAGCGAACCCGATACGGCCCTGCTGTTGATCGGCGAAGGCGAGTTGCGTACCGAGTTGCAGCGACGCGTAGACGAGCTGGGTCTGGGCGGACACGTACATTTTCTCGGCGACCGCAACGATGTGCAGGCGTTGCTCGCCGGTCTGGATCTGTTCGTACTGTCCTCGGTAAGCGAAGGTTATTCGCTAGCCCTGCTGGAGGCCGGCGCAGCCGCCTTGCCGGTCATCGCCACCGATGTCGGCGGCAATCGAGAGATTATCCGCGACGGACGCACCGGCCGACTGGTCAAAGCCAGCGATGTAGCTGCACTGAGCGAGGTCATGCTCGACCTGCTGCACCACCCGGCGCATGCGCTTGCACTGGGCCTGGCGGCCCGTGCCTGGGTCGAGCAGCACGGTTCGCTCGATGCAATGGCCTGCAGCTACGCCGAACTCTATCAAGGCAGCAAAACGGTGAGGCGCCAATGAAGATCCTGATCCTTACCAACCTGTTTCCAACGCCGTGGGATCCCTTGCGCGGCGCCTTCAATCGCCAACAATTCGAGCGCCTGGGTCGGCGCCATGATGTCGATATATTGGTACCGGTAGATTTTCGCGAACGCGTGACACATGCACGCGGCCATGCCCAGGTTCGGCACTTGCATGTCAACTACTTTACATTCGTCTATCTGCCGCGCATCGGCCGGGCGCTGCACGCGCTGTGCTGGCTGGCATGCCTGCTGTGGCAATGCGGCCGGCAGTTGCGCCATCGACGCTACGATTGCCTGCTGGTCAGTTGGGCTTATCCGGACGGCGCCGCAGCCAACTGGCTCGCGCGCCGGCTGGGCATCCCGTATGTGCTCAAGGTACACGGCAGCGATCTGAATGTGCAGGCCGAGAGCGGCCTGCGACGACTGCAGATACGTGCCGCGCTGCGCCATGCCGATGCCGTGGTATCGGTCAGCCGCGCGCTGGCAGAAAAAGCCGTTTCTCTCGGCGCGGCAGCCGACACGGTGCACGTGCTCTACAATGGTGTGGACGGCGCCCTGTTTCAGCCGGGTGTACGCAGCGAGGCACGCGCCAGGCTCGATCTACCAGCCGATATTCCGCTACTTCTCTATGTCGGTAATCTCAAGGCCAGCAAAGGTTGCATGGACCTGCTCGAAGCCTTCCCCGCCCTGCTCGCCGCCTATCCGCGGGCACGCCTGGTGTACGTAGGCAGCGGGTCTTGCGACATGCAACTACGCGAGCGTGCACGTCTGCTGGGTTGCACCGACCGCGTGGAGTTGCGTGGACCGGTCGCTCACGATGCGCTCGGCGACTGGTTCCGCGCAGCCGACCTGCTATGTCTGCCCAGTCATAACGAAGGTGTCCCGAACGTCGTGCTCGAGGCGATGGCCTGCGGCACACCTGTCGTTGCCACGCGGGTGGGCGGCATTCCTGAGGTCGTACCCGACTACGCCGGCATCCTGGTTCCTCCGCACGACCGGGCCGCGCTCGCCACGGCCTTGATCCAGGCCAGCCAGCGCACCTGGGAACCGCGCCGGATTACGTTGCATGCCAGCGGCTTCCGCTGGGACGACAATGTCGATCGCCTCGATCGCATCCTGCAATGCGTCGTCGTGCATGCCGCCCCCGCCATGGAGACCTCGGTGTGAACATGCGTCCCCGCAAACAACAATTGCTCGGGCTACTGCCGGATTCGCTGGTGCTCACGCACGGCCAGCGAGATGGCAGCATGCGCTACCTCACTTTCGACGACGGCCCGGACCCGGTCCATACCCCGCCGCTGCTCGACCTGCTCGCCCGCCACGGTGTACGCGCCACCTTCTTCCTGGTCGGCGAGAAAATCGAGCAGCATTCGACCCTGGTCAAACGCATCGCTGACGAAGGCCACCGGCTGGGCAATCATTCCTACAGCCATTGGTCGTTCAAAAATATGACCACCGCCAAGAAGCTGTTCGAGATCGACAACACAGATCGGCTGCTCAGCGCCTTCGATGGCCGCGCTCATCATCCGATGCGCCCGCCGCATGGCTATGTCGGCGCGGATATCCTTTGGCATTTCGCGCGCCGCAAGCGCAGCTTCGTCTACTGGTCTTACGACAGCCTCGATTACCAGGATAGGCCCGATGCCTGCCTGATCGATGGCTTACGCTGCAATCCACCGCGCGGTGGCGACATTGTATTGATGCACGACGACACCGATCGCGCGCGCGCCGCACTTAGCGTCATGCTGCCGGAGTGGCTTATCGACGGCCATCTGTTCGATGCCCTGCCGGAGAATGTGCGATGAAGATCGTTTACCACCATCGCACCCGCGGTCGACACGTCGAAGGCGTGCACATCCGCGGTGTGGTGCATGCGTTGCGCGAGCTCGGACATGACGTCACCGTGATTTCATTCCCCGGTGCCGATCCTGAGCATGAACCGCCTGTACGCGACGCCGGACGCCGCGGCCGGCTGGCAGCGCTGGTAGCGCGTCTGCCTGGCGTGCTGTTCGAACTGGGAGAGATTGGGTACAACCTCGTGACCCTGCTGCGATTGGGCCTGGCCTTCGGTCGCCTGCGCCCTGAATTGATCTACGAACGTTACTCGCTGTTCCTGTTCGCCACGGTATGGCTGGCACGATGGCGCGGCATACCGCTGATTCTGGAAATCAACGATTCGGCGCTGGTCGACCGCGTGCGACCGCTGCGGCTGAAGGCTCTGGCACGGCGCATCGAAGGCTGGTGCCTATGTCATTGCACAGGCCTGGTATTCATTTCCGGCTATTTCCGCGACCAGGCAGTCACCGCCTACGGCGACATCGCACCATCGGTAATTTCCCCCAATGCGGTCGATCTGGCGCGGTTCGATCCGGCACGCTTCGATCGCGCGCGCCTGCGCGCCGAACGTGGCCTGGCGGGGCGCATCGTTTGCGGTCACATCGGTGTCTTCGCGTATTGGCATGGCGTGGATGGCTTTGTCGAAGCGATCGCAGCGCGACTAGCCGAAGTGCCGGAACTTGCTCTGGTGTTTGTCGGCGATGGCCGCACTCTGCCGGCGGTACGTGCCCTAGTGGCCGAGCGAGGACTGGCCGACCGCGTCCTGCTGCCCGGCCGCGTCTCCCACGAAGAGATCGCCAGTTGGATCGCCTGCATGGATTACGCCGTGCTACCCAATTCCAATCGCTACGGCTCTCCCATGAAGCTGTTCGAATTCATGGGCATGGGCGTGGCAGTGGTCGCACCGGATTATGCACCGGTCGCCGAGGTGATCGGCGACGGTCACACCGGCTGGCTGTTTCCGCGAGGCGAGACGGCCGCCTGTGTACAGCGCGTACTCGATTTGGCGCGACACGAGGAGGAGCGTAACCGGGTGGGAGCTGCCGCGCGGGACTACATCGTGCGCGAGCGGCAATGGCGCAACAACGCCGAACAACTGCTGGGGCTGCTCCCGGCAAGCGAGCCGCGCTGATGTGGACGACGCTCTCCATCGCCGTCGTGGTGTCGGTTGCTGCGCTAGCCGGTGTACTGGCCTGGGGTA
>NZ_DATCRY010000257.1:0-16688 GCF_036568765.1 Dyella sp. | reverse complement strand
GAACCCGCCAAGCCCTTTACCTGGCCCGTCCGCATCTACTGGGAAGATACCGATGCCGGCGGGGTGGTCTACCACGCTAGCTACCTGAAATTCCTCGAACGCGCCCGTACGGAGTGGCTAAGGGCTCTGGGGGTGCGCCAGTCCCGCGTGCAGGAGGAGACCGGTCTGGCCTTCCTGGTGCGGGAGATGCAGCTCGATTTCCTCAAGGCGGCCCTGCTGGATGATGAACTGCAGGTGACGGTCGAAGTCAAAGAACGGCGTGCAGCCAGTATCCTTTTCGCCCAGAGCATTTACCGGGCCGATGGTACGGAGCTGCTGCGGGCGACCGTCCGCGTGGCCTGCGTCGATACCCGCCGCATGCGACCGGCGCAGATTCCCGGCGGCCTTATCCCCGGCCTCTAAAAATTTTAATTGACCTTTTGGCCCTAGCGGCGGAGTACCCCGAGCAATGAACAGTGGATTGGACGTTATCAAGCTGATCGTCGAGGCGAGCATTCCCGTCAAGCTCGTGATGCTGATACTGCTGGTGTTCTCGTTCCTGTCCTGGGTGATCATCGTTCGCAAGTACAAGCAGCTCAAGAGCGCGCATGAGAATGCCGAAGCCTTTGAGGAGCGCTTCTGGTCCGGCGCGGACCTGGCTCAGTTGTTCCGCGAAGTGAACAACCGCGGCGCGGCCAATGGTGGGCTGGAGAACGTCTTCGAATCGGGGTTCCGCGAGTTCGCCCGCCAGCGCCAGCGCCGCGTGCACGACATGCGCCTCGTGATCGAAAGCTCCGAGCGCGCCATGCGCGTGGCCGGCACACGCGAGATCGGCATGCTCGAGCGCAACCTGGAGTTCCTCGCCAACGTCGGTTCGATCAGCCCGTACGTCGGCCTTTTCGGCACGGTGTGGGGCATCATGGGCGCGTTCCAGGGCCTGGGCGAAATGAAGGACGTGACCATCTCGGTGGTCGCGCCGCATATCTCGGAGGCGCTGATCGCCACGGCAATGGGCCTGTTTGCCGCCATCCCGGCGGTATGGGCATACAACCGCTTCGCCAACAAGGTCGAGCGCGTCGCCTCGCGCTACGAGGTGTTCCAGGAAGAATTCTCTTCGGTGCTGCAGCGGCAGATCCAGACCGACGATGCGGCCGCCTGAGCGAGAGGGCTTAAGCAATCATGCGTAATGCAGCGCGCCACAAGCGCCACAAGCTCAAATCCGAAATCAACGTCGTGCCGTATATCGACGTGATGCTGGTGCTGTTGATCATCTTCATGGTCACCACGCCGATGCTCAATTCCAATGTCGACGTCAATTTGCCGCAGGCGAATGCCAAGTCGCTGCAGGACAAGAAAGACCCGGTGATCGTCTCGGTCGCCCAGGACGGCAAGCTGTACCTGACCCTCGGCACCGCCAAGAAAGAGCCGATCGACGAGGAGGGGCTGAAGACCAAGGTCGGCGCCTTCGTCAAAGCCAACCCGGACGTCAGCGTGCTGGTGGCCGGTGACCGCGAGGGCAAGTACGACGGCGTCTATCAGATCCTCACCGATCTGCAGCAGGCAGGCGTATCCAAGGTGGGTCTGATGAGCCAGCCTGAGTCGGGCGGGAAGAATGGCGCCGCGAAATAATCCCGACTCCAACCGCCAGGGCACATCCTTCGCGGTCGTCGTTTCGGCCATCCTCCATCTTGGCATCGTGGGGTTCCTTTTCCTCGCGACCGTGTCGTGCACGACGTTCGAGAACGTTTTTGCCGCGTTGCACCTGCCGGATGGCTGGAATCCGATTACCTGTGCCAAGCCGCTGGAACTGCCGGGCGAGCCCATCGAGGCCGTGCTGATCGGGCCGACCGGAGCGCCGCCGCCGAAGGCCCCCAAGGTCAAGCCGGTGCCCGATTCGGTGCCGCCGCCACCCTCGGTGCCACCGCCGCCCACACCGACGCCGCCGAAGCCGACGACCGAGCCGTTGCCGCCGCCGCCGGAGCATCCCGATATCCGCGATCAGGAGCGGGTGGTGCAGGATGCTGCGCAAAAAGCCGAAGACGCCAAGCGCGAGCAGGAAGAGAAGCAGCGCCAGCGTCAGGCCGATCTGGACGCTCAGGCCGCCAAGCAGAAGGCCGAGCAGAAGAAGATCGACGATCTTTTCCAGCAGCTGGACAAGGCCAGTGCGGCGACCAAGAACCAGAACACCAAGGCCAAACAGGCGCAGCAGCAGTTGGCGGACCTCAAGAACGCCAGCGACAACGGTTTGCCGGATGTCCCCAATGCTGCACAGCGGCAGACAGGCAATGCGGGCAAGGACGACAGCTTGCTGGCCCAGTATCAGGCGGCTATTCAGAACGCCGTCACGCAGAATTGGCTGCGCCCGGATAACATGCCGAGCGTTCCATGTGTTGTACACATCGTGCAATTGCCGGGTGGCGACGTCATGAGCGCCAAGGTCGATTCGAGTTGCCCTTACGACGAACCAGGCAAGCGATCCATCGAAAATGCGGTGTTGCGTGCACAACCGCTGCCCTATAAGGGTTTCGAAAGCGTGTTCCAGCGTCAAATCGATTTCACTTTCAGGCCCTGATGATTCAAGCCTATGCGTAAACCAAATCTCAGCTTTACCCTCATTCTGCTCTTCGTCGCGGCGTTGTTTGCCGGTCCGGCGGCGGCGCAGTCGCTCAATATCGACATCATGACGGGCACCAAGACGGCGACGCCGATCGCCGTCGTGCCGTTTGCCCAGGCTGGCGGCGCGCCGTTACCGACTGATGTGAGCGATGTCATTCGCAACGATTTCAACCGGTCGGGCAAGTTTCGTTCGCTGGCCAAGAGCGAAATCGTCGAGCTCCCCTCCAAGGGCGCCGACATCAAATTCGCCACGTGGCGACTGCTCAAGCAGGATTACCTGACCATCGGCCGCATCAGCGATGCCGGCGGCGGCATGCTGCGCGTCGAGTATGAGTTGTGGGACGTCAACAAGCAGCAAAGCCTGCTGGCGCAAGCCTTCACTGCCCCGGCGGGCGACCTGCGTGGCGTGGCTCACCAGATCGCCGACCAGATCTACGAAAAGATCACCGGGGTGCGCGGTGCCTTCTGGACCCGCATCGCTTACATCACCGCAGTCGGCCTGGGCAACAACACCACGTATTCGCTGGTGGTGGCCGATTCGGACGGCTACAACCCGCAGGTGGTGGCGCGCTCGCGTGAATCGCTGCTGTCGCCGTCATGGTCGCCGGATGGCAAGAAGATCGCCTATGTCTCCTTCGAGAGCGGCAACTCGGCGATCTACGTGCAGGACATCACCACGGGGTCGCGCCAGTTGATCTCGGCGCATCCCAAGGGCATCAACGGCGCGCCGGCCTGGTCGCCCGATGGCAGCAAGCTGGCCATCTCGTTGTCCTATGTGGGCAATCCGGAGATCTTCGTCCTGGACGTCAACAGCCGCCAGGAGACCCGTCTGACCAATAACCTGGCGATCGACACCGAGCCGGTCTGGTCGCCGGATGGCCAGAGCATCTATTTCACCTCCGACCGCTCGGGACGTCCTCAGATCTACCAGATGTCGGCCACCGGGGCCAACCAGCAGCGGGTCAGTTTCGAGGGCCAGAACAACGCCAACGCCTCGATCAGCTATGACGGCAAGCAGCTTGCGATGGTGCAGGGCAACGGGAACGTGTATCGTATTGTCATTATGGACCGCAGTCTGGGTGGACAGGTGCGACCCATCTCGCCGGGACCGATCGACGAGTCCCCGAGCTTCGCCCCCAATGCCAGCATGCTGCTGTATGCCGCTACCGAAGGACGCCGAGGTGTGCTTTATGCCGTCTCCAACGATGGCTTGGTACGTCAGCGTCTCCTCCTGTCCGATGGCGACGTGCGCGAGCCGTCGTGGGGACCTTATCGGCAGCAGCAACAGCAACACTAGGGATCGTATGGATGGTAGTGCCGGGTCGCCGATAGGGCGGTCCGGCCTGGTGAGCAGGGCCGGCCCCGAGACGGACGGTCCGGGCGGCCGTAAGGTTATCGGCGAAGGCCTGTTGCCGTCGTCGGTGAAGTTCGCGGATGCAAGACAGCGCGCCGCGGGCTACAAGATGTCAAAATAACAGCCGGTCCACCGGCGATAATGCTGTCCCGTAACCGCAATCGTCATTGACTGTCGGAACTCAAACCCGTTTGAAGGAACGTCCACCATGAATAAGACCGTTCGCGTCGCCCTGGTCGCCCTGCTCTGTGTTGGCGCGGCCGCCTGCTCGAAGAAGCAGGAAGTGAAGCCCCAGCCGCAGCAGGAAACCGCTCCCGTGACCCAGGCCCCGGCCCAGGAATCGGGCAAGTACGGCCCGGAAGATCTGGACCGTGACGCCTGCCTGCGTCAGCGCGTTGTGTACTTCGATTTCGACAAGACCGAAATCAAGCCGGAATTCCAGCAGATCATGGCGTGCCACGCCAAGTACCTGCAGGATCGCCCGATGGCCGCCATCCGTCTGGAAGGCAATACCGACGAGCGCGGTACGCGTGAGTACAACCTCGGCCTCGGCGAGCGCCGCGGCAACGCCGTGTCCAGCGCCCTGCAGGCTGCCGGCGGTTCGGCCAGCCAGCTCAACGTGATCAGCTACGGCAAGGAAAAGCCCGTGTGCCGCGAGCACAATGAGGATTGCTGGAGCAAGAACCGTCGCGTCGAGATCGTCTACACGGCGAAGTAATGAAGAAGCAACTGGCTAATCGTTTGACGGCCAGGCTCGGCATGGCGGGTGCATTCGCATCCGCCATGCTTTTTGCGTTGCCGGCCATGGCGCAGGATTCCCGTTTGAGCCTCGCGGACCGCGTCGCGCGCCTCGAACAGCAGGCGCAGAACCAGGACCAGGGCGGTATCGGCATGGTCAACCAGGTCCAGCAGTTGCAGCAGCAGGTGCAGCAGTTGCAGGGCCAGATCGAGGAGCTTCAGCACCAGTTGCAGGAAGCCCAGGACAAGAACAAGGCGCAATACGTCGATCTTGACTCGCGTATCGGTCGTCTTGAAGGCGGTGCGGGAGCCGCTGGCGGTAGCGCGCCACAGAAGCAGCCCCAGTCCGCCGGCAATCCGCCGCAGCAGGGTGGTAGCGGCAACAATACGCCGCAAGGCGGCAGGGCGCCGGCCAATGCGGCTGCGCAGCCGGCCCAGGCCTCCAGCAGCGGTAGCAATGCCAATCCGGCCGGTGCGCAGGCAGCCTACGATGCCGCGTTCGGCGCGATTCGTGGCGGCGACTACGTCAAGGCATCGCGCGGCTTCCGCGATTTCCTGCAGCAATATCCGGACAGTAACCTCGCACCCAATGCCTATTACTGGTTGGGTGAGTCGTACTACGCCACATCGAATTATCAGGTGGCGCTGGAAGCTTTCCAGCGGCTGGTGGCGAACTACCCGCAAAGCGACAAGGCGCCGGATGCGCTGCTCAAGCTGGGCTACACCCAGCTCGAACTCAAGCAGAACGATGCCGGCAAGACCACGCTCAAGTCCGTGATTGCCAAGTATCCAAGCTCCAAGGCGGCGGGCCTGGCCCAGGATCGCCTGCGCCGCCTGCAACTGCAGCCGGCCAACTGAGGCAACGCGGTGCACGAGCACGATGCGAGCGTGGAGCAACCCACGTCGGCGCCGGTTCCGGCCGAGCGCCTGCGCATCACCGAGATCTTCCATTCGATCCAGGGCGAAGCCGATGCGATCGGCTGGCGCACCGTGTTTGTCCGCCTGACCGGCTGCCCGTTGCGCTGTGTCTGGTGCGATACGGAATACTCGTTCTACGGTGGCGAATGGCGTGCCATCGACGACATTGTGGCCGAGGTGGCTACGCATGGCGTCAAGCACGTCTGCGTTACCGGCGGTGAACCGCTGGCGCAGAAGCGCTGCCAGATCCTGCTCACGCGATTGTGCGATGCGGGCTACGAAGTCTCGCTGGAAACCTCCGGTGCACTCGACGTCTCCGTCGTCGACTCGCGCGTGCACAAGGTGATGGACCTCAAGGCTCCGGATTCGGGCGAGAGTGGCCGCAACCTGTGGTCGAACATCGAGCACTTGCAGCCGCACGATCAGCTCAAGATCGTTATCGCCAGCCGCGCCGACTACGAATGGGCGCGCGACAAGGAAGCCGAGTTCGGCTTGTCCCGGCGCTGCATGGTGCTGTTCTCGCCTGTTCATGGCGCGGTACAGCCACGCGAGCTCGCCGAATGGATCATCGAAGACAAACTGCCGGTTCGGTTCCAGCTGCAACTGCACAAGCTGCTTTGGAACGACGAGCCGGGACATTGAGAGGTAGCCAGGCCCGCCGCTGCGCGGCCGAGCTTACGGGCATAGAAGAATCATGACTTCCACCAGCGAACGCAAGAAAGCCGTCATACTCGTCTCCGGCGGCATGGATTCCGCTGTCACCATCGCGCTCGCGCGTGAGCAGGGTTACGACGTTTATGCATTGAGCGTGGCCTATGGGCAGCGCCATAGCGCCGAACTCATGGCCTCTGAGCGTGTATCCCGGCTCCTGGGAGCGGTGGCGCACAAGACCGTCACGGTGGATCTGCGCGCGATCGGCGGTTCGGCCCTGACGGCGGATATCGATGTGCCATTGGATACCGACCAGCAGCCCGATGCGGCCGCAATCCCGGTTACCTATGTGCCGGCACGCAACACCATCATGCTGTCGATCGCATTAGGCTGGGCCGAAGTGCTCGGTTCCAGCGACATCTGGTGCGGCGTCAACGCGGTGGATTATTCGGGCTATCCGGATTGCCGGCCAGCCTTCATCGAAGCCTTCGAACAGCTCGCCAATGTGGCGACCAAGGCGGGCGTGGAGGGGGCGGGTATTCGTATCCATGCCCCGCTGATGAAAATGAGCAAAGCCGATATCGCTCGCGAAGGCGCGCGGCTCGGTGTGGATTTTGCGGAGACTGTCAGCTGCTACCAGGCGGATGAACAGGGCCGTGCCTGCGGTCATTGCGATGCCTGCCGTCTGCGTGCGCAGGGCTTTCGCGATGCGGGGCTGCCGGATCCTACGCGTTACGCGTAATGGCTTGGAAAACCTTGGCGCAGCATGCGAGCGTCGCTTCGCGGGGTTTCCCCCTCACCCCAACCCTCACCCCCGGTGAAGTCAGGGGTGAGGAGGCGGCCTTGCTCCAGTCCAACAGCACCGCGACTAAACCCCTTCGTACAACCACTTAGCCGGCACGGTCGCTTGTGTCTGCAGCCACAAGACCGTAAAATAATCGGCTCGATTACGTCCGGGCCGTTAGCTCAGTCGGTAGAGCAGCGGACTTTTAATCCGTTGGTCGATGGTTCGAATCCATCACGGCCCACCACGTGAATCAAAGGCTTGCCATACGGCAAGCCTTTTCTTTTCTCAGGGGTGTGCCGTCTGTGCCCCCGGCGCTTGCGTGGCGGGCTTCCGTGCGCGCAATACCTCATCCAGCGACACGATAGCTCGATGTCCGCGGCGGGGTTCGAGCCAAGCTGTAACGTACACATCCGTCCAAGGTCGGTGTCCCATGAGTTCGACACCGGTAATGTGTTGCAGTCCCTTCTTGGCACATTCCCGCGTCAAGGCATTAGCCAGGGCTTCGAGCGCCGAGCCTAAGCTGATGCTTTCTTGGGTCAGGATTTCCAGCTTGAGCGCGGTATGCGCGCTCAGTGTGCTGAGCAGGTCTTCATAACGCGTAGCGTGCGGCATGCTCTGCGCGAACTGTTCGAGCGCATGCATTGCGCCCTGGTCGTATCGAGCATGGGAGTGCATGAGACTATCTCGTTCGAAGTCGATTGGCTCGCATCGGCCGGCAGTGCCATCATGGATTGAAGTCCCTGCCGCGACCGGTGAGTCTGTGTGAGCGACGGATGACGCCGATCCGACAACGCCAAGACTGCGATTACTATCGCACCACGCGTGGAGTCTATCCAGTACGTTTTCGAACTCATGGCATTCCACGCGGATGGGAATCTCCTGCAAACCTTTCAATTGCCACATCGCGAGGCGTTCGGAGGCGCTCAGCGTTTGCGTGTGAGGTTTGATGGCTTCATAGACTTTGCCGAATCTACCTGCTTGCTTCCAAAAGGACAGTGTATTGAGCATCGAAGAGTCCAGCTCGCGGTTTTCGATCGACATCAATACCGAATTGAGGAATTTCTCGCGGTTATACGCGTCATTGGAAGGGATAGACTTGTTGAGGAGCGATGCCATTCGCGATGTGAAATGGGTGCCGTTGAGTGGCGTAGATATATCGGAAGACGGCATGCCTACGAAGCTGTGGTTGCTTTCGCACCACTCCAGGAGCTGGCCTACCATAATTGGGAAATAGCAATCTCCCGGGCGAATCGGAATGTCTTGCAATCCTTTCAGGCGTAATAAGGATGATCGCTCGGAGGTATCGAGCTTGTGGATGTGCGGTTTGAGAGCATCATAGATGGCTCCGAATTCCTGATTCTGCTTCCATCGAGATAAGCTTCTAGATAATGACGAATGATACTGCCTGCGGTTTTCGATCGACATCAAAACCGAATCCAGGAATTTCTCCCGGCGACATGCGTCTTCAGTGGGAAGATGCCTGTTGAGCAGAGACGCCATCCTGGGCGTGAAGTGAGCGCCGTCGAGCGGCGCGGATGCGGCGGGTAGCGGCATGTCTTTGTTCCTTTGCCTAAGTAACGAACGGATAATGTCCAGGTTCACCGGTGGGCGTATCGCGACCCACGCGGTCACAGCCAAGGCTACGCTTGATCCATTCGTGGCAATACAAAGATTCGCGCTCGGGGAAATAAGGTAAAGGATCCTGTCCGGTCTCCCAAAGATAGGTAGCTTTTGTCTTGTTGCATAACGAGTCGACATGGTCGAACATTATTTTATATAAGCTGGACAACCTATCTCTTACCCATTCAAATAACTCGACGTTGGTGAATCGATCGCGTAGCGTGCGAAGTATTTCTTTAGCGTTCTCATGCTCGCGGCTGGTGAGCGCAAGCTCATACCTAGCCGAAGCAATGGCGTGATCTTGCGCTTCGATGCGCTGCATGATCGCCTTGAAATCTTCCGTGGCTTGTGATTGCTGCAAGTTCCATTCTTCGACACGCCGCACGTAGTCGGCGTCGAATGCCATCATTTCGCCCGTGTCGCTTGCTGCCTGGGCGCCGGCCTCCATGATGCTGCCCCAGGCATTAGCTGCACTTCCGGGGTCATGGCCGCCGTTGGAAAATCCAAAAATAGTGGGAAACAGGTAAAGAGGGCTGGACATGCCGTGGGGTATAGTGCTCGCGGCAAACAATGCGGCAGCAGCCAGATAAGAGGCTTCGGACTTTAGTTCTTCTTGTAGCCGTTGGTATCTGCTGAGGATCTCCGTATGCATCGCTCCATCGCTCGGCAAAGGTGGAAGCAGGTAGGCGGGCGATGTCGAAAACCGAGCCGAAACCACGCGCATGCAGCTGATCGACGACAACGCGATCGGCATTGGACACAAGAAGAAGTTCCCGATCTGCCATAACGACCTCCCTGTCGGAGCGACGTGAACGCTATGTCTATCCGACGCTAGCCCGCGCGGGGTTATGGCGCTGTGAACACCGGGTGTTCGCGAAAGGACATTTCCCCTGCCGAAGAGCCATTGGCTAGCTTGCGTGTCGCCATGCCTCCGGCATGGGTTCGGGCGGCAGCCGATGACTGTGGCCGCTGATCGTGGACTTGGGCACATCGAACCAGAACGTGCTCCCGCGGCCGGGCTCGGAGCGCAGGCCGATATGGGTGTCGAGAATCTGAGCCAGGCGCTCGGCAATAGATAATCCCAAGCCATAACCTTCATGCGCATCGCCTTCATCGCCTTCGATGCGTACGAATTCTTCGAAGATGCGTTGATGTTGAGCGGCGGCAATACCCGGGCCATTGTCGCGGACTTCGATGCGGACACGATCGCCCTGGCGGCGCGCTGCGACCAACACGCGCCCATTGGGGGTGTTGGTCACGGCGTTGCTGACCAGTTGCTGCAACAGGCGCCCGCAGAGCTCGGCATCGGCGTGGATACGATGATGGCCGCCGCGCCAGACCAGCATGACACGTTGCTGAGCTGCCAGCTCGGTCAGGCTTTGCCGGTCACGGAGGAACAGTTCGGCGGCTGTGAAGGGTGTCGGTTTGGGACTGATCACGCCAGCATCCAACCGGGAGATCTCCAGCAGCGCATCGAGCAACCGCGTCATCGAGCCGATGCTGCTGCGCATCTGTGCCAGCGCGGATTGCTGCTCCTTGTCATTGCCGAGTCGCAGGAACGCTGTGAACAATTGCAAGGCCTGCAGAGGTTGCCGGAAGTGGTGGCCTACCAAGGCAATGAAATGGGACTTGCTACGATTGAGCGCCTGCGCTTCGCGTTGCTGACGGATCGATTGCAGTGCGTTGGTGCGGCGGATGGCAACCAGATCGCGCCGTTGCGTGTTCAGCGCATGGTCGATACGAGTCAAGGAGGCATGGAGGCGCGCCATTTCGTCGCCCGACATCTGTTCGGCGGCCCCACATTCGTCGCGTCGCGGTAGCAGGTCGTCGAGTGCAAGCTGCAATCGATGGAGCGGCTCGATAATTCGGCGGCGCAGCGAGGAGCGCGCCAGAACGGCGAGCAGGGCGATGCCCACCACGCAAAGCAAGCCACCGCTCCAAGTCAATAGCTGAGCCCGCCGTAGCGGCCAGGGGTCGATCTGCATGGTGATGGTGGCTAGCGCCTGCTGTTGTGGCGTTGGCAAGACACGGGCATAGATCTGGCGTGCATTCTCATCTTCCTGGCCGGCGCCATAAAGACGTCCATCGGCCAGCTGCAGGCCGATATAGCGTACGTTCTGGTCGGTGCTGTCACGCAAGCCTCGGTCGAGGATCTGTTGCGGTGCGTGGTTTTCCCAAGCGAAAGCTGCGCTGAGTCGTTCCAGTTGCAGGGCGACACCGCTGCGTTGACGTTCGACCAGCAGCAGACTGCGCTGCACGGTGAGTGCGGCCGTAAGTACGATGGCGGCGAGCGCGCAAGGAAGGATGGCATCGATCAGCAAGCGCGGCAGCAATCCGTCGAGCGAGCGCGTCATGGGCCTGCCTTCGCCAAGTCAACAGGAGATAGCCGGCCGCGCGCGGCCAGCGATGCCTGAGCATGTTGTCGAGGGTTGCGCTGCATGGCATCGGAATCTGTGCAAGTAAAGCCGATAGCCGACACTGCGCCGGCTTGCACCTCACTGTAGGGAACTGCACGGAGCGATTCGATACACAGTTCGTACTATTCTGCGGAGGCGTAGTACGAAAGGCATAGAGATGTGGCGTACGAAGCCGGTATGCCCGCAAAAACGGTTCGGCTATCTGGGTGGGGCCGCATCAGGGCCGGTCGTCGAGATGAGCGAAATTCTGCGGGCGATTGCTCTTTAGCTGGCGCACGAGTTGTTCGTGCGTAGCCTCGATTTTTTGCAGGCGCGCCTTCATCGCGTCGTCATTGACCCATTGCGCACTTATCGCGCGACGCTGTTCGAGGGTGTAGTCAATATCGGCGAAAGCGATAAGTACATCGTTGCCGGCTGGTCGGAAGCCGCTGATGTCATGAATCAACTGCAATTTGGCGAGCTCTTGCGCGGCATTGCGCCCCTTGGCGTAGTTGGTGAGGAACTGTGCGATGCGTTCGCGAAGCTCGGTGGGCAGGTCGGTACGCGCGATGATGACCGCATGGGGGATCAAGCTGGATTTCCATACGACTCGCAACCGAGCGTACTGCTCCGGAAAGTGCTTGGCGAAACGTTCCAGGTCGGCAGTGTTGTTGGTCGCCAGATCGGCTTCGCCGTTGACCACGGCCAGGGCATTGTTCTGGTGGTTGTCCACCGTGACATTGGCGAAGAAGGTATCGGAGTCGAGCTTGCGGCTGGCGAATAGCTGTGTCTCGGGCACGAGGTAGCCCGAGACAGAGAGGGCCTCGCCACGTGCGTAGCGCCAGTGCCCGGGTTTACCGAAGATGTCGTCGACATTGTGGATCGGCGAGTCTCTATCGACGACAAGTACCGAGTAGTAACCCCGAGTGCCGTCCCCGCGGGTCAGCTGAGCCAATACTGTCATGCCGTCGTGCGTGACAGCCTGCAACGCTAGGCGACCGGAGACGAAGGCGTAGTCGATGCGTTGCTCGGCCAGCGCCTGGGCTAGCCCTTCATAGGTGCTGACCGAGACACTGCGAATGGGCCGTTGCAAGGCGTGGCTCATGTCGTCGAGCATCGGCCGCCACGATTCCAGCGATTCGGACGGGCCTCCCATTGGCAGCACGCCGAAGGTCAGCGGCTTGGCCGTATCGGCAGGCTCCTGGCCAATGGCTCGCGTGGGCAGGGCGCAAAGGCAGAGCAGCCACAGCATGAAACAAGCCTGCCACGCGGCGCTCGGCCTGTTCTTACCGGTGCGATGGAAGCTTGCGTAGTGCAACCTATTTGACTCCCCTGCAATCCCTTTTGGCGGTGCCGCGGCTTCTTGTTCCTGTCGCGCGAGCATACGCTGACGCGGCACCGCGTGGGTGACAAAGCGTTTGCAATACGGCCTGCTACGAAGAACGGATCAGCGCATTCCCTAGGGGCCGGCCAGCCGGCGCGAGGCCACCACCGCCTCTACCCGGTTGCGGACGTTCAGTGCGCGAAAAATGGCCGCCAAGTGAATCTTCACAGTTCCTTCGCTAATTCCCAGGTCGCGAGCGATCACCTTGTTTGGTTTTCCCTGCGACAGGAGCCAGAGCACATCGATCTGGCGATCGGTCAGCAGCTGCCGCAGGCGCTCCTCAAGCGAGGCAGCATCGCTCTGCTGGGTGGGAATCGACGGCGCGTGTGCGACTTCGCCGGATTCATCGAGCATCATCGGAGGCACATAGACTCCTCCGGAAAGCACCAGGCGTACAGCCGAAAGCATCACGTCGGGCGAATAGGCCTTGGGAATGAAGCCCTGCACGCCGATGGCCAGCAGGTCTTTCATCAGTGACGGGTCTTCGGAACCGGACAGCACGATCACCGGCACGCCGGGTAGGTTTTCGATCGTTTCGGCCAGATGGGCATGTCCGTGCGATCCGGGCATGGCCAGGTCGACGATCGCCAGCGCCGGCGCCGGCTCGTTGCGCAGTGCATCACGCAACTCCTGCACGTCCTTGGCGACCGAAAACTCGGTATCTGTCCCAAGCTCGGCAAGCTTGAGCTTGACCCCCTCGACGATCAGTCGATGGTCATCGGCAATCAGTATCCGCATGGTCTCCCCCGTGACCCGCCACGGTCACTAACCCGTCCGGCCACGGGTGCAACATAGCCTTACCGCTCGGCGGCAGCAAGCCATTCGGATACGAACGAACGGTCTAACGGCCGACCGCCCCTCTGCCGTTTGGAGTAGGCGTCCGCCGTCAGGCGTGAAAACGCGCCCTCGGACGGCAAGCTAGCCCCCGGCGCGGGCCGTTGCCATGGCCTCGCGTAACTGTTCCGGCGACACGGGTTTGTACAGTACGGGGATCTTCGCAGCCATGATTTCGCGCAAACGGTCGCTGCGGGTCTCCCCGGTAATCAGCAGGCGGGGAAAGGCGGTCGGCCCTTCGTGTCCATAATGGCGGTCCAGTGCGGCCAGCACGTCCAGGCCGCTTTCGCCATCGCGCAAGCGAAGATCGGAAATCACCAGATCCGGCGGAGCAGGCCAGGCATCGGCCATCTCCAGTGCCTGGGTCCGATCCTCGGCCACCACGACGTCGCAGCCCCAACTGCTGAGCAAATAGCGGATCCCCGAGAGAATGGCCGGTTCGTCGTCGATCACCAGCACGCGCATGCCGGCCACATCGACATGGCGTTCCTCCACCAACGGGTGGAAGGTTTGATGGGCGGGGGCGGCTGGCAACAGAAAGCTGAAGACGCTGCCACGGCCGACCCGCGATTTGAGCGTTACGTTGGTATCGAGCAGCTCGGCGAGGCGCTGCACCGTTGCCAGGCCCAGGCCCAGGCCGCGACGCGGTCCGCTGTCGTGCTCGCCGATACCGTGCGTATCGATGCGATAGAACTCATCGAAAACACGTATCTGGTGTTCCGGTGCGATACCGCTGCCGGTATCCCATACATCGATCCGCACGGTGCCATCGAGTCGTTTGCGCGCTGCGACCAGCACGCCGCCGGATACGGTGTAGCGCAGGGCGTTGCTGACCAGGTTATTGAGGATGCGCGCGAGCATCGTGCGGTCGGTGCGCACCCACAGAGGCGTCGCACGCATGACCAGGCGCAGGTCGTGCTGTTCGGCGATCAGGCGGAAATTGCGGCTGACTTCTTCAAATACGTGATCCAGCGGAAACTCGCCGATCTCCAACTGCATGGCACCTGTTTCCAGTCGCGACAGGTCCAGCAGTTCGCTGAACAGATGATCCAGCGCTTCGACGCATTCCTGGATGTGCGCGATGCGATCCAACCGTACGGGGTCGCGCTCATCCACCGCTAATGACGAGGAGAACAGCGTCAATGCGTACAGCGGCTGGCGAAGGTCATGCGAGGCCGCTGCGAGGAAGCGTGCCTTGGCGACACTAGCCGCTTCGAGCGCGGCATTCTTGCGCGCCAATTCCAAGGTGGCATGCTCGATTTCCTGCTCCATCCCGCGTTGCACATCGAACAGCGCCGCCGCGGCGCTGTTGAAACCTTGTTGCAGTTCGCCGATTTCATTGCTGTCGGTGACTTCCACTTCCACTTGCCGGTCGCCGCGGCCGAGCTGATGGACCGCCGCTGCCAACCGGCGTAACGGCGCGCTGATCCAGCGCGCCGCTTGCCAGCCGATAATGACCGCGACCAATAAACTCAGTACCAAAGCGATCAGTGCATTACGCAGGCTCGAATGCTGGGCAGCGATGGCGTCGTTGAGGCTGACATCGACGACCACCGAGCCGATGATGGGGTGACCGGGCAGGTCGCCATCGACGACGGCGCGTTCCACAGTGAGGCTTTCGCTGCGAGCACGATCTTCGCGGCCACGACCGTCGGCCAGGATCTCGCCATCGGCGGCGCGGATCTGCACATGTGCCACGTGGGGCAGTTCGGCGATCGATTGAGCGATGCGCGTCAGCTCGCGCCGTTGCATCTGGCGTAGCGGCTCGGCGCAGACCGAAGCGGTCTGAATGGCGATCGTGTCAGCGGTGCTCTGCGCCATGCTGCGCAGCGCCGCCAACTGATGGCGGGTAAGCATGATCACCAGAAACAGCGCGGTAACCAGCGTGGGTATGAGCGCAACCAAGGCAAGCCGCTGCATCAGCGACGTGCGCCGCCATAGTCGTGCGATCCAGGTATCCTGCCCCGTGCTCACTTGCGCTCCCCGTGCCGGCCCTGTGACCGAGACTAGCGCGAAATGATCGAAGCGTGGCGTGACGCTTGGATAGATGGCCGTCGGTAATAGGCCCGTTCACCCCAGGCCGATAAAACCTGCCTGTCTTGCAGGGGCGACTTCAGGGAACCTCTAAAAACCTCGCAATCGCCCGAATATAGCGAAAGCGGATCCTATCGTTGTGGGAGCGACTTCAGTCGCGACAAGGACTTGCGGTGAGGCACGATTGTCGCGACTAAAGTCGCTCCCACAGAAAGCAAGTTTTTCGAGGTTCCCTTCAGTCGCGCCAAGTCGTGACGTAATCGCGGGATCGAGGATTAATGGCGACGCCAGCGCCGCGACAGGCGCTCGATCAGCAGCGGCAGGAGGGCGAGCAGGGCGATGCCGCACAGCGGCCAGAGCAGTTCGTGCCGCAACAGCAGGCCCGGCCCCAGCTTGGCGCTATGGGCCAGTACGGTACCCAGTCCGGCACCGACCGAGGTTTCGAAGATCAGCATGACGGTGCCGCCGAGGAAAGTCGCCCCGATAAACAGCCATAGAGGACAACGCAGCCATGCCAGGCTGACCGTCACCAGGCCAAAGGGAAGCACGGGTACAAAGCGCAGGAACAGCGTGTAGCTGACCGGATGATGGGCAAAGCCATGCTGCAGCTTTTCCACGATGGCCGGTGGATGCCTGCTGCCGGTACCGAACGCGTAACGGCTGGCCAGGAATAGAATCAGCGAACCGAGGGTTACGCCGATCGAGGAATAGAGCGTGCCTTCGAACACGCCGAAGGCAAAGCCGCCGGCGAAGATGACGACGATGGTGCCTGGGATGCCGGTCGACATCGCCAGCGTCAGCAAGCCGATATAGGCAAGGCGACTAAGCCAGGGTGCTGCTGCGATCTCCGCGCGCAACTGGTCCTGGTGGGCGACCAACTGCTCCGGATGAAGCCGGTCGAGCAAGCCGGAGCCGAAAAGCGCGATGCCCGCCAGTATCAGCAGGATCAGCGGCAGCGCGGCACGCAGGCGACTCAATATTTCAACCCGTTCTGGCCGTAATCGGCGAGTACGGCCCGTGCTTCATCGCGCAGGATGTCTCGTCGCACCGCGATGCCGCGTCGTTCGAGTTCGCCGATCCAATCGGCTGGCAGTGGCCCCTCGTCGAACTCGGTCAGTTCCTCGACATCCTCGGCGCGGGCACCGATCAGCAATTCGTCGATGCCGGCCCAGACCGTGGCGCCGAAGCATTGGCAACACGGCTGCGCGCTGGTCGCCAGGGCGTAGCGGCCGCCCTGGGCGTTGAGGCGGAAGGTCGACAGGCGTTGCTGGGCAGCCATGTAGGCGAGCATTTCCGCGTGGGCGACCGAGCAGGACTGCGGCACGACCCGGTTTGCGGCGGCCGCGATCAGGCGGCCATGTTCATCGAACACGGCGG
>NZ_DATCRY010000256.1:0-3802 GCF_036568765.1 Dyella sp. | reverse complement strand
AACCTCGCAATCGCCCGAACATAGCGAAAGCGGATCCTATCGTTGTGGGAGCGACTTCAGTCGCGACAAGGACTTGCGATAAGGCACGATCGTCGCGACGAAAGTCGCTCCCACAGAAGAGCCAGTTTTTAGAGGTTCCCTAAAATCGTTCCCGCCAGAGAAAAGCAGGCGCAAAGACCCAAGAGAATCGAGGAGTCCGCCAGGACTCCTCGATTCCGCAAGCCAACATCAATAAGCTCGCCGTCCCAAGGATCGCGCTACTTCAGCCAAGGCAAAAATACGCGCCGCTTGCGTCCACCCGGTCACCGCAGAAATCAGTTGCACTACCAGCAAGCCGCCGAGCAATCCCATCCAGTCCGACGCCGTCACCTGGATACGCAACATACCCAATAGGACGATCAACGCATAACCCGCAACACTGATCGGCACATAGGCGAGCAACATGGAAAACGGTCGGCGCAGCAACTGCATCAAGCCCCGAAACAAAGCCACCGTCGCCGAACGCAACGAGGTGTCGGCGATATATGCGCCTCGCGCAGCATCGACAATCGCGTGCACGAGCACAAAGACGATGGCAGCCGCTGCAAAGAAGCCATGTCGCCACATGTCGGCCTGCGATTCGAGCACGGCCTTCGCGTCATGCTTGTCAGCCATGTCGGAGACTTGCCCGATCAACCAGGCCGCACCCGCGTACAACAGAATCGACCACAGCAGCAAGCGGAACATCTTGCCGTACATGCTCAAACCGTTGTGCAAATGACCGCCCAAGCTCGGCGCCATATCGCTACGACCCGCGCCGACGATCATGCCGTTCAGCCATGGCAACAGCAGCAAGGTCACCAAGGTGCCGGCGATCGCCGCAGCCTTCAGGCCGCCACTGTGCGCGGCGATCTGATGAATCGTATCGCCGGCCATCAGTCCATCGAACTGCTTCGCCCAAATCTGGGCATGTACCGAATGGTCGAGCAACTCGCTGAGCGAACCCCATAGCGGCAATGCAACTACGGCCGTCGGAATCAGCAGCAATATCAGCCACAACAGCAACAGGCGCCATTGCAAGGCATGGATCCACGCGCGAAATACCGCGCTCATATCGACACGACGAGCAGATTTATAGGCCATCACAGCGTCACCAGGAATGAGTAGAAGCCCTGCACCAGCGCCGCCACGTCAGCGGTCCAGCGCCGCGAAGCCGCGCCATTGCTGCGGACCGTACGGCTGTCGTTGAGTTTATTTTCGTCCAGGTAGATCTTCTGCTCAGGGTCGAGTTCGGCCGAAACAATCTTGCTCGGCTTGATGAAGGTGAAGCGTGCCCAGCGTCGGCTGTCGTCCCATCGAACATTCTCCACGCTGCCGTCGGCGAACGTCACTTTCAACACCTGTGGCACCGGCATGCCAGTGCGCACGACAGTGACGACGCCTTGCCAGGGGAACGGACCGGTACCTTTCTTGGGATCGGGGTGCGCATGATCCCAGTCTTCACGCTGGCGATCGATCTGTTTATCGAGCGTGTCACTGTCCTGTTCGCTGCGCTGACCGCCCTTCACATAGGTGCCCGGCTTCGGCAGCACTTCGTCGTTGTCGATCGCCACGATGCGATCGTCGACACGCGCAGTGCCATAGACGTAGCGGTCGAAGATCTCGTTGACGGCGCGCGCATTGCCCGAGGCATCGATCAGCGCGGCGCGCAGATCGGCCGCGGACGGGTGACGGAAATGCCAGCGTTTGTAGTACTCGCGGAAGCCGCGCTCGAGCGCCTCATGTCCGATGCGCTGTTCCAGATCGTGCATCGCCGTGGCGGTACGCGAATAGACGGTCCCGTAGCTGCTGCTGGACAGTCGATTCCAGGCGTTCTCGCCAAGCGGGTCGACCGGCTGATCCAGGCCTGCAATCAAACGCTCCTGCACAAATGGGTCGAAGGAAAAATCCACACCCAGTCGGTGCAACGGCTCGCCGAGTGTCAGCAAGCGCTGCTTACGCTCGATCAGCATGCGCTGATCCCAGAATTCATTGAGTCCTTCATCCAGCATCGGCTCTTCGAATTCGTTCGAGGCGAGCAGGCCATAAAAATAGCCGTGGCCGAATTCATGGATGGTGACAAAATCGAGCTCGAACACATCCGAGGTACCGGCGTTGACCTTGCTATAGCCCTCAGCGGTAAAGAAGGTCGGATATTCCATGCCGCCGGCTTCGGTGGCGTTATACGGCGGCACCACGGCGGTTACCGTGTTGTAGGGATACGCTCCCAGCGTACGCGAGAAGTATCCGAGCGAGTCGATCGTTGCCTTGAGCACCGGTTGGGCGCTGGCTACATATTCGGGTGGATAGATCACCCGTACCGCGACCTTGGGGCTACCGGGACCTTCATAGCTGCCATCCAGCGTCTTGTAGCCCTTCGCCGCGACCCACGCGAAATCGTGCACATCGTCCTGGCGGAAGTGATAGACGATTTTATCGCCCTGGCGCTGCGGCTCGCCTTGCTGCTGGCCGACTGCGCCAACGGTGTAGTCGGCAGGCGCGGTGATACGTACGTCGAAGCTGCCGAAATCGGCATAGAATTCGCTGTTGAAATGGAACTCGTGCACGTTCCAGCGCACCTCGGTCGCCCCGCGCTCGCCGGGCAACTCCAGCACGCCGATTTTCGGAAACCATTGCCCGACTAAGTTGAAATCGCCGAAATAACCGGTGCGCTCGATCACACGCGGGAGCTGGCTAAGAAAATCGATGTCGAGGGTCAGCGTGGCGCCGGCAGGCACCGCCTGCGCCAAGTCGATGCGCACCACGGTCTGGTCTGCATCCGGACCGCCATCGGGATGCACGAAGCGCCAGGTCAATGCATGGTCGCCCTGCTGCACCTGCTTGAGGTCGATCCAGCCCCATTCGCCCTTCTTTACTTCAGCCACACCACGCGAGCTGCCGTGCGCGGTCAGCAGATCGCGCTCGGTAAAGAACGTGCTGTGCGCGTTTTGGAAGGCATTGAGGTACAGATGCATGTAGATGCTGCGCACTTCGCGGTCGCTGCGATTACGCCAGGTGAGCTGCTCATGGCCGTTGATCGCATGCTTGGACGCGTCCAGCTCGGCATCGATGCGATAGCTCACGACACGATCGGACAGCGTCGGCTCGTTGCCGGTGCGCTCACCGCCCCAGGCACCCGGTGCGCTGGGCACGGCAACTGCTGCGGCATTGCCGTGGACCAATGGAATCTCTGTAGCGACGGTTGCCGTACCTGCGGGTGCCGGTATCGGTGTGGTTTGCTGAGTTTGCTGCGCTTGCAGCAACTGGCACCACCCAATCATGCACGCGAACGCCGCAATGAAGCGGCCTCCCCTGCCCACTCTCATGATCATGTATGTCTCCCCAAGCGAATGTTCAGGGTGCGCTAAGCCTTGTCACACTGGCATAGGCCAAAGGTCACGCCTGTCATCGAAACTTGTTACGGGAAAGTTTTTCGGAGGCTCAGTAAACGTCGCGGCGATAGCGGCCTTCGATACGCAAGCGTTCGAATTTGTCGCTGCCGAGTACCTCGACCAGTACCGCCTCGACACCTGGCGCCATGCCTGCGAGGCTGCCGCAGACATAGATCGCCGCACCTTCGGCGACCCACGCCTGCAATATCTCCGGCACGGCGCGCAAGCGATCCTGCACATAGGCAGGTCCCGACGGCACGCGCGACCAAGCCAAGTCGAGGCGCTCGATCGCACCTTCGCGTTGCCATCGCTCGATCTCGTCGCGATGGAAAAAGTCATGCTCGGGATGGCGCTCGCCGAACAGCAACCAGTTGCGCCGCTGCCCCGCCGTC
>NZ_DATCRY010000255.1:0-8442 GCF_036568765.1 Dyella sp. | reverse complement strand
TGTCGCAGCAGGCTACCAGCCCGACGCCGCCGCCATAAGCCGCACCGTTGACGCGCGCAATGGTCGGCTTGGGGCAGAACTGCAGGCTGCGCATCAGTCGAGCCAGCTTGAGTGAATCCTCGCGGTTGGCCTCTTCCGATGCCTTTGCCATGCCGCGCATCCAGTTCATGTCCGCGCCTGCGGAAAAGCTCGCGCCTTCGCCCGTCAGTACCACGGCACGAACCGTGTCGTCGCTACCGGCTGATTCGATGGCTGCGGTCAATTCGGCGATCAAGTTGTCGTCGAAGGCGTTGTGCAGCTCGGGCCGCGCGAGGGTGAGGCGGCGAACATTGCCGCGGTCGGTAATCTGGATCGAAGCCATGGGGGTTTCCGGATAAACGTGCGAAGTCGTTCGAGTATTTCACCGTTGACTGCCGGGAAAAAAGCCGCAATGAACCGCCCTACGGCCAAGGCGTATTGACGCGGCAACCGCCTGGGTTCGTTAAGCCACTGAACCGCAAGGTTTTACTGCCATGGACGCTTGTTTCCCAGCGGGCGAGCCACGATATATAATGCGAACTATTCTTATTTGAGTTATTTCTGTGCGCCTGTCCGATTTGCCGAAGGGTGCTGCCGCCGTGGTAGACCGAGTCGAAGATGCCCATGCCGAAGACCCCATCGCGCAACGCCTGCGCGACCTGGGCTTTGTCGAGGGCGAGCCGGTGCGGCTGGTGGCGCGGGGGCCGCTGGGCGCCGACCCGCTGCTGGTGCAGATCGGTTCGACGCGCTTTGCCCTGCGCCGCAGCGAAGCGGCGCGCATAAGTGTAAGGATGGAGGCCGCATGAGCGCCGATACGCTCCGCATCGCGCTGGTGGGCAACCCGAACTGCGGCAAGACCGCACTGTTCAACCAGCTGACCGGTGGCCGGCAGAAAGTCGCCAACTACGCCGGCGTCACCGTCGAGCGCAAGGAAGGGCGCTTCCTCGCTCCGTCCGGCCGCGTGCTGCAGTTGCTCGATCTACCGGGGACCTACAGCTTCGACGCGAACAGTCCCGACGAACAGATCACCCGCGATGTCTGCGAGGGGCGTTACCCCGGCGAGGCCGCACCGGACCTGATCGTGTGTGTTGCCGACGCGACCAATCTGCGCCTGCATCTGCGTTTCGTGCTCGAGGTCAAGCGCCTCGGGCGCCCGGTGGTGCTGGCGCTGAACATGATGGATGCGGCCAAGCGCCGCGGCATCGCGATCGACGTGCCCGAGTTGCAACGCCTGCTGGGTTTGCCGGTGGTGGAGACCATCGCGGTCAAGCGCGGCGGCGCCAAGGCGCTGATCGACCGGGTCGATGGCGATATCCCCGTGGCGGCGCCTGCCGAAGCGGACGACGCCGCCAGCCGTGCAGGTCTGCACGAGCAAGTGCGCACATTGATGGCTGCCACCGTCAGCATGCCGCGCGCGACCGCGGCGATCGACGATGCGCTCGATCGTTGGGCGCTGCATCCAGTGTTCGGGCTGGGGATTCTCGCCGTTCTGATGTTCCTGATCTTCCAGGCGGTGTTTTCCTGGGCCAAGCCGATCATGGACGCGATCCAGGACGGTATTACTTCGCTCGGCGTCTGGGTGACTGCCGCGCTGCCTGCCGATAGCGCACTGCATAGCCTGCTCAACGACGGTGTGTTCGCGGGCCTCGGCGCGGTGCTGGTGTTCCTGCCGCAGATCCTGATCCTGTTCCTGTTCATTTTGGTGTTGGAAGAATCGGGTTACCTGCCGCGTGCGGCCTTCCTGCTCGACCGTCTGATGTTCAAGGCCGGCCTGACGGGGCGCGCCTTCATTCCGCTGCTATCGAGCTTTGCCTGTGCGATTCCCGGCATCATGGCCACGCGCAGCATTACCGATCCGCGCGACCGGCTGACCACGATCCTGGTCGCGCCGCTGATGACCTGTTCGGCGCGTCTGCCGGTCTATACCTTGTTGATTGCCGCGTTCATTCCCTCGCGTACGGTAGGGGGCATCTTCAACCTGCAGGGCATTGTGCTGTTCACGCTCTACGTCGTGGGCATTATCAGCGCGCTGACCGTAGCCTGGGTCATCAAGCGCTTCCGCAAGGACAAAAGCGAGCACGCGCTGCTGATGGAGCTGCCGTCCTACCGCATGCCGCATGTGCGCGACATCGCACTGGGTTTGTGGGAGCGTGCCAAGATCTTCCTGCGCCGCGTCGGCGGCATCATCCTCGCCTTGACCGTGTTGCTGTGGTTTCTATCCAGCTTCCCGGGCGCACCGGAGGGTGCGACACAGCCTGCGATCGACTACAGCTTTGCCGGACGTATCGGTCACCTGTTGCAGTACGTGTTTGCCCCGGTCGGCTTCAACTGGCAGATCTGTATCGCGCTGATTCCTGGGCTGGCCGCGCGCGAAGTCGCCGTATCGGCGTTGGGCACGGTCTACGCCATGTCAGGTACCGACGACGCAGTAGCCAGCCAACTGGGCCCGATGATTGCGCAGACGTGGACCTTGCCCACCGCTTTATCGCTATTGGCCTGGTACGTATTTGCGCCGCAGTGCATGTCGACGCTGGCGGTGATTCGTCGCGAGACCAATTCCTGGCGCAATGTCGCGCTGACCGCGGGCTATCTGTTTGGCCTGGCCTATCTGGCTTCGCTGGTGACCTATCAGGTAGCGAGGGCTTTGCTGTGAATACGTTCGCTGTCGTCCAGGCGGTTGTGATCGGTCTGCTGGTATTGGGCAGCGCCGTCTATGCGTTCGGCAAATTGTTGCCGGGCGTGAGCACGCGGGTGCGCGCGGGTGCCTCGGCCAGCTTGAACAAGCCCTGGCGTGCCTCGTGGCAGCGCAGCCTCGGCCGTTGGCTGCAACCGAAGCAGGCCACCGGCAGTTGCGGCGACGGCTGCGGCAGTTGCGGAAGCTGCGGGCCGACGCCACCGAAACAGGCGCGGCCGGATGTGCAGCCGCTGGAGTTTCGTCCGCGGCAGCGTTGACGTGCGGTTTATGCGGCCTTGGCCCGCAGCGCTTCCTTCCGCTTCTTGTTCTGCTTGAGGAGATCGGCAAGCCAGAAGCCCAACGCGACGATGGCGCTGAGCAGCGGGATAGCGAATAAGCCAACCAAGGCCATCAGAAAGAAATAGCCGAAGACAAGATTGCTGGGCATGCTCCAGCTTTTGCGTTCGGCATTGCGGACGCGGAAACGCATGTATGCAAACCAGAGCGTCGGGATCAGGACGAATTGCGAGTACATGATTGCTCGCGAGTAGGCGTCGGCTGGGTCCACGTGTGGATGGCTGGACAGGCTATAGGTGACGACGAAGATGCTGCCGCCGATGAGGCACAACAACGGGACGAAGCATAGACGCCACGTTATGCGCGGGTGCGAGGCCGGCTGTTCCGGCTGACATTGCCACAGCATGACGCTGACGAGGGTCAAGTAGCCGAGGCAGAGCAGGCTGCCGATGCCGGCCAGGGTCACTGGCAGCCAGGCGTCCCTGGGAGGGTACGGCGGATCGAACAGATGCAGGTAAAGACTCAGGATGCCGGCCAGCGCTGTTACCACCAGGCCGCGCCACGCAGTGATGAACCAGCGGGGCGCGGTCATGCGCTGACGCGTTGCCGCACCGATCCACCAGCGTGCGGTGCGGGTATCGGAGATGCCATCCAGCCGCTGCGGCACGCCGCCACAGAAGCGCCACAGGAACATTCCCAGGCGCATCGGCAATCGCGGTACCAAGCAGATCAGCAAAATACGCCACCACTGGAATGGCCTGGTTACCGTACGCAGGCGCCGTTTCGCTGCGCCCGGGTCATGCGCTTCGCTGGGTTCGCGCGTCTGCTTTGCCAGTTTTCCGATGTTCTTGGGCAGCATCAGCCAGCGCATATGCAAGCGTGCAGGCAGGTCGCTGATGTCGATCTTCTCGCGCTGCGCCACACTGCCGACGTTGAAGTACTGCAGCAGCAACGTGGCGATTTCCTGCGGCAATGGATAGCGGCCGCTGGACAGGCGTTGCAGTAATGCGGGTGCGATTCGTTCGCGCACGGCTGCCGCATTCAGGGCCGGCTGCACATAAAGCTTGGCCGCCATGGCATTGCGCTCGCCTTCTTCGGCGTGCTCGCTGCACCATGCGAGAAACGTGTCCAGGTCGAATGCAGCCGCATTGATTCCCCAAGGCAGAACTTCCGCCTTGTGCTTGAGCAGCAGCTCGTGGCGCTCCTGCATATGGCTGCGCAAGCGGTGCAGTTGCAGCGGGTCGATGCCGCTCTGGGCATGATCCAGTCCGAAGAATCTCAGTGTGGCGTCGAGGTTGAGGGCGCCGATCGCTTGCGGTTCGCGAAACAGCGACTGCAACAGCAGTTGGCCAGCGCGGCTCTTGAAGTTCAGCGACCACAGATCTTCACGGCTGTGCAGCCAACCCTCCAACTGCGGCGGCGAAAGCTTGATCGCCTGCGGAATATAGGCCGTCACGAAGCTCTGTGGATCGGGCGCCGTGATGGGTGGGATCTTGGGACTGCCCTCCGGTACCGGGGGCGGCATCCGCGCTGGCCGTACGGGTGGTTCGGTATGCGCTGCCGGCGGTACGGTACGAAGGATGGTACGGACGACGTCTTCGTCCGCCGCTATGGGCGGGACAACCCGGGGAGGGCGCGCGATCCGTGTATCCCGCTCATCGGCATCATGCTCCTCGGTATGCCATGTCTCTTCGCCGCCATGGTCTGCCTCGGCGTTATCGGACATCGCCGGGACCGCTTCGGCTTCGGCCATACGCATACGGTGCGCACACCATGCGAGCGCCTGTTCGTAATGCTCGCGCAGTAACTGAAAGCCCGCCGGGTCTTCATCGGGACGCACTGTCTTCAGCCGCGCGGCATAGGCACGCTTGATATCGCGCTCGTCGGCATCGTCCGGCAAGCCGAGCCAGGCCAGCGAAGGATTCACGAGCCCGCCTCGACAGCATCGAGCGCTTCGGCGAAGCGCTGCCGCCGTTCGCGGATCAGGTGTTCGTCCTGTGTTTCCAGGGCGCTGCGGAAATGCAGGATCCATTCCTGCAACTGCGGGCGGTATTGCAGCAGCTCTTCGTAGAGCCGTTCGGCCCGGGCGATCACGGAGAGATTTTCCTGTTTGTCGCGCGGATGCACCTTGATGCTGTTCAACGCTTCCAGGCGTGCACGGATCTCGGCCGGGTCGAGTATGCCGGGGTTCTGCTCCAGCACGAGCTCATGGCGCTGGCCGGTGGAATTGACTTTGATCTCGACCTGCAGGACACCGTTGATGTCATAGGTAAAGCGCACGGTGACCGCGTTCTCGCCACGGCTGCGCTTCGGCGGCAGCGGGATCTCGATATTGCCCAGCTTGATATTGCGATCGACCATTGGGCTTTCGCCCTGGTAGACCTCGATATTCAACCGGGTTTGGTTGTCGCGCATCGGAAAATACTGTTCTTCGCGACTGACCGGCACCGTACTGTTGCGATGGATGATCGGCGAGAAGAAGCCCGTTTGCTCCGCCCCGGTTTCGTCGCGCCGCGAAGAGGCAATGCCCAGCGTATAAGGGCAGACATCGGTGAGAATGACTTCTTCGAGCCGTTGGTCGCGCGCCTTCAGGCCGGCAGCGACGCAGGCGCCCAGCGCGATAGCCTGGTCGGGGTTGACGTGACGCAAGGGCAGGCGGCCGAACATGCGCGATACCAGCCGCGCGACCAGGCTCATGCGGCTGGCGCCGCCGACCAGCACGATCTCGTTCAATTGCGAAGGTTGCAGCTTGGCGTCGCGCATGGCGCGTTCCAAGGGCAGGCGCATGCGCTGTACCAGGGTTTCGGTGAGACGTCCGAAGCGGTCCTCATCGATGCGCCACTGGAACTGCTTTTCGCCCAGCGCGAGTTCGACCGTGACATCGGCGCGCGAGGTCAATTCGCGCTTGGCCTGTTCCAGCCGGCGACGCAGCACGCCGCGCTCCTGCACGGACAACGCTTGCTGATCCAGTTGATGATCCGCAAGGAACGCGCCTTCGAGCACATCGAGAAAATCCTCGCCGCCCAGGAAGTTGTCGCCGGCGCTGGCATGGACTTCGACCACGCCGTCGAACATCTCCAGCACCGAGACGTCGAAGGTGCCTCCGCCCAGGTCGAACACCAGGAAGCGCGAACCATCGGGTTTTTCCTGCAGGCCATAAGCCAGCGCGGCGGCGGTAGGCTCATTGATCAACCGATCGACCTTGATCCCGGCCAGTTCGCCTGCGGCGCGGGTCGCCTTGCGTTGCGCATCGGAGAAATAGGCCGGCACGCTGATCACCGCTTCGGTGACCTTCTCGCCGGTCGCCGCTTCGGCGTCGGCGATCAGCGCGCGCAGGACCAGTGCCGAGAGTTCTTCCGGTCGGAAATTCCGTCCGCGCAGGCCGGTCTCGCGCGCGCTGCCCATCCAGCGCTTGAACGTGGCCACCGTACTGCCTGGGTGGCTGATCATGCGGTCGCGGGCAGCCTGGCCGACCAATACATGGCCTTCCTCGTCCAGGCTGACGACGGAGGGCGTCAGATATTCGCCCAGCGGATTGACGAACAGCTTGGGACCGCCCTCGCCGAACATGCCGATCAGCGAGTGCGTCGTGCCCAGATCGATACCAACGATCATCCTGATTTTTCCCCTGTACTTTCTTTCTCGTGCGGCTTGCGGCCGCTACATCCTGAAAACACCGTACCGCTGCGGTTCGATCGGCGCATTGAGCGAAGCGGAGATCGCCAGCCCCAGTACGCGTCGCGTATCGGCCGGGTCGATGATGCCGTCGTCCCACAACCGTGCGCTAGCGTAATACGGATGACCCTGGCGTTCGTATTGGTCGCGGATCGGCGCCTTGAAATTTTCTTCGTCCTCGGCGCTCCAGGATTTGCCCGCCGCTTCGATGCCATCGCGGCGCACGGTGGCCAGTACCGAAGCGGCCTGTTCGCCGCCCATCACGCTGATACGCGCATTTGGCCACATCCAGAGGAATCGTGCGCCGTAGGCGCGTCCGCACATGGCGTAATTTCCTGCGCCGAAGCTGCCGCCGATGACCACGGTGAATTTCGGCACATGCGAGCAGGCCACCGCGGTCACCATCTTGGCGCCATCTTTGGCAATGCCGGCATTCTCGTATTTCTTGCCCACCATGAAGCCGGTGATGTTCTGCAGGAACACCAGCGGTACGTTGCGCTGGTTGCACAGCTCGATGAAATGAGCGCCCTTGAGCGCGCTTTCGGAAAACAGGATGCCGTTGTTGGCAATGATGCCGACGGGGTAGCCGTGGATATGCGCGAAGCCGCAGACCAGCGTCTTGCCGTAGCGCGCCTTGAATTCGTGAAATTCCGAATCGTCGACGATGCGCGCGATGACTTCGCGGATATCGAACGGGCGGCGGGTATCCTGCGGAATGACGCCGTAGAGCTCGTCGGCCGCGTAACGCGGTTCGACCGGGTCGCGCAGTGCCAGCGGCATCGACTTGCGCCGGTTGAGGCTGGCGACGATATCGCGTGCGATGGCCAGAGCGTGCGCATCGTTCTCGGCATAGTGGTCGGCGACACCGGAAATGGCGGTGTGCACGTCGGCGCCTCCCAGCGCTTCGGCATCGACCACTTCGCCTGTCGCCGCCTTCACCAGCGGCGGCCCGCCGAGGAAGATCGTGCCCTGTTCGCGCACGATGATCGTCTCGTCGCTCATCGCCGGCACATAGGCGCCGCCGGCAGTGCACGAGCCCATGACCACCGCGATCTGCGGAATGCCGAGCCCTGACATGCGTGCCTGGTTGTAGAAGATGCGCCCGAAGTGCTCTTTGTCCGGGAAGACCTCGTCCTGCAATGGCAGGAAAGCGCCGCCGGAATCGACCAGATAGACACAGGGCAGGCGGTTTTCCAGCGCGACTTCCTGCGCGCGCAGGTGCTTCTTCACTGTGATCGGAAAATAGGTGCCGCCCTTGACGGTGGCATCGTTGGCGACGACGACGACTTCGATACCGTTGACTCGACCGATGCCGGTGATGATGCCCGCCGCTGGCGCGGCATCGTCGTACATGCCGTGGGCGGCCAATGGCGACAGTTCCAGGAAGGGCGAGCCAGGGTCAAGCAGGGCGCGGATGCGCTCCCGTGGCAACAGCTTGCCGCGCGCTGTGTGCTTGTCGCGTGCCTTCTCGCCACCGCCTTCCGCACTGCGCGCCAGTTCGCGATGCAGGTCGTCGACCAACCCACGCAGTTGCGCGCTGCTGGCCTGAAACTCGGGAGAACGCGGGTCGATCTGCGACGCGATGACGCTCATGGTTGCCTTCCTTAAAACGCGAACCGCTGATGATAGAGGGGCGAGGGGCGAGGGGCGAGTAGTGAGGGTGCACAGTTGCAGTAGCTCTGGCTCCTCCCCCTGCTTGCAGGGGGAGGCTGGGAGGGGGTAAGCCCTTGCGGGAAGCTTCATGTTTTTTGTTGATACGGAGAGACTGAGGCAAGTAC
>NZ_DATCRY010000254.1:0-7425 GCF_036568765.1 Dyella sp. | reverse complement strand
CTTACGCATCGCTGTCCCCTTACCCCGCCTCTCTTCCCCTGGCTTTGCCGGGGAGAGCGACTGTCTCGACCATACATGAGTGAATGAGCGTCACGCATACGTGCGTTCGAGCCGTCGCAACGGCCGCTCCTCCCCACGCGAGGAGGCAGGCTATGCAGTGTGAGAAGCCTTGAGGCTTGCCTCGGTCAGGCTCCCTCTCCCCTGGCTTCGCCGGGGAATGGGGCTGGGGTAAAGGCGAATCCTACGAAGCGCACTCTCCAAAAAGCAAAAGCCCCGGCCGGGGCCAGGGCTTCTGTCATTCAACCAAGAATCCAACGCTTACTCAGCGTCGACCGCCTCGGTGCGCGGGCGATCGACCAGCTCGACGTACGCCATCGGCGCATTGTCGCCAGCGCGAAAACCGCACTTGAGGATACGCAGGTAACCGCCGGGACGCTCGCGGTAGCGCGGGCCGAGCTCGACGAACAGCTTGCCCACGGCCTGCTTGTCACGCAAACGTGCGAAAGCGAGGCGGCGATTGGCAACACCGTCGGTCTTGGCGAGGGTGATGAGCGGCTCGGCGACGCGACGGAGTTCCTTCGCCTTCGGGAGCGTGGTGCGGATCAGCTCGTGCTTGATCAGGGACGCGGCCATGTTCTTGAACATAGCTTCGCGATGGCTGCTCGTGCGATTGAGCTTGCGACCGGATTTCTGGTGGCGCATGGTAGTTACTCTCTAGTCTGTTGTTATGAAAAACCGGTCACAACGATCCGGCTTTCCGCGGTTACCCGCTATTCAAGGCTCTAAGAACGCCTTGTTATAAGAGCGCGATCTCTACGAGGGATCGCTGCAGTGCACACCTGGCTTGTGCCAGTTCTTGCAATGTCGAGGGCGGCCGATACGACCGCCCTCGGATACTTCATCAGCCCAGCTGCATACCGTGCGACAAGCCCGGCGGCGGCCAGTTTTCGAGCTTCATGCCCAACGCGAGGCCGCGGCCGCCCAGGACGTCCTTGATCTCGGTCAGCGACTTCTTGCCGAGGTTCGGCGTCTTCAGCAGTTCGACTTCGGTCTTCTGCACCAGATCGCCGATGTAGTAGATGCTCTCGGCCTTGAGGCAGTTGGCCGAACGCACAGTCAGCTCCAGGTCGTCGATCGGACGAAGCAGCAGTGGGTCGAAACCACCCTTTTCTGCCTTGTCCGTCGCGCTTTCGCGACGCGAGAAATCGCCGAACACCGACAGCTGATCGTTGAGGATCTCAGCAGCCTTGCGCACTGCGTCTTCCGCACCGATGGTGCCATTGGTTTCGATATCGAGCACCAGCTTGTCGAGGTTGGTACGCTGCTCGACACGAGCGGCATCGACCTCGTAAGCCACGCGCAGGACCGGCGCAAACGACGCGTCGAGCTGCAGGCGACCGATCGGACGTGCATCTTCATCCGGATGCTGGCGCGTGCTGGCCGGCTGATAGCCGACGCCACGACGCACCTTCAACCGCATGTTGAGCGCGATATCCTTGGTCAGGTGGCAGATCACATGTTCAGGATTGATGATCTCCACCGAATGGTCGACCGCGATGTCGCCAGCGGTCACCACACCCTTGCCCTTCTTGGACAAGGTCAGGGTGACTTCGTCACCCGTATGCTGACGAATAGCCACATCCTTGAGGTTCAGCAGGACTTCGATCACGTCCTCCTGCAAACCTTCCAGAGTGGTGTACTCGTGCAGCACGCCATCGATTTCCACCTCGACGATGGCCGAACCAGGGATCGAGGAGAGCAGCACGCGACGCAGCGCATTGCCCAGAGTGTGGCCGAAGCCACGCTCGAGCGGCTCGACCACCACCTTGGCACGGTTGGCGCCGAGCTGCTCGACACTGAGGCCACGCGGCCGCAGCACGCTAGTTGACGAAACTGCCATGCAGTGCTCCGGTTGATTACTTCGAATAAAGCTCGACGATCAGGCTTTCGTTGATGTCGGACGGCAGATCGCCACGGTCCGGCGTCGACTTGAAGGTGCCTTCGAACTTCTTGGAGTCGACTTCGACCCACTGCGGACGCAAGTCCATGGTGTCGAACACGGTCGCCGCTTCCTGCACGCGCAGCTGAGTACGCGCACGCTCGGTCAGCGCGATCGCGTCGCCCGGACGAACCTGGTACGACGGAATGTTCACCTTCTTGCCGTTGACCAGCACAGCCTTGTGGCTGACCAGCTGACGAGCCTGGGCGCGAGTGACCGCAAAACCCATGCGATAAACGACGTTGTCCAGACGGCTTTCCAGCAGGCGCAGCAAGTTCTCACCCGTATTGCCCTTCAGGTTGGACGCCTTGGTGTAGTAGTTGCTGAACTGACGCTCCAGCACACCGTAGATACGCTTGACCTTCTGCTTCTCGCGCAACTGGTTGGCGTAATCGGACATGCGCATGCGCTTGTTGGCGCCATGCTGGCCGGGCTTGTTTTCCAGCTTGCACTTGGAGTCGATGGCGCGAGCCGGACTCTTCAGGCTGAGGTCTGCACCCTCACGGCGAGCGAGTTTGCAGGTAGCTCCACGATAACGGGCCATGGGTATGCTCCTTAGACTCGACGCTTCTTGGGGGGACGGCAGCCGTTATGCGGGATCGGCGTGACGTCGATGATGTTGAGAACCTTGTAGCCGAGGGCGTTCAGCGAACGCACCGCCGACTCGCGGCCGGGGCCTGGGCCCTTGATGCGGACTTCCACCGTCTTCACGCCGTAGTCGCCAGCGGCACGGCCGGCCTTTTCGGCGGCGACCTGGGCAGCGAACGGGGTGGACTTGCGCGAACCGCGGAAACCCGCGCCGCCGGCAGTAGCCCACGACAGAGCATTGCCCTGACGATCGGTGATGGTGACGATGGTGTTGTTGAAGGAGGCCTGCACGTGCGCCACGGCATCCGTGACAACGCGCTTGATCTTCTTCTTGGTCTTAACCGGCTTAGCCATGTTTGGAATCCATTACTTCTTGATCGCGCGACGCGGACCCTTACGGGTGCGTGCGTTGGTACGCGTGCGCTGGCCGCGCACCGGCAAGCCACGACGGTGGCGCAGACCGCGGTAGCAACCCAGGTCCATCAGACGCTTGATAGCGATACCCACCTCACGGCGGAGGTCGCCTTCGACAACGTACTTGGCGATTTCATGGCGGAGCCTCTCCACCTCGCCTTCACTGAGGGACTTGATCTGGGTGGTAGGAACCACACCAGCGTCCGCGCAGACCTTCTTGGCCCGGCTGCGGCCGATCCCGTAAATGCTCTGCAAGCCAACCCAGACATGCTTCTGGACCGGCAAATTGACACCCGCGATGCGCGCCATGATGTACTTTCTCCGATGCGTTTCGTGCGCGGTAAACGCGCAATTCTAACTTGAATTAAACCCTTAGGAAAGCCCTGCGGCACCTGGGTGCCGCCGCCCTCCGGATCCAGCCTTTCTCCATCGCCCCAGCAGCCATCAGTTGCGGCGGAGATTGGCCTTCTTGAGCAGACTTTCGTATTGGTGACTGACCAAGTGCGCCTGCACCTGAGCAGTGAAGTCCATCACCACAACCACCACGATCAGCAGAGAGGTGCCGCCGAAGTAGAAAGGAACATGCCACAGGTTCTGCATGAAGGTCGGAACCAGGCAGACCAGGACCAAGTAGATTGCGCCAATGCCGGTCAACCGGGTCATGACGCCATCGATGTAGTCAGAGGTAGCCCTGCCCGGACGGATACCCGGAATAAGGGCCCCCGAACGCTTCAGGTTATCTGCGGTTTCCTGCGAGTTGAAAACGATCGCCGTATAGAAAAACGCGAACGTAATCACCAGGATAGCGAACAAAATGTCGTGCAACGGCTCACCCGGAGCCAAGGCCTGGACCAGGTCTTGCAACCAGCGGGCCTGGTGTCCCTGGCCGAACCACGTCGCCGCGGTGGTCGGAAACATCAGCAAGCTCGACGCGAAGATCGGCGGGATCACACCCGACATATTGATCTCCAGCGGCAGGTGGGAAGTCTGGTTCATGTAGGCCCGCTGCCCGCCGGAACGCCGCGCGTAGTTCACGGTGATGCGCCGCTGGGCGCGCTCCATGAAAACCACGAAAGCCGTTACCGCCAGAATCAGGGCAATCACCATGATCATGCGCAGAACCGACAGCTCGCCGTTAGTCGCCATGGTCAGGGTATGCGCCACCGCACCAGGCAAGCCAGCCACGATACCAGCGAAGATCAGCAAGGAAATACCGTTACCGATGCCCCGCTCGGTGATCTGCTCTCCCAGCCACATCAAGAACATCGTACCGGCGGTGAGGCCGACGACCGAAGCCATGATGAAGCCGAAGCCCGGGGTATAGACCACTGGCGCCCCACCCTGCGCGACCTGCGACTGCAGGGCCACCGCGATGCCGAATGCCTGGAAAGCCGCCAGACCCACCGTACCGAAGCGCGTGTACATGGTCATCTTGCGACGACCGGACTCGCCCTCCTTACGCAGTGCCTGCAGGCTTGGGATCACCGACCCCATCATCTGCACCACGATCGAGGCCGAGATGTACGGCACCACGCCGAGCGCGAATACCGAGAAACGAGCCAGCGAACCGCCCGAGAACATGTTGAACATGTTCAGCAGGCCGCCCCCCTGTTCGATCAGGTTCGTCATGGCTTCCGGATTGACACCGGGAACCGGGATGAACGAACCCAGGCGGAACACGATCAGCGCACCCAATACAAAGAAGATGCGCTGACGCAGTTCCGTCAGCTTACCGAGCGATCCGAGCGATGAGCCCTGGGCAGCCGCCACTGTATTACTCCACGCTGCCGCCGGCAGCCTCGATGGCCGCCTTGGCGCCGGCGGTAGCCAGGATGCCCGACAGCTTGACGGCCCGGCCGATTTCGCCCTTGGCGACGACCTTGACCTTCTTTGCGCGGCTGTCGATCAGGCCGGCCTGGTGCAGCACCACCGGATTGATCTCGTCCGTCTTCAGATTAGCCAGCTGGTACAGGAACACTTCCTGGCTCTCAGCCTTCTTCTGCGAACGGAAACCGACCTTCGGCAGGCGGCGCTGCAGCGGCATCTGGCCGCCCTCGAAACCGTACTTATGGGTACCACCCGCGCGAGCGTGCTGACCCTTGTGGCCGCGACCGGCGGTCTTACCCAGGCCCGAACCGATACCGCGACCGACGCGCAGACGCGTCTTGCGCGAACCGGCGGCCGGCTTGATGTCGTTAAGACGCATGATGCTTACTCCTCAACCCGCACGAGGTAATAGACCGTGTTGATGAGGCCACGCACCTGCGGGCTGTCTTTCAACTCACGGACGTCATTGAGCTTGTTCAGGCCGAGCGCCTTCACGCTCAGGCGATGACGGCTCTGCACACCGCGAAGGCCCTTAACCAGGCGGACGCGGACGGTCTTGTCATTGTTAGCCATTACCCAGCACCTCATCGACGGTCTTGCCACGCTTGGCAGCGATCTGCTTAGGCGAGGCAACGGCCTGCAGGCCCTTGATCGTGGCGCGCACCAGATTGATCGGGTTGCGCGAACCGACGGCCTTGGCCAGCACGTTCTTCACACCGACCACTTCCAGCACGGCGCGCATGGCGCCGCCGGCGATCACGCCCGTACCCTCGGAGGCCGGCTGCATGAACACGCGAGCCGCACCGTGGTTGGCCTTGATGGCGTACCAAAGGGTGCCGTTGTTCAGGTCGATGCTCACCATGTTGCGGCGAGCGCGGTCCATGGCCTTGGAGATGGCGACCGGCACTTCGCGCGCCTTGCCATAACCGAAGCCGACCTTGCCCTCGCCATCGCCGACGACGGTCAGCGCGGTGAAGCTCATCTGGCGGCCACCCTTGACGGTCTTGGCCACGCGGTTAACGGCAATCAGCTTCTCGAGCAGGCCGTCTGAATTTTCGCGATCGGTAGAAGACATGAATTCTTTTCCGTATGCCCGGACCATCCGGGACTTTTACTTGCGGCTGAGCCGCTTGGAGTTGTAGTGACTTCAGTGAGGAACAAGGAGTGAGGGGCAGCGACTTGGCCGCTTGGTCGGGAAATATCTCTCCCAACCTCTCACTCCTAGCCCTTAGAACTGCAAACCAGCTTCACGAGCCGCATCGGCCAGAGCCTTGATGCGACCGTGGTAACGGAAGCCCGAACGATCGAAGGCAACGGCCTCGATGCCGGCGGCCTTGGCGCGCTCGGCAATGGCCTTGCCCACGGCCGCGGCCGCTTCCAGGTTCTTGGTGCCCTTCAGACCTTCGGCAATCGACTTTTGCACCGTGGAGGCAGCAGCAACAACGTTCTTGCCGGTGGCATCGAAGACCTGCGCATACAGGTGCTGGCCCGTGCGATGCACCGACAAACGGGCCACAGCCAGCTTGCGGATATGAGCGCGGGTCGACTTGGCGCGGCGCAGACGAGATTCTTTCTTGTTCATAGTCTTGGTTCCTCGGAAGCGGATAGGCGCAATTACGCCTTCTTGGCTTCCTTCAAGGTGATCTTCTCGCCGGAATAGCGCACGCCCTTGCCCTTATAGGGCTCCGGCGGACGGTAACCACGGATCTTGGCGGCAACTTCGCCCACCAGCTGCTTGTCCGAACCCTTGACCAGGATCTCGGTCTGCGACGGGGTCTCGAGGCTGATGCCTTCCGGGGCCTTGAACAGAACCGGATGGGAGAAGCCCAGGCTCAGGTTCAGGTCCTTGCCCTGCATGGCAGCGCGGTAACCCACGCCCACCAGCTCGAGCTTGCGCTCGAAGCCATCCGAAACACCCTTGACCATATTGGCCAGCAGCGCGCGGATAGTGCCGCCGAACTTATCGTCGGCGCCTTCGGCAACATTGATGTTGACCGTGCCGTTATCGACGGCTACGGAAATGCCCGGGATGGCATGGGTGGTCAGGGCACCCTTCGGGCCCTTCACAGAGATGCTGTCTTCAGCAATCTTCAGTTCCACGCCCTTCGGCAACGAAATCGGCTTTTTGGCAACGCGAGACATCGGAAACTCCTTAGGCGACCAGGCCGATGACTTCGCCGCCCAGACCCTTGGCGCGCGCCTGCGCGTCGGTCAACAGGCCCGCCGAAGTCGAGATGATGGAAATGCCCAGGCCACCCAGCACCTTCGGCAGTTCGCCCTTGCCGCGGTAGACGCGAAGACCGGAACGGCTAACGCGCTCAATGCGCTCGATGGCCGGACGACCTTCGAAATACTTGAGCTTGATTTCAAGGACCGGCTTGCCTTCGGCAGCATTGGTCTTGACGTCGAGGATGTAACCCTCGTTCTTGAGAAGGTTGGCGATGGCCACCTTCAACTTCGACGACGGCATGCTTACGGCTTGCTTGCCCGTGAGCTGGGCATTGCGGATGCGCGTAAACAGATCGGCGATGGGATCAGTCATGCTCATGAAAACATCCTTCAGAGTGCACCGATATCCGATAAAACCGGAAATCAAT
>NZ_DATCRY010000253.1:0-8238 GCF_036568765.1 Dyella sp. | reverse complement strand
CCTTGGTACAGTGCCGCTACCGACGCGCCTTGCCGATACTCGCCGCCCAACGTCCATGGAGGATCTTCGGGCATGGCCTTTCTGATCGTGCTGGCCGCACTGTGTTTCCTGATGTTCGCGGCTTACCGCGGCTACAGCGTGATCCTGTTTGCGCCGATCGCGGCGCTGGGTGCCGTGCTTCTGACCGACCCCAGCCTGATAGCGCCGATCTTCACGGGCCTGTTCATGGACAAGATGGTCGGGTTTCTCAAGCTCTATTTCCCGGTCTTCATGCTCGGTGCGGTATTCGGCAAGCTGATCGAGCTTTCCGGATTCTCCAAGTCGATCGTCGCCGGCACCATCGGCCTGGTCGGACGCGGGCGCGCGATGCTCTCGATCGTCCTGGTCTGCGCCTTGCTTACCTACGGCGGCGTGTCGCTGTTCGTGGTGGTGTTCGCGGTATATCCGTTCGCCGCCGAGTTGTTTCGCCAATCGAATATTCCCAAGCGCCTGATCCCCGGCACCATCGCGCTGGGTGCGTTCACCTTCACCATGGATTCGCTGCCGGGCACGCCGCAGATCCAGAACATCATCCCGTCGGCCTTCTTCGGCACCAATGGCTGGGCGGCGCCCTGGCTGGGCACGCTGGGCTCGGTATTCATCCTGATCACCGGCCTGGTTTATCTCGAATCGCGTCGCCGTCGCGCCGCTTCACTGGGCGAAGGCTATGGCGACAGCCTGGTCAACGAGCCGGCCCCCTTCGAGGGCGAGAAGCTTGCTCATCCGTTGATTGCCTTGCTGCCGTTGGTGCTGGTGGGTATCGCCAACAAGCTGCTGACCGATGCCATTCCGAAACTCTACGGCCCCACCCAGTCTTTCGTGCCCGCGGTCGTCGGCAAAGCCGAACCTGTCGTGCAGGAAGTCTCCAAGCTGGCCGCCATCTGGGCGGTGGAGGGCGCTTTGTTGCTGGGCATCGCCTGCGTGCTGGCGTTTGCCTGGCGTCCTGTCCAGAAACGTTTCGCCGAAGGCAGCAAGGCCGCCGTGGCCGGCGCATTGCTCGCCTCGATGAATACGGCATCCGAATACGGCTTCGGCGCGGTCATCGCTGCCCTGCCCGGTTTCAAGCTGGTGGCCGATGCGCTGCATGCCATCCCCAATCCGCTGGTGAACGAAGCTGTCGCGGTGACCGCGCTGGCTGGCGTCACCGGCTCGGCCTCCGGCGGCATGAGCATCGCGCTCGCCGCCATGGCCGATACCTTCATCCACAACGCACAAGCTGCAGGCATCCCGATGGAAGTACTCCATCGCGTCGCCGCGATGGCCTCCGGCGGCATGGACACCCTGCCGCACAACGGCGCGGTGATCACCTTGCTGGCCGTGACGGGCCTGACGCATCGGCAATCGTATCGCGACATTTTCGCGATCACGCTGATCAAGACGCTGGCGGTGTTCGTGGCGATCGCGGTGTTCTACGCGACCGGGCTTGTTTGACGCTTTATTCCGCCCCGTGAAGGGGTATCACGTGAAGCGAAGGGAGCAACGAGCGATGTCCATCAAGCAACGCATGCTGGGGCTACTGGCCCTGTTGTTGTTAAGTCCCGTCTTTGGTCTGCACGCTACCTGTGTCGACAATGTGGTGCTGGTCCACGGCAATACCGGTAGCCCGGCCGATTTCCAGAACACGGTCAACCTGCTTTTGCAGAACGGCTATACCAGTTCGCAGATTTTCGCCCCGTCCTGGGGCAACTCGCTGTGCGCGGCATGCAACGATCACAACGGCACGGAAGAAACGCCTGTGCGCAATGCGATCAACAGTGCCATCGCCAGTTCGTGCACCGGCCATATCGACGTGATCGGCCACTCGATGGGCGCGACCCTGGCCGCATTGGAGATCACCAAGCTCAACGTCTCCTCCAAGGTCGACGTGTTCCTGGGTATCGCCGGCGCCTTCCACGGCCTGTACACCTGCGGCATCTACCCGTTCAACGTCGCTACGTTGACCTGTGGGCAGTACGGCCTGTCGATCAGCAGCCCCCTGCTGAACGGCCTGGACGGCAAACGGTTCGGGCAGAAGGAGTACACCTTTATTTCGTGGGTGGACGAGATCAACTGTGCCACCGGCACCTGCCTGGTCTACGGGGTACATACCTCGACCATCGACGGCGAGAACAGCAGCTTTGCCTACCCCTACGAGCACTACCAGTTGCTCTATGCCACGGCGGCCGACCAGCTTTCGCTGATCCAGCAATAGCGCGGTTTCGGGCGGGTTTGAAGGCCTTAATTTCCCTCCCCGGCATCGGTCTGGGGAGGGTTCGGACGGGATTATCCGGTTTCCTGAACGCCGGACACAGGCAACTTGTCACATAACCCCGTATAATCGACCGATTCGCCTTCTTACACTGCCAACGCGACGGCCCAAAAAGCCGCCCGAGCCCGCCCAATGTCCATCGAAAAACTGCGCAATATCGCCATCGTCGCCCACGTCGACCATGGCAAGACCACGCTCGTCGATCAGCTCTTGAAGCAGTCCGGCACGCTCTCCGAGCGCACCGTGCTGGCCGAGCGCGTGATGGACTCCAACGACCAGGAAAAGGAACGTGGTATCACCATCCTGGCCAAGAACACTGCCATTACGTGGCAGGGCAACCGCATCAACATCGTCGACACCCCCGGACACGCCGACTTCGGCGGTGAGGTGGAGCGTGTGCTGTCGATGGTCGATACGGTGCTCATCCTCGTCGACGCGATGGACGGCCCGATGCCGCAGACGCGTTTCGTGACCCAGAAGGCGTTCGCGATGGGCTTCAGGCCGATCGTGGTCATCAACAAGATCGACCGCCCGGGCGCCCGCCCGCAGTGGGTGGTGGACCAGGTGTGGGATCTGTTCGATCGCCTCGGCGCCACCGCCGAGCAGATGGATTTCCCGATCGTCTACGCCTCGGCGCTCAATGGCTACGCCAGCCTCGACGACTCCGTCCGCGAAGGCGACATGACCCCGCTGTACCAGGCCATCATGGACCACGCGCCCAAGCCGGAAGTCGATCCGGAAGGCCCGTTCCAGATGCGCATCAGCCAGCTCGATTACAACAACTTCGTCGGCGTCATCGGCATCGGCCGCATCCAGCGCGGCACGCTGAAGAAGAACATGCCGGTGGCCGTGATCGACCGCCATGGCAAGAAGCGCCAGGGCAAGGTGCTGCAGGTACTCGGCTTCCTCGGCCTGGAGCGCATCGAGCAGGACAGCGCCGAAGCCGGCGATATCGTCGCCATCTCGGGCATCTCGGAACTGACCATTTCCGACACCGTCTGTGCACTGGATACCCCCGAAGCGCTGCCGGCACTGACCGTCGACGAACCGACCATCAGCATGACGTTCCAGGTCAACAATTCGCCGTTCGCGGGCAATAAGGACCTCTCCGGCGGCAAGTTCCTGACCAGCCGCCAGTTGAAAGATCGCCTCGACCGCGAGCAGGTCCACAACGTGGCACTGAAGGTCGAGCAAGGCTCCGACGCCGATAAATTCCTGGTCTCGGGCCGTGGCGAGCTGCACCTGTCGGTGCTGATCGAAAACATGCGCCGCGAAGGCTATGAGCTTGCCGTGTCGCGTCCGGAAGTGATCATCAAGGAAATCGACGGCCAGAAGATGGAGCCGATCGAGCAATTGGTGGTCGACGTCGAAGAAATTCACCAGGGCCCGGTGATGGAGCGCCTGGGCACCCGCAAGGGCCAGCTCAAGAACATGGAGCCGGACGGCAAGGGCCGCGTGCGCCTGGAGTACATGATCCCGGCGCGCGGCCTGATCGGCTTCCAGAACCAGTTCAAGACCCTTACCCAGGGTTCGGGCCTGCTGTTCCACGTGTTCGACCACTACGGTCCGAAAGAAGAAGGCCAGATCGCCAAGCGCCTGAACGGCGTGATGATCGCCAATGCCGCCGGCACCACCCCCGCCTACTCGCTGGGGCCGCTGCAGGATCGCGGCAAGCTTTTCGCCGCCGAAGGCGACTCGGTGTACGAAGGCCAGCTGGTCGGCATCCATTCCAAGGACAACGACCTCACTGTCAACGCGATCAAGCCCAAGCCGCTGACCAACATGCGCGCCTCGGGCAAGGACGACGCGATCCAGTTGAGCCCGGCGATCAAGTTCTCGCTGGAGCAGGCGTTGGACTTCATCGACGATGACGAATTGGTCGAGATCACGCCGAAGGAAATTCGCTTGCGCAAGAAGCACCTGACTGAAAACGACCGTAAGAAGGCCTCGCGTTCGGCAGGATGATGTAGAAAAAACCGCCCTCAAGGGCGGTTTTTTTTGGTCTGCGCGATGAGGGGCAACCCCGCAAACCGCCGAAGGGCACAAACCTTGCTTCACTTTCCGGGCCCGCAAAACTATCGACCGCCCGCAAGGCAGGGATTGAAATGGCCACCCCGGTGCCCACAACCGACTATTCCGAACCCGTCCGCCAGGCGATTGCCGGCGCAAGCCAGCGCTACGTACACCCCTGGTCGTACACCGCATCTGTAGCCACTGCATCCCCGATCCTGCGCCGGCATTTCACCGTCGCCAATGAAGCGCGCAGTCTGCAGATGCCCGCCTGGAGCGACTACCTCAGCCGCTCTCTCGACGTACCGGTCGCCCGTTCGCAGGTAGCTCATGGCTTCCACGGCGAAATCGACACCTATGTGCTCAAGGACTTGGTGTTCCTGGACAGCCGTACCGATCCGGTGATGCAAACACGCACCGCGGCACGCATCTCCACCGACAACGTGCGCGATTTCATCTTCCATGTTGCCATGGAAGGAATCGTCGAAATCGAAGCTGGCGCGACGTGGCGCCGCAAGACCACGCAATTCATGCCCGGCATTGTTGCCCTCGATATGGGACAGCCTTTGCGCATGCGCCGCCCCACTCGCGCCCGCGTCATGGCCTTCTTCGTGCCGCGCGGCATCGTGGAAGCCTCGTTCCCCGATGCCTCCGCCCTGCACGGCCAGGTCGTCACCTACACCTCGCCCATCGCCTGCATGCTGCGCGAGCAACTGATCGCCATCGGCCATCATCTGTCGGCCATGGACGACCACACGGCACAAGCTACGCTCTATCGCTGCATCAAGCTGATCCTGGCGGCATTCGGCCAGAACATCCATCGCGGCCACAGCCTGCGAGTGGCCGCCCAGACGGCGATGCTCGAACGGGTCAAGGAATATATCCACACGAATCTCGGCTCGCCGGCCTTGGCGCCGCAAACCATCCTGAGCCATTTTCCGTTGACCCGGCCCACGCTGTACCGCATGTTCGAGCATGAAGGCGGCCTGTATGCCTATATCCGCAATTGCCGCCTGCGTGAAGCAGCCCACGCACTGAGCGCCTCTCGCGCAACCAGCGTCGCGCAGATCGCCAGCCGCTTCGGCTTCAGCTATCCATCCGATTTCACCCGGGCCTTCCGTCGCGCCTATGGCCAATCGCCGATGGATTTCAGGAGCATGGCGCTGGAATGGTGGCACGATAACAACGACGGTCTGAGGCCTGTTTGAATTCCCATTGGGCTTATTTCACCAGCTGCGCACGTTCCAGGGCGGAAATATGCCGCTCCAACCGTGGCCCCAGGTAGCAGTGCGAACCGCACGGCAATAGCCCCACTTTCGCAAACTCGCGCAGATACCAGGCCGGCGTACGCCGATAAAAGCCTATCTGGTCGCCGTCCACATCGTCGTGGCTGGTAAACAGCTCCAGGAAGGCGACGCCGTCGAGCATCTCGCCGATACCTACCAGCCCGGCGCGGATCTCCGAAGGCTTCAGGTAGTGCATCACGTCGCTGCACACGATCAGGTCGAAACGGTGGTCGAAGCGCAGATGCTCCAACTGACCGAAGGTCGCCAGACCTATCTGTCGTGAGCGCCCATAACGGCCCACTACGTACTCGCTCGCATCCAGGCCCCGATATTCGATGTGCGGACGCAACGCACGCAGCGGCGCGCGCCATACCGCTTCGCCACAGCCCACATCCAGCACGTTACGGATCGGCCGCCCCAGGTAATACTCGGCCTGTGCCACTACCATCGCCACCTTGCGCTTGAGCTCCGTGGGCGAGCCCACGGCATGGTCGGGGTGGCGATACCATTTGTCGAAATAGGCGCGATCGTAATGTTTCGTCATGGCGGCATGGTAACGGCATCACCTGCCCCATACACCCCCGGCGCGAGCATGGGACTCAAGCATTCCGGAACTTCGAGGAGCCCCGCCATGCCGCTGATCCGCGTTCGTCTGTTCGGCACCCGCGATAGCGCCGACACGCTTATTTCCACCCTGCACAGCATCGAAGGTATCGAACGCGTCGAGGAACTCGACGACCCAGCCCAATATATGCGCGACGATTCCAGCTCCAGCGAATCGGTAGAAGACGATCGCAGCGATATGTTTTTTATCGAAGTGGAAGCACACAGCAGCAAGCGCGCCGAAGTCGTGCGCAATGTCATTGAGCTGGAGGCCGCCCGGTTGGACACGGTGGCCGAAGTAGTCGACGAATTCTGAGACAACGCAAATTCGTGCGGCCGCTCGCTCCCCCGGATGAATCCCATCCGAACGCGGACACGTCATTTCGCCAAACCTGTCGGCGACAGCGTGGGGTCTTACGTTGATCCTGTGCAACGTCCTCCACGCCGGTGACCGATCGATGGCCTATCCGACCGCTCGACGCCTGACTTGCGCCCTGCTCGCGCTTGGCTGTACCTGGCTGGCCGCCACGCCGGCCATGGCCCGCGAGGAAACCCTGCGTCCGGACGACATCGCCTGGCTCCGCCGGGATGCCTTCGATCTGAACAGCGATACCGTCGCGCGCTATCGCCAACTCGGTCGTGACCGCTTTCTGAACGAACAGCTCACCGACCGCGACAGCGACGACCTGCCGCCCGAGATCGCTCAGCTCGTCGCCAGCTATGAGGTCAACCGCACGACTACCGAGGAAATGCTGGTTTCGCTGCAAGAAGCCCAGCAGAAAATCAAGGACATGCCCGAGGGCGATGCCAAGGCCGACGCACGCAAATTCCAGCAGCAGCATGCCAACGACCTGTTGCAGCAGGCGCAGCAAACCGAACTGCTGCACGCCATCTACGGCAGCAACCAGCTCAAGGAGCAAATGGTCTGGTTCTGGCTCAATCATTTCAGCGTTTACGCCGCCAAAGGACGCGTGCGCTGGGTCGCTGCCGACTATGCGCAGAACACCATCCGCCCGCATGCCCTGGGCAAATTTCGCGACCTGGTGATGGCTACGCTGGAAAGCCCCGCGATGCTGGAATTTCTCGACAACCCGCAGAACGCCAAAGGCAAGGTCAACGAGAACTACGCGCGCGAGCTGATGGAGCTGCACACGCTCGGTGTCCATGGCGGCTACACCCAGCAGGATGTACAGCAATTGGCACTGATCTTGACCGGTGCCGGCATCGTTCCACCCAAACGCGGCGGCGAGCCGCCACGGCTCGGCCCGCAGATGCAGCCGCTCTACGTGCGCAAAGGCCTGTTCGAATTCAATCCCAATCGCCACGACTTCAGCGACAAGCAACTGCTCGGCCAGACCATCAAAGGCAGCGGCTTCGACGAAATCGAACAGGCTGTGGATCTGATCACCCGCCAGCCGGCCTGCGCACAGTTCATTTCGCGCAAGCTTGCCCAGTATTTCGTCGCGGACGACCCGCCGCAGGCGTTGGTCGATCGCATGGCGCGCACCTTCCGTCGCAGCGACGGCGACATCGGCAAAGTGTTGCGCACCTTGTTCGAATCCAAGGAACTGCTCGCCGCGCGTGGCAAGAAATTCAAGGACCCGACGCAGTTCGTGGTCTCCGCCGTACGCCTGGCCTATGACGGCAAGCCGGTCGTCAATGCCAAGCCGCTGCTCAACTGGCTGAACCAGCTCGGGGAGCCGGTATTCGGTCGCCTGACACCCGACGGCTGGCCGTTGGATTCGGCTGGTTGGTCGAGCTCAGGCCAGATGTCCAAGCGCTTCGAGATCGCGCGCGCCATCGGCACCGGCGATAACCGCCTGTTCACGCCCGAAGGCAGCCCGAACGTCGGTGCCGGCTTCCCGATGCTCACGACGCGGCTTTACTACGATGCCATCGAGCCGAGTCTCTCGGCCGCCACGCATGAAGCGCTAGGCAAGGCCGCCAGCCAGCAAGAATGGAACACGTTCCTGCTTTCTTCGCCCGATTTCAATTTCCGCTAAGCGATGCCGAGGCCGTCATGAATCGTCGCCAATTCCTGCTCGCTACCGC
>NZ_DATCRY010000252.1:0-7521 GCF_036568765.1 Dyella sp. | reverse complement strand
ATGGTCCTGCACATGGGCAAGATCGCCGAAATGCGCACCGGCGAGGGCAAGACCCTGGTCGGTACGCTTCCGGTGTACCTCAATGCCCTGGAAGGAAAGGGCGTGCATGTAGTCACGGTCAATGACTACCTGGCCCGCCGCGACTCGGCGCAGATGGGCAAGCTCTACAACTTCCTGGGCCTTTCTGTTGGTGTGGTCTGGCCGGGCATGGAGCACGCCGATAAGCACGAGGCCTATGCCGCCGACATTACCTACGGCACCAATAATGAATTTGGCTTCGACTATCTGCGCGACAACATGGCCCTGTCCAAGGACCAGCGTTACCAGCGGGGCCTGCACTACGCCATCGTCGACGAGGTCGACTCGATCCTGATCGACGAGGCGCGTACGCCGTTGATCATCTCAGGGCCGGCCGAGGATTCCCCGCAGCTGTACCTGGCGGTGAACAAGATCGTGCCGAAGATGATCCGCCAGGAGAAGGAAGACAGCGCCGGCGATTACTGGGTCGACGAAAAGCAGAAGCAAGTGCATCTGTCCGAAGAAGGCATGTCGCACGCGGACGAGCTCCTGCGTCAGAACGGTGTGATCGAGGCCGATAGCGGTCTGTACGATTCCAAGAACCTGGCCGTCGTGCATCACTTGAATGCTGCCTTGCGCGCCAATGCGATCTATCAGCGCGATGTCGACTACATCGTGCGCGACGGCGAAGTGGTGATCGTGGACGAATTCACCGGTCGTACCCTGCCGGGTCGCCGCTGGTCCGATGGCCTGCATCAAGCGGTGGAAGCGAAGGAGGGCGTGCCGATTCAGCGCGAGAACCAGACCCTGGCGACGGTAACGTTCCAGAACCTGTTCCGCATGTACAAGAAGCTGGCCGGCATGACCGGTACGGCCGATACCGAGGCTTACGAGTTCCAGCAGATCTACGGTCTGGAAGTGGTGGTCATTCCCACTCACAAGCCGATGATCCGCAAAGACAACCCGGACATGGTCTTTCTTGGACAGGATGCCAAGTACCGCGCGGTGATCGAGGACATCAAGGACTGCAACAAGCGCGGTCAGCCTGTGCTGGTCGGCACGACCTCGATCGAGGTATCGGAGCTGCTGTCCGAACTGCTGCGCAAGGAAAAGATTCCGCATGAAGTGCTCAACGCCAAACAGCACGAGCGTGAAGCGCATATCGTGGCGCAAGCCGGCGCGCCGGGTTCGGTGACGATCGCCACCAACATGGCCGGCCGCGGTACCGATATCGTGCTGGGCGGCAGTCTGGAAGCGGCGCTGCAGGCGCTGCCTGAGGACGCCACCGAGCTGGATCGCAAGCGTGTGAAATCCGAGTGGCAGAAGCGCCACGATCAGGTGCTCGAGTCGGGCGGGCTGCACATTATCGGTACCGAGCGCCATGAGTCGCGCCGCATCGACAACCAGTTGCGTGGCCGCTCCGGCCGTCAGGGCGACCCAGGTTCGTCGCGCTTCTACTTGTCGCTGCAGGACAACCTGCTGCGCATCTTCGCCGGCGACTGGGTCGGCCGCTGGATGCGCATGTTCGGCATGAAGGAAGAAGACGCGCTGGAAGATCGCATGATCAGCCGGCAGATCGAAAAGGCGCAGCGCAAGGTCGAGCAGCACAACTTCGACATCCGCAAGCACCTGCTGGAATTCGATGACGTGGCCAACGATCAGCGCAAGGTGATCTACGCCCAGCGCGACGAGTTGCTGGAGACCGACGACGTCTCGGCGACCATCGCCGACATCCGCGAGGATGTGATGGATAATCTGGTGCGTCGTTACGTGCCGGCGCACAGTATCGACGAGCAGTGGGACATCCAGGGGCTCGATCGCGAATTGGAAAGCGAGTTCGGCGTGCGCGCCGATGTGCGTCATTGGTTGGAGCGCCAAAGTGAGGCCGACGATGCGACCGTGCTCGAGTATGTGCGCGAAAGTGTCGAGAAGTTGTTCAAGGACAAGGAGCAGCAGATCGGTACCGAGCCGATGCGTCAGCTTGAAAAGCACATCATGCTGAGCGTGGTCGACAACGCCTGGAAGGAGCATCTGGCGAGCATGGATTACCTGCGCCAAGGTATCTATCTGCGCGGTTACGCACAGAAGCAGCCGAAGCAGGAGTTCAAGCGCGAGTCGTTCGAGTTGTTCTCCAGCATGCTCGACCGCATCAAGGCCGAAGTGGTGCAGATGCTCGCGCGCATTCGCATTCGCAGCGAAGAAGAAGTTGCCGCGATGGAAGCCGAGCAGCAGCGCTTGGCCGAACGCTTGCAGCAACAGATGCAGGCTACTGGTGGCGGCGCGCCGCGTACGCTGGATGCGCCGGAGATTCCGATGCCGGTCATCGAGCACGAAGTCGTGCAGCGCGAAGGCCCGAAGGTCGGGCGCAACGACCCTTGCCCCTGCGGCTCGGGTAAGAAGTTCAAGCATTGCCACGGTCAGTTGAGCTGACCGATTCAAAAAAGCCGGCGAATGCCGGCTTTTTTTTGTTCAAGCGTTAAGTCCGGCCGATGGAGTACTTCGTGTTCATATGCTCGGCTAGGAGTAAGAGCAAGCTGTGAACCTGGATGTCGTTCATCAGAGCATCCGGCTTGGAAGTGAAATGGGTATCCAGCCAAACCTGGAACCGATTGCGATCGGCCAATGTGACTCTCAGTTCGGGTTTGAGCCGATCGACCAGATTTCCGGCATCTTTAACCATTTCGTGGATCCGGAAGTCTAGGCTGCTATCCCGCAGCGTGTCCTTGAACGTCTCCACATCCGCACCTTCCTGTAGCAACTCGAAGAGAGCCCTCGCCGTATAAGGAGTTGTTGCAGAGGATAGATCTGACAGGCTTTCAAGGCTTGAATGGAAGAACAGTTGGAGTTCGGCTTCATCCAGCGCTTGTGTGAATTCCTCGTTACCGTTCACGATGGCTTTTGTGGTAATCGATACCTCTTTCGCGGTATGGGGTGTGAGCACTTCAAGGCTAGAAACAGCATCCGCGCAAGGTATCTTATGGTGGAACGCGGTACGCGATATCACCACATCCGCTGTGGGATGCCCGCTACTCGACTCCCAGTTTTTCACGCTTCGCAGTGCGCATTCGACAATGGCCGGTTCAGGATCGAACGAGTGTACCCATGGTTCATTCAGGCACGCCTGCATTTGCGGCAACCACTTCTGCGCATAGAGAGCATTTGCTTCCGTAGTCAGTCCGCCGCCATGTTTGCCAACAGGTGCGGCACGGATATTGGAAGCGCCAGCAAAAGTTGCAAGTCCAGCCACTAACGCTTTAGGCATGGCGTAGAGGATTCGACCGATAGAGGGTGCCCATGAATGGGACGTTGCACCGCCGACATTCGGCATATTCAGGCCTCCTTTGCCTGGGAAACAAAGCAAAATAGCTATTCGCTTCTTGGAATCTTCTCAGTTCGCCCTGATGGAATACTTTGCATTGAGATGCTCTGCCAGAAGGGAGAGCAAACTGCGAAGCTGTCTATAGTTCATGAGGTCACCCGGCTGAGAAGCGAAGTGTGAGTCCAGCCAGTTGTTGAAATGATCGTGATCGGCTTGCAAGTGTTTGGGCTCGGGCCTGAGTCGGTCGGCCAGGCCTACTTCGATTCTGACCATGTCGCCTAGTCGAAAGCTCAGGTTACCGTTGCTGCTTTTACCGCTGAGTGCATGCTTGAACGTTTCTACAGCGCCGGACTCCTGTAGCAGCCTGAGCAGATCCTTCGACGTATGGGCTCTTGTTGCAAAGAGCAGATCCGGCGGGTTGGACAACTGGGCCAAGAACCGGTCTTCGGCTTCATTCATCGCGCGCCCGAATTTCTCGTTTCGCCGCATGATGTCTTTTATATCGCGCAACGAGCGCTCCGGGACATGAAGCGTCAGGTCAGGCCCGCCGGACAATAGCGCGGGAACCATATCGTCTCCGCCTATCTCTTCCCAGTTCTTCACGGTTTGCAGCATGTATCCGACATCAGCCAGAAGAGGCGGCAATGGCCTAACCGTTGTCCTATTCGGACACGCTTTGATTTCCCGCGGTGGTGACTCTTGAAAAGGGACGTTCGCCTGGGCTGTCAGTCCGCCACCATAGTGATCCGCAGATGCGGCGCGGATATTGAGCGCGCCACCAAAGGCCGCCAGAAAACCCGTTAGCACTTTGGGGGTAGCGTGGAAAATACGACCGATAGAGGGCATCCATGAATTGAATGTTGCGTGGCTGACGTTTGGCATGACCAGGCCTCCTTTGCCTGAGGAAACAGGCAAATTAGCCGTTCGCCTTGCGCGCAGCTAACAAGAATCGCTTATGGGCGGGCCAGCGTCCCTGGCGCCTCAGTCCGCTCCAGGCATACGCTTGCGATGCGGCTCAGCATTTACCGTGATGTATTCCGGCTCGTCATGCGGTTCCAGTCGGATTGCCGTGAGCTTGCCACCCCAGACGCAGCCGGTATCGATCATATAGACGCCCATGCCGGCGAAGCGTCCGAGCGTCGACCAATGGCCGCAGACGATGCGTGTTTCGCGCCGACGCATGCCGGGCACTTCGAACCACGGATACATGCCGGGTTTCTGCGTGCCCGGGATGCCTTTGCTCTCGAAGTCGATGCGGCCGTGGATGTCGCAGTACCGCATGCGGGTAAGAGTATTGATCGACGCGCGCATGCGATCGATGCCTTGCAGGCGGCTGGTCCAAGCGGCGGGGCGATTGCCGAACAGGTTTTTCAGCACGCGTGGGTGGCGTGGACTGGCCAGTTCGCGCTCCACATCCTGCGCCTGCCGCAAAGCTTGCCGAAGCGTCCAGATCGGTGCGAGCCCGGCGTGGACCATGGTCCAGCCCAACTGCTCGTCGTGATGCATCAGCTTTTGCCCACGCATCCACTCGAACAGCACCGGCGCATCTTCGGCGAACAGCACCTCACGCAGCTCCGGGTTGACCTTCGACTGCGCATCCTGGCGCCGCAGCGCAATTGCCAGCAGGCTTAAGTCATGGTTCCCGAGCGTGACCACGACGCTATCGCGCAGGCTGTGGATCAGCCTGAGCGTTTCCAGCGACTGTCCACCTCGGTTGACCAGGTCGCCGCAGAACCACAACCGGTCTACGGCGGGGTCGAAACGCAGTTTTTCCAGCAGACGTTGTAGCTCGGGGTAACAGCCTTGTACGTCGCCGATCGCATAAGTAGCCATTGGCGCTAGTGCAGGGTGCGCGGAATGGACAGGGTGAATGCAGGAATCGGCGCCTCGAACTGGGTGCCATCGTCGGCCAGCATCTGATAGCTGCCCTGCATGGTGCCCACAGCGGTCTCCAGCACAGCACCGGAGGTGTATTCGTAGTCGTCGCCAGGACGCATCCAGGGTTGTTCGCCGACCACGCCGTCGCCGCGTACTTCCTCGACTTTGCCGTTGGCGTCGGTGATGACCCAATGCCGGGTCAACAGGCGCGCAGGTACCGCGCCGTTGTTGCGCAGAGTGATGGTGTAGGCGAACACATAGCGGTTGTCGGCAGGCTTCGATTGGTCGGGGACGAAGCGTGAAGCAACCCGCACGTCGATCGTGTAGGGGGATTTCTGATTCATGGCCTGGATTGTAAGCGTTGCCGGCGTGCCTGAGGCAAGCCTGTGCGGGGCCTTGTCAATCTGCGGCCTGCGCCGTTGCCGCCCGGGCCAGGCGCACGAAGTCCGCCGGTGCCAGGACCTCGGCGCGAGCCTTCGGGTCGATCTCGGCGGCCTCGATCGCCTGAACGCTCATGACCTGCTTGAGAGCGTTGCTCAATGTCTTGCGCCGTTGGGCAAAGGCCGCCTTGACCACTCCGTACAGCCGGTCTGGATCGGCGTCGGGAAGCTGTTCCGGTGGAAGCGGGACCAGGCGCACGACAGCCGAATCGACTTTCGGCGGCGGGCGGAATGCCCCAGGCGGGACATCGAACAGCGGTTCCACCCGGCAAGCAAGCTGCAGCATGACCGACAGCCGTCCATACACCTTGCTGCCTGGTTCGGCGGCCATCCGGTCCACCACTTCTTTTTGCAACATGAAGTGCATGTCCGCGATAGCGCCTGCGTGTTCGACGCAATGAAACAGGATGGGGCTGGAAATGTAGTAGGGCAGGTTGCCCGCCACGCGCAACTTCGCCACCCCCCGTTCACGCGCCAGGGCGGTGAAGTCGACCTTGAGCACATCCGAGTGGACAATCGTCAGCGCACCGACACTGGCGGCGCGCGCCTGCAGCTCGGGGATCAGGTCGGTATCGAGTTCGATCGCGGTGAGCTTGCCGGCAGCCGCGAGCAGGGGCAGGGTCAGCGCGCCTTCGCCCGGACCGATCTCGACCATCGTGTCCTCCTCACGTGGCGAAATAGCGCTGACAATGCGCTCGATGTAGCGTTTTTCGTGGAGGAAGTGTTGGCCGAAGCTTTTTTTGGGGCGGGCGGACATGGGGCAGGTGTCGAAGTAGGTTGGCGATCAGAGCAGGGACGAGGAATGAGCCACCGTAAAGGTGGTAAATAGGGAGGGCGCGCAGATGAATATTGCTGCGAGCCCCGGGATGCATAGTTGCACTATCGCAACCTTGACGCTGAGGCGGGTATTTGGGCAGGCGCCCTCGCTACTCGTCGCTCGTCCCTCGCTTTTCCGTCAAAGCCATCGCCATCCGTGCAGCGGCGATCAGACTGGACGGATCGGCGCGGCCGGTTCCAGCAAGGTCCAGCGCGGTGCCATGGTCCACGGATGTGCGGATGAAGGGTAGGCCGAGCGTAAGGTTCACGGTGCAATCGAAGGCTTCGCTCTTGAGCACGGGCAGCGCCTGATCGTGGTACATCGCCACGACGGCATCGTAGCGTTCGCGCAATGCAGGTACGAAAGCTGTATCCGCGGGTAATGGGCCGAGCAGATGCATGCCCTTGGTGCGCAGGTCATCGAGGACAGGGACGATTGTTTCGATCTCTTCATGTCCGAGGTGGCCGCCCTCGCCGGCATGCGGGTTCAGTCCCAGCACCGCGATGCGCGGTGCGGCGAGGCCGAACTTGGCTTGGAGCTCTTCGTGCACAATGCGCAGGACACGCTGAAGTCCCTGCGTGGTGATCGCGGCGGGTACGCGCGACAGTGGCAGATGCGTGGTCGCTAGGGCGACGCGCAGCGCCGGGCTTGCCAGCATCATCACGACATCGGCCCGGGAGCGCTCGGCAAAGAATTCGGTGTGACCGCTGAAAGCGATGCCCGCGTCGTTGATCGCGGCTTTCTGCAGCGGTGCGGTCACTACGGCATCGTAGCGTCCCTCCATGCAGCCGTCTGCGGCTTCAGCGAGTGTGGCGAGCACATGCTGGGCATTGCGCGGATCGGGCTGACCCGGAGCTTCCTCGGTGCCCAGCGGAATGTGGTGGATTCGGAGGCTGTTTGCCGGCCGTTTGCTCAGCGGCGCGCCATCGTCGTCGATCAGGACGATGTTCGCGCCGCACCGTACCGCGGCACGCTGCAGCAGTGCGCGATCGGTCAGCGCAATGAAATTGGCCGCCAACGGAGTGGCGGCCAGGCGAACCAGAAGCTCC
>NZ_DATCRY010000251.1:0-2878 GCF_036568765.1 Dyella sp. | reverse complement strand
GTACCAGGATATGAAGGAAGGCGTCACGCCGGGCGGCATCGAATACTACCTGCCGATGTTCTTCCAGCAGACGGCGACGCTATTCGACTACCTGGCCGAGTCGGCCGTATTCATGCTTGCCGAAGGCGCGCTGGAGGCAGCCGAGCAGTTCTGGCAGCAAACAGGCGACCGCTACGACCAGCGCGCGCACGATATCGAGCGCCCCGTCCTGCCGCCCGCCGAGTTGTATCTCGCGCCGGAACAACTGCGTGAGCAGCTCAACAAACGCCTGCGCGTGGAAATCGTGCCAAGCGGTCACGAGCACGCGATCGATATCGGTACGCAGCCGGCACCGGAACTGCCGCTCAATCGTAAAGGCGAAGAGCCGGGCACGTCGCTGCGCCACTTCTTGTCCAGCTACCGCGGCCGTGTGCTGATTGCAGCCGATTCGGCCGGTCGCCGCGAGGCCCTGATCGAAACATTGGCAGGTGCCGGGCTCAAACCCGCGAGCATCGAGAGCTGGCAAAGCTTTGCCGCACCGGACGCGGCAACGCCGTTCGCGATTACCACGGCGGCGCTTGAGCAAGGCTTCGCACTTACTCAGCCACCGCTGACCGTGCTGACGGAGCGCGAGCTGTATGGCGAACGCGTGCGCACCGAGCGGAAGCGGAGACGCGGTGCGGAACGGGATCCGGAAAGCATCATCCGCGACCTGACCGAGCTGACGATCGGAGCGCCGATCGTCCATGTGGATCACGGCGTGGGGCGTTATCAGGGTTTGATCTCGATGGACGTCGGCGGTATGGCTGGCGAGTTTCTGACCATCGAGTACGCCAAAGGCGACAAACTCTACGTGCCGGTGGCCCAGTTGGGCCTGGTCAGCCGCTACTCCGGTACTGCACCGGAACTGGCACCGCTGCATTCGCTCGGTGGCGACGCCTGGGAACGCGCACGACGCAAGGCTGCCGAGAAAGTCCGCGACGTCGCCGCCGAGCTGCTTGCGATCTATGCCCAGCGCGAGGCACGCGTAGGCGAATCGCTCAGCATCGATCGCCAGATGGTGGAGGAATTCGGCGCCAGCTTCCCGTTCGAGGAAACCCCGGATCAGGAACACGCAATCGATGCGGTACTGAGCGACCTCGCCGCACCGCGCGCCATGGACCGTGTGATCTGCGGCGACGTGGGCTTCGGCAAGACCGAGGTAGCGTTGCGCGCCGCTTTCGCCGCAGCCACCGCCGGCAAGCAGGTGGCTGTGCTGGTGCCCACCACGTTGCTGGCGCAGCAGCACTACCGTAACTTCGCTGATCGTTTCGCCGACTGGCCGGTGCGCGTGGATGTGCTCTCGCGCTTCAAGTCCGGCAAGGAAGTGACCGAGGCGCTCAAGCGCCTGGCTGAGGGCCAGATCGACGTGATCATCGGCACGCACAAATTGCTGCAGCCGGATATCAAGTTCAAGCAGCTCGGCTTGGTGATCGTCGATGAAGAACAACGCTTCGGTGTGCGCCAAAAGGAGCAGTTGAAAAAATTGCGCGCGGAAGTCGACTTGCTGACGATGACGGCGACACCGATTCCACGCACGTTGAACATGGCCATGAACGGCCTGCGCGATCTTTCGTTGATTGCCACGCCACCCGCACATCGCATGGCGGTGCGTACGTTTATCTCGGCCTGGGAGCCGGCGCTGATCCGCGAGGCTTTCCAGCGCGAGCTGCAACGCGGCGGTCAGGTGTACTTCCTGCATAACGAAGTCAGCAGCATCGAGCGCACCGCGCGTGAAGTAGGAGAACTGATCCCCGAGGCGCGCATCGGCATCGCCCACGGCCAGATGCCCGAACGCGAGCTGGAACAAGTGATGGCCGATTTCCATCGCCAGCGCTTCAACGTACTGGTATGCACGACGATCATCGAGACCGGTATCGATATCCCGACGGCCAACACCATCATCATCGACCGAGCCGACCGCTTCGGCCTGGCGCAATTGCACCAGCTGCGCGGGCGCGTAGGCCGCTCCCATCATCGCGCGTATGCGTATCTGGTCGTTCCGGATCGCAAGGCGATGACGGCCGACGCGGAAAAGCGCTTGGAGGCGCTGGCCTCGCTCGAAGAACTTGGCGCGGGCTTTACGTTGGCCACGCACGATCTGGAAATTCGTGGCGCAGGTGAACTGCTCGGCGATGAGCAGTCGGGACAGATCCAGGAAATCGGCTTCGGACTTTATACCGAACTGCTGGAACGCGCCGTGCGCGCGTTGAAGTCGGGCAAGGTGCCGGATTTCGATCTGACCAGCGAACACGAGACCGAGGTGGAGTTGCACCTGCCGGCCTTGATCCCTGACGACTACCTGCCCGATGTGCACACGCGCCTGACGCTATACAAGCGAATCGCCAGTGCGCGTAACGAGGACGCCCTGCGCGACCTGCAAGTGGAAATGATCGACCGTTTCGGCTTGTTGCCGGATGCGACCAAGCAGCTTTTCGCTGTAGCCGGGTTGAAACTGATGGCTACTCCGCTGGGCGTGCGCAAGCTCGACTTCGGACCCAATGGCGGCCGCATCGTATTCCGCGACAAGCCGGAAGTGGACCCTATGGCGATTATCCGGCTGATCCAGAAACTGCCGCGCGTATACAAGCTGGAAGGCCAGGATAAGCTGCGCGTGACGCTTGACCTGCCGGGAGCGACGGAACGGATTCGCAGTGCGCAGGAAGTGCTGGTCTTGCTGGGCGCGCGGCGGCTTGCGTGAGGCTATTTGGAGACTGATGGGAACCTCGAAAAACTTGCTTTCTGTGGGAGCGACTTTAGTCGCGACAATCGTGCCTCACCGCAAGTCCTTGTCGCGACTGAAGTCGCTCCCACAACGATAGGATCCGCTTTCGCTATATTCGGGCGATTGAGAGGTTTT
>NZ_DATCRY010000250.1:0-4016 GCF_036568765.1 Dyella sp. | reverse complement strand
CTAAAAACCTGTCAATGACTTGGACACAGCGAAAACGGATCCTATCGTTGTGGGAGCGACTTCAGTCGCGACAAGGACTTGCGATAAGGCACGATCGTCGCGACGAAAGTCGCTCCCACAGAAGAGCCAGTTTTTAGAGGTTCCCTTCAGTCGCGACAATCCGAAACGCTATCGAACGGGATCCGATGGCCTCCAGCCGCGGCAGCACTTGGCGCCACGCTGAGAAACGCATACCCCGACTCACCCCTTGGCCCACGCCTGCACCGCTTCAGCAAATGCCACGCATTCTTCAAACCGGTTGTACAACGGTGCCGGCGAAATGCGAATCACGTCGGGCTCGCGCCAGTCGCCAATGACCCCATGCCGCTCCAGGTATTCAAATAGCTCGCGCCCCTTCGTGCGCCCGGCCTGAACCCGAATCGACAGCTGTGCCCCGCGCCGCTCGGGTTCGCGCGGCGTGACAACCTCCAGCACATCGCCAAGCTGCGTATCGACCAGCCACTCCAGGTAACCGGTCAACTCGATCGATTTTTCGCGCAAACGCTCCATCCCCGCCCGACGAAAGATCTCCAGCGAAATGCGCAGCGGCACCAGCGCCATGATCGGTGGATTGGATAGTTGCCAGCCATCGGCACCCGGCGTGGGCACGAACTCCGGGCCCATCTTGAAGCGCGAGTGCTTGTCATGCCCCCACCAGCCGGCGAAGCGCGGCAGCGTGGTGTGGGCATGCCGCTCGTGCACGAACGCGCCGCCGATCGCACCGGGGCCGGCATTGAGATATTTGTAGCTGCACCAGACCGCGAAGTCCGCGCCGCTATCGTGCAATTGCAAGGGCAAATTGCCCACGGCATGCGCAAGATCGAAGCCGACCATGCAGCCATGCTTGTGCGCAAGCGCGGTCATGGCCTTGAGGTCGAAAACCTGACCGGTACGATATTGCACACCCGGCAGCATGACCAATGCGATGCGCTCGCCATGTTCGGCAAGCGTACGTTCGAACGCAGCCATCGAGATGCCGCCGTTGGGCTCGTCGCCCTCCAGCTCGATCAAGGAAAGTGCCGGACTGAAGCCGTGGTAGCGTACTTGCGATTCGACCGCATAACGATCGGTCGGGAATGCACCGGCTTCGATCAGGATGGCATGCCGCTCCGGAGTGGGTTGGTAGAAGCTCACCATCATCAGGTGCAGATTCACGCCCAGCGTATTCATTGCCACGACTTCGACCGGTTTGGCGCCTACGACAGCCGCCAGGTCGTCACGAACGAACTCGTGATAATCCATCCATGGACGCTTTCCGCGAAAATGCCCCTCGACGGCAAGTTCGGCCCAGTCGCTGAGCTCCTCGCCGATCGCTTCACGTACGGCGCGCGGCTGCAGGCCGAGCGAGTTGCCGCAGAAATAATGAGTTTGTCCGTGGCCGTGCGGCGGAATCAGGAACTCGTCGCGAAACGCGCGCAGCGGATCGGCTCGGTCGGCAGCTTGCGCCCAGGCGCGGGTAGCTTCGTAGCTCGTGGACATGCGGTCTCTCTGTTCCGGCGAACGAAACGGCCGTGGAATGAATCACTGTTGCAGGCGGTCGGACACCGCCGCGCAGCCTTTGTCGAAGTCGGCACGCCAGCCAGCGCCCGCCTGACTCTGCGCGGGACGAACGCAGCGCAATTGCACGGCATGGTTGCCCTTCATCCAGTAACGCTCCATGTAAGCGAACTGCACGCCGTTCTCCTGCGCGGTGTATTCGAACGTACTTGGGCCACGCGTATTGGTGGTGCTGGTGATGGCCTTGTAGCCACTCAAGGCCTTGGCTTTGTCGGTGGCTGCATTGACGTATTGTTGGAATCCGGGGAGGTCGGCCACGTCCTTGACCGTCACGGTGACCCGAGCCAGCGTATTGTTGGCCGTAGGCGACGGGTCGGGCACCTGGAAGACGCGCACTTCGGGGTCGCCCTGGGTTTCCATGATGCCGACCCAGCTGTCGGGCGTGCTGAAATGGATGCTGCCGCCAGCCATGGCGACGTCGGTAGCGTGTAACGCGCCGCCAGCAAGCAGCAGTGCGCCGGAGGCAATGGCATTACGCAAGAAGCCCATGCTCGGTAGATCCCTTTAAGAGAAAGTTTGAAAACGCTGCAACGGTAGCCCAAGCCATTCCAGCGCGGTGCCATGAAACAGCCGCGCGCGCTGGCTGTCGTCCAGCGCCAGGGCATCGATGCCGCTGCCCGGACGCTGTTCGCCCAACGGGAAAGGATAATCGGTGCCGAGCATGACGCGCTCGACCCCGGTCACATCCAGCAGGTAACGCAGGGCTTGCGGGTCGTGCACGCAGGAATCGAAATACAGCCGCTTGAGATAATCGCGTGGATTGCGCGGGTTGTCGGTAGCAACCAGATCGGGGCGCATACGGAAGCCGTGCTCGATCCGGCCGATGGTCCAGGGGAAACTTCCGCCGCCATGAGCCAGCATCACCCGTAGCCGCGGCAGGCGTTCGAGCACGCCGCCGAATACCAGGCAGCAGGCGGCACGCGACTGCTCGGCGGGCATACCGACCAGCCAGGGCAGCCAGTATTTGGGCATGCTCGGGCTCCCCATCATGTCCCAGGGATGCACCAGTACGGCCGCGCCCAGGTCGGCTGCCGCTTCGAAGAACGGGAACAGTTCCGGAGCGTCCAGATTCCAGTCGTTGCAGTGCGAGCCGATCTGTACGCCTTGCAGGCCGAGCTCGTCGATACAGCGTTCGAGTTCGCGGATCGCCAGGTCCGGCGATTGCAGCGGTACCGTCCCGATGCCGGCGTAGTGGCGTGGGTAGTCACGACACAGGCCTGCGGTGTGATCGTTCAAGTGTCGGTGCAGCTCCAGCGCCTGGTAGCCGGGTGCCCAATAAGAGAACAGCACCGGTACGGTGGAAGCGACCTGTACATCCACGCCGAAGCGCCGGTAATCGTCGATGCGGTGCTGCGGGTCGAAGGCCGACTCCCAGACTTCGCGGAAGAACCGGCCGTCTTTGTAAATCCGGTGCCGGCCGTCATCGTGCATCATCACCGGGAACCGCTCGTCGCCGTACTTGGCCGCCAGATTGGGCCAGTCGCGCGGGAGGATATGGGCATGAGTATCGATTTTCAGCATGACGAGAGTGTAGAGGCTCCGCCATCGCCGGGCATGCTGCCCCGCCGCAGCGTATGTTGCTGGCTAGCCAGTGGCGGGGCTGCGCGCCTGTTGGGCGGTTGCGTCGTGGGTACGGCCGGCGACGTGTGCCAGGGTATTGACGTTGTCCACCAGGCGATCGCTGATGCGCGCGAGCGATTCGGCGGTCGCGCGGTCTTCGGCCATGGTGAGCAAGGTCGCCAGGCTGCGTTGCAGCGTGCGCAAATCGGCTTGAGGTGCCTGTGGCCGGTCCTCTCGTAGCGCGACGGCGACGCTGCTCACCACTTCGGCAGCACGCTCGACGAAGGCGCACACTTCAGCTTGTTCGGGCAGCGCGGAGTGGTTGTCGATCACCGCTTCGAGCGTCATGCAGGTGCGTGCAAGGCGATTGCCGTTGGCGAACAAGGCGTCGGCCAGCTCGCGCAGATGTCGCGGTGTCGCCGGCTCCACGCGCATGCGATCGAGCGAAGCCTGTGCGTTGCTGCGCGCGGTGCGTGCTGCAGTGCGCATTTCGCGGTGCGCATCGCGCTGGTCGAAGCGAGCCAGAGCGCGCAGATAATTGGCGTAGGCCTGCACCATTTCGGCCAGCGACAAGCGCACCCGGCCGCGTTCCCAACTGGGCCATAACACGTACGCAAGCAGCGCCATGCCGCTGCCCAGCACGGTATTGAGGACGCGGTCCAGCACCGCATCGGCGGAGTTGACGCCTTCGAACGAAAGCATGATCACTACCGTGCCGGTCAGGGCGGCCACCGCAACGCCATAGTGTGCCGTGGCCAAATAGCGAAAGATCATGCACAGCAGGCCCATCACCAGTAGATGCGCCCAGACGTCGTGTGGCGTGAAGTGCAGTACGGCGGTGGTAAGTATCAGGCCGAGGA
>NZ_DATCRY010000249.1:0-2625 GCF_036568765.1 Dyella sp. | reverse complement strand
TGCTGATCCATCACCGCCGCTTCGAGCAGGAGCGGGGTGTCATGCCCCCGCCCTGAGGCTTCAAAGCGCGTCGTTGTCCAGCTCGCCGGTGCGTATGCGTATCACCTGCTCCAACGGGGTGACGAAGATCTTGCCGTCGCCGATCTTGCCGGTGCGCGCCGCGTTCTGGATCGCTTCGACCACCCGCTCGACCTGATCGTCGCCTACGGCAACTTCCAGCTTGATCTTGGGCAGAAAGTCGACCACGTACTCCGCGCCGCGGTACAGCTCCGTATGGCCCTTCTGGCGGCCGAAGCCCTTGACCTCAGTGACGGTGATACCCTGCACGCCGACCTCGGCGAGGGCTTCGCGGACGTCGTCCAGCTTGAAGGGTTTGATGACTGCCACGACCAGCTTCATAGGGATCTCGTCCAGTTCGGCTCTAACGGCACATTTTGCCTGTCGGGAGCCAGTTATCGCCACCATGGCGGATATGTAGGAAAATTCCTACACAGTTTAGTGGAGCAGGATGATGGCGGCGGATTTTCTCCATCTCATACACTTTTCCTCGACAAGCTCGAGGTGCCTACCATGATGGATAGGCGGGATATCGATCAACTTGCCCTGCGACTTGTTTCGTTGGTTCCGCCAGGACTGGCAGAGGCGCATAAGGATTTGCGCGCCAATTTCAGCGATGTCCTGGCACAAGGATTGCGCCGCCTCGATCTAGTCACACGCGAAGAGTTCGACGTTCAAACCCAAGTATTGGCCCGTACCCGGGCTAAAGTGGAGGAGCTCGAACGTCGCGTCGCAGCTTTAGAGGCTGACGCCCCGGGTTGATGCTCAGGCGGTAGCCCACTTTCCGGGAGCCGCCTCCGATCGTCACCCTCACCCCGAGAATGGTCGGGGGCGGCTGTTTTATGCAGGCTGACAGGAGCACAGGGATGTCGCGTGTCTGCAATCAGGCCGATGCAGCAAAGCCGTCTCCGAAGGATGTCTGGCTTTCGGGAGACGACCGTACATCATGAGCCTTGCCGTCACATTGAGCCGCGCCCAGGCAGGGGTTGCCGCGCCGCAGGTGATGGTTGAAGTGCATCTGTCCGGCGGCCTGCCGGCTACACATATCGTAGGTTTGCCCGAAGCGGCAGTGCGTGAAGCGCGCGATCGCGTGCGTGTGGCTATTCAGAGCGCCGCCTTCGAATATCCCAATCGGCGCGTTACTGTAAATCTCGCACCGGCCGAGCTGCCCAAGGATGGCGGCCGCTTCGATCTGGCTATCGCGCTGGGCATCCTGGCTGCGGGCGGTCAGGTGCCGCGCGAGAAGCTGGACGATTGCGAGTTTCTCGGCGAGCTGGCGCTGTCGGGCGCGCTGCGCGGTGTGTCCGGGGTATTGCCGGCGCTGTTGCGCGCACGCGCGCGCGGACGGCGTGTGGTGGTGCCTCGTGCGAACGCCGCGGAGGCCGCACTGATCCCCGAGGTCGATGTGCGCGTGGCCGATACGCTTTCGGAAGTCTGTGGCTGGCTGCACGGTGCGCAGGATCTACCTCAGCCCGCCACGGCGATCGAGTCCGGCGACGAGTTCGGCCTCGACCTGGCCGATGTGCGCGGTCAGGCGCAGGCGCGCCGCGCGCTGGAAATCGCCGCCACCGGCGGTCACCACCTGCTGCTGGTCGGCCCCCCCGGTACCGGCAAGACAATGCTGGCCGCGCGCCTGCCGAGCATCCTGCCGCCGCTCACCGAATCGGAGGCCTTGGAAACCTGTGCCGTGCTGTCCGTCGCGGGGCAGGAAGTCGATCCGCGCTATTGGCGTCGTCGCCCGTTCCGCGCGCCGCACCACACCGCGTCGGCGGCAGCCCTTGTCGGTGGCGGCTCGGACCCGCGGCCGGGTGAAATCTCGCTTGCGCACAATGGCGTGTTGTTCCTGGACGAACTACCGGAATTCACCCGGCACGTGCTCGATGTGTTGCGCGAGCCACTGGAGACCGGGCATATCGCTATTTCGCGGGCAACACGCCAATCCGTATTCCCCGCGCAATTTCAATTGGTCGCGGCGATGAATCCTTGCCCTTGCGGCTATGCTGGCGACCCGCGTCAGCGTTGCCGGTGCACGCCGGACCAGATCCAGCGCTATCGCAATCGTGTTTCCGGTCCGTTGCTCGACCGCATCGATCTGTCGCTGGAAGTACCGCGGGTACCGGTTTCGGAAATCGGTGCGCCGCGTGGCGCGCAAGATGAGGATTCCGCCACGGTGCGCGCGCGCGTACTCAAGGGGCGACATCAGGCCCTGATGCGGGCCGGCCAACCCAATGCCGAAATCAGTACGCGGGAGCTGGAGCGCGACTGTGCGCTGGGCCCGGCGGAGCGGCGCTGGTTCGACGCTGCCTTGGAGCGCCTGGGATTATCGGCGCGGGCCTATCACCGCACTCTGCGCGTAGCGCGAACGATTGCCGACCTGGACGGCGGCACGGCGGCACTGGATGTCAGTCACCTGGCCGAGGCATTGCAGTACCGCCGGTACTAAACCCAGCGTAGCTCCCGCGCTCGGAAGCCCTCCCTATCTTGGCGACACGGTCTTGCCATAAGGCACGGCCGTCGCGACAGAAAGGAGTCTCCAAAAAACCTCTCGCTATCCTGCGCACGTGGGCG
>NZ_DATCRY010000248.1:0-10415 GCF_036568765.1 Dyella sp. | reverse complement strand
CTCAAACGCCACCTCTGGTGGCCTCCCAAAAACCAACTACGGCAATTCATCCGAGCCATCTCCAGCGGTCCTCTGACTTGGGTGTACACCGGCATCTCTACGTGAAAAACGTGGGGATACCTCAGGGGTTGGGGTGAGGGGCGCTCGCGATGCGTCAGCGAGCAGTCGTCACTTCAGATAACTAAACAACGTCATCGACTTCATCTGCGCAAACAACTGCTGCGAAGCCTGCAACGCCGATGACTGCAGGGACAGATTGCTGATCGCGGTATACGGATCTACATCGCGCACATCCGATAGGGCGGACGAGTAGGTCACGTTCAAATCCGAATACGCTGTATTCTGCTGATCCAGCGTATTGAGTCGATTGCCGATCAACACCTGCGTATTGGTCACACTGGTCTGCGCCTGGTCGATCGATTCCAGTTGCCGGTTGATCGAATTGGCCAGTTGCGCATCGCTAGCGCCACTGCCCAAGGCCGAGATCAAATTATTGAATGTGCTGAAGACATCCTGGCTCTGCCCGCTCTGCACGCTGATCGTGTCGCCCGCATTCGGCGTACCGCTCAGATCCATCGACACGCCGTCGAAGCTGATACTGCCGCCATCGGAATACGTACCGCCGATAGGGTTGCCACTGGTATCCAGGAGCGGATTCCCACTCGCGTCGGTGGCAGTCCAGGCGCCGCCGGTGCCGAAAGTGATATTGATCGTGCCGCCGGCAGCCGTCTTGGCCGCATTCCAGGCATCGGAATCGGTAACACTGTTATCGCCGACAATCAGGGTGCCGGTATTGGCGCTGCCCGCGCTGGCGACAAACGAGCCGTTACCGGCAGGCAAGTTCATGAATACCGAGCTGCCCGCATCGCCGATAGCCACTTGCAGGCCCGAACCGATCGCCGTGGCCTGTTGACCGTCGTTGCCGTTGTAGCTGACCGTACCGCTGGCATTCTTGGCGAATGGCACCGTCGTAGTACTGGTGCCGGCGAACAGGGCCGCACCGTTGCTATCCGTAGTATTGGCCAGTTGCACCAGCTGATCGCGGATCTGCGTCAACTCGGTCGCCATATTGGCCCGATCGCTCGGCGAGAGCGAACCGTTGATGCCCGTCAACGCCAGGGTGCGCGCACGATCGAGCAGATCGGTCACCGAATCCAGCGCGCCGCCCTCGGTGGTCAACCGCGTATTGGCCGCATCGATATTGCTGCTGTATTGCGCATTGCTCGCCAGGATGTGGTTCAAGCTCAACATCTGCGCGGCGCCTGCCGGATCGTCCGAGGCGACATTGATACGCCGCTGCGTCGATACCTGGTTCTGCGTCGCCGCCAGCGCGCTCTGCTGATCGAGCATCGTGTTGACGGACTGCTGAAACTGCCAGCTGGTGGATATGCGCATGGCTTAGCCCTGTACCGCCTGCAGCAGGCTGGCAAAGATGGTTTGTGCGGTTGAAATGACCTGCGCGGAGGCCTGATAGGCCTGCTGGTAATTGATCATGCTGGCGGCTTCTTCGTCCATGTTCACGCCCGACACGCTTTGCTGCGCCGACATGGCCTGGTTGTAGAGGCTGGTCTGCGTGCTCAGGTTGCTGGCCGCCTGGCTACCGGCGGTACCGATAAAGGTGGTCAGGTTGGAGTACGAACCGATCACCGAGGTCTTGCCGCCGTCGAGCACGCCGCCGTCGGCCAGGCCGGCCATCGCCAGCGCATTGGTATTGTCGTTCAGACCATTGCTGTTCGGCGCGATGTCGAAACTGTCGCTGGCCGCGGGCGTGCCGTTCAAGGTCAGGCTCCAGCCGTTGACGTCGATCGGCTGTCCTGCGGTATAGGTGCCGCTGGACAAGACATTGCCGCTGGCATCGGTCACCTGATAAGCCGTGGCTGAGGTGAACGTGACTTTGGCATTGTTGAGCAAGGCGGCGTTGGTCGAATCGCTTACGGCAATCGAGCCGACCGTGGCATTGCCGGTGTTGGCACTACCCGCCTTCGCCGTCAACGCCGCCGCGGCAGCGATCTTGTTTGGATCCGTCTGGATCACCTGCAGCCCGCTCGCCGCATTGCGCGTGGGTTGGATCAGGAAGCTGTCGCCCGCCTGCGCGGTACCGCTGTTCACCTTGAAGGTCAGGCCATCGGCCGAAAAGCTACCGTCCGGATTGGTAGTCAATGCCACGCTTTGACCGGTGGTGGTATGCAGGCTCCAGTTCGTGCCGTCGTAACTGAGGTTGTAGTCGGACGAGGTCAGCTTGGAAACGTCGGTAATACTGGCAGACACATTCGCCGTGCCCGTGTTCTTGGTCGACGGTAACACGTTGGGCTGCGGACTATTGAAGATCGGGCTGCCCAGGTCGCCGTTAAGATCCAGGCCCTTGGCCTGCTGCGCATTGATACTGGACGACAACGCAATGGCCGCCTGGCCAAGCTGGTTCTGTGCCGGATTGAGCACGTTGTTGCGATAGTCCAACAAGGCGCCCAACGAGCCGCCACTCAGTTTGGTGGTGATGTCGTTGCCGGCGCTGTCGTAAAGATCGGTCTGGCCCGGATCGTAGGCGTTCTTGCCGGAGGAGATCGGGAAGGATTTGTTACCTGCCACCAGGCTCTGCCCGCTGGAGGTATAGACACTGATCGTACCGTCGCTTTCGGGAACGGTCGAAATGCCCATGTATCCCGACAGGGTCTTTACCAGGCCGTCGCGCTGATCGAGTATCGCGTTGGGTACTTGCCCCGGCGGGCTCTGGCGAATCTGCGCGTTGAGACTGGCAAGCTGGCTGGCAACGTCGTTGACGCTCTTGACCGTATCGCTGATCTGGCTATTGACCTGCGTCTGCTGCTGGGAAAGCTGCTGCCCCAATGTGTTGAACAACGCTGTGACCGAATCGGCGCTACCGAGCGCCGCTGTGCGGCTGGAGGAGCTGCCGGCAGCATCGGCCAGCGTGCTGAACGCACCGTAGAAATCGTCCAGCGCACCTTGCAGGTCGCCACTGCCGCTCAGGATGCCGTTCAGCGCGGTGTTGAGGTCGTTGTAGGTGTTGGCACGCTGCAGGCTCGAATTCTGCTGCCACACCGCGCTGGTCAGATAGCTGGAATAGGCGCGCTGCACCGATTCCACATCCACGCCGCCTCCGATCGTAAAGCGGCCATCGGGCTGGCCGATACGCTCGGACTGCACCACCGTTTCGCGGCTGTAGCCATCCGTGTTGACGTTGGCGAGGTTGTTGCCGACCGTGTTCAACCCGATCTGGGCTGCATTGAGGCCGGAAACACCGATGTTGAGCATGTTCGCCATGGAACGATCCTGGAGCGTTGCTTAGAGAGGTGTCGGCAAATTGACTACGTTCTTGAGTACATCGAGCGCCTGATCGATCTCCTGCCCAACCGCGTCGGCCACCGCGCCGGCAGCCTTGTCCGCCGTAGCGGAGGCGCTCTGCATGGCTTGCTGGACCTTGGCCAGGGCCTGACGCATCACCGGGCCATTGGCGATCGCCGCAAGCTTGTGCGCATAGGAGGGGTCGGTGGCGTAACCGCCTGCGACCAGTCCGCGGGCAAAACCCATCACATCGTCGCCATGACCCTTGGCTGCGGCATAACGCGGGTTGTCGCTGATCATTCGTGCATAGTCGTCGAAGGATTCGCCCGCCGAGTCGTAGGCACGAAATTGCGCTTGCTTGCGCACCGCCACGCCGTCTTCGTACTCCAGCGTGGAGACGTTGACCTTCTTGCCGTCCCAGCTGCCGCCGGCCTTGATGCCGAAAAGATTGTTGCTGCTCTGCCCTTTTCCGTGCGGCATATGCTGTCCCCACTGGGTTTCCAGCGCAGCCTGGGCCAGCACGGCACGCACGGAAACACCCAGCTTGCGCGCGGCTTCCTGCGCATGCGGCAAGAGCTTGGCGACAAAATCGGCAGCGCCTTGAGGAAGGAACGGCTCGACCTTCTGTGCCGCGGATGTAACGGCACTTGCTGCCGAGTCGAGCTTCGTCTGCATCGCATCGGCAGACGTAGCGCTCTTACCGCCGCCGAGCTGCTTGATCAGCATCTGCGCAATACCCAGCCCGTTGCCGTGCTGCGAGAGATTGACCGAGAGCTGCTGGTCGAACATATCGCGCCATGTGTCGCCGGCCTGGCTATCGGTCAGCCCGTCGCCGGGGCTGGCGTCGCGCATCGACTTGAGCATCATCTGGGTGAAGATCGATTCGAACTGCTTGGCGACCGCCGGCAGCGCCGACTTGGCATCGCTCTGCGCCGCGGCGCGCATGCCATTGAACCCGGACAATTCGGTCCAGGTATTGACGCTTTGCAGGGTGGCGTCGTTGACCGCCATGTCAGATCACGACAAGTTCGGCATGCAGCGCACCGGCCTGCTTGAGCGCTTGCAAAATGGAAATCAGATCGCTCGGCGCCGCACCCACCTGGTTCACTGCACGCACGATGGCGTCGAGGCTGGCGCCGGGGCCGAACTTGAACATGTGGCCGCCGTCCTCGCTGACCGACACGCTGCTATTGGGCACGATCGCGGTCTGCCCTTGACTGAAAGCGTTGGGCTGGCTGACCGACGGCTGCTCGCTGATGGTTACCTGGATGGCGCCGTGCGCGACGGCGGCCGCACTGACACGCACATCCGAGCCGATCACTACCGTGCCGGTACGCGAATTGACCACGACGCGCGCCGGCGCATCGCCCGGCGTCACATCGAGCGCCTGGATCGCGCCGAGCCAGGCCACTTTTTGCGACGGATCGACCGGCCCGCGCACGACAACCGAACCGCCATCCTGAGCATGCGCGGTCCCCGCGCCGTAAGCGCGATTGATCGCATCGGTGATGCGCGCGGCCGTGACGAAATCGGGCGTATTGAGATTGAGCATCAAGTCGCCGCCCTGATTGAACGACGAAGCCACGCTACGCTCCACCGTGGCGCCGTTGGGAATACGACCGCTGGCAGAAATATTCACCTGCACGCTGGAACCGCTCTTTCCCTGCGCACTGACGCCGCCGACCACCACGCTGCCCTGGGCGATCGCATAGGTATTGCCATCGGCGCCGCGCAAGGGCGCCATCAGCAACTCGCCACCGCGAATGCTCTTGGCGTTGCCGATCGAAGCGACGGTCACATCGATGGTCTGACCCGGCTTGGCGAATGGCGGCAACTCGGCGGTGATGGTCACCGCTGCCGCGTTCTTCAACTGCGGACGAACATTGGCCGGCACCGTAACCCCGAACTGCTGCAACATGTTTTCCAGGCTTTGCGTGGTAAACGGTGCCTGCGTGGTCTGATCGCCGCTACCGTCCAAACCGACCACCAGGCCGTAGCCCACCAACTGGTTGCTGCGCACGCCGGCTACTTGTGCCAGATCGCGCACTTTATCGGCGTGCGCATTGGGCATAGCCAGCATCGCAGCCACACCGATGACAAGACCCCCTATCGCGCTGCGGATATTCATCAGTACGGCATCCACTTGGAGCTGAAGAAGCGTGACAGCCAGCCCTTGGTATTGGCCTCCGCCAAGGTCCCGCGACCGGTATAGGCAATGCGCGCATCGGCCACGCGGGTCGAAGGCACACTATTGTCCTGGCCGATATCCTGCGCACGCACAATGCCGGAAATCCGCACCAGTTCCTGGCCCTGGTTGATGGTCAGCCATTTCTCGCCGCGCACCAGCAGATTACCGTTGGACAGACGCTGCGCGACAGTCACCGTAATCTGGCCGGTCAGCTGATTGCTCTGGCTGCTGCTGCCATTACCGTCGAAGCTGCGCGCCGCGTTGGTACTGATATTGGCGGGATTACCGCCGAGCTTGAGTGTCTGACCCAGGATGGTGGGCGCATCGATGCCGCTCTTGTCGGTCTTGCTGGTGCTGGTTTCCGATTTCTTGCTCGCCTGGGTGCTTTCGACCAGGGTGATAGTCAAGATGTCGCCGACGCGATGCGCGCGCGGATCGGAAAACAGTTCCATGTTCTGCTCGTCGTGGAAGATCGAGCCATCCGCTGCCGGCGCGGCGGCAGGTGCGATCGGTGCGGTGGCCGCCCATTCGGCGTCGTCCTTGTGCGGCGAGTCCATCGCGCATCCGGCCAGCGCCGAGGCAAACAGCCCGGCCAGCGCCAGGCGCGAGAACAGGTTCGTGCTCATAACTTGTCCGTCAGGTCCTGCAGCATCTGATCGGTGCTGCTGATGGATTTGGAATTCATTTCGTAAGTGCGCTGGGTCTCGATCATGTTGACCATCTCTTCCACTACGTTGACGTTGGAAGATTCCAGCGAACCCTGGGTGATCGTGCCCATGCCGTTCAGGCCGGGCTGCCCGGTTTGCGCGGTACCGCTCGAGGCAGTTTCCAGATAAAGGTTCTGCCCCATCGGCTGCAAGCCAGCGGGATTGATGAAGTCGGCCAGCTGGATCGTGCCGACAGTCTGTGTTGCGGTCGTACCATTGGTCGTTACCGAAACGGTGCCATCGGTGCCGATGGTGACGCTGTTCATGTTCGGTGGCAGTGTGATCGCCGGCTCGAGCGGATAACCGTCGGACGTCACCAACTGACCGTTCTGATCCTGATGCAGCGAGCCGTCGCGCGTATAGGCAATGGTGCCGTCGGGCATGCTCACTTGCAGGAAGCCGTTGCCGCCGATTTCCAGATCCAGCGAATTATCGGTCTGCGTCGGGTTGCCCTGGGTGAAGATCTTCTGCGTACCGACGATCTTTACGCCGGTGCCGAGCATCAGGCCGGTCGGCGACTGTGTCTGCTCCGTGGTCTGCCCGCCGGGTTGGCCCTTGTTCTGGTAGATCAGATCCTGGAACGAGGCACGCGAACTCTTGAACCCCGTGGTATTGGCATTGGCCAGGTTGTTGGAAATCACGTCCATGCGCGTCTGCTGCGCATCGAGGCCGGTCTTGGCAATCCACAAGGAAGAAAGCATGGCTGTGCTCCGGAACAGTTCAGTGAAGCATTAGGCAACCTTCATGCCACTCTTGCGCTGGCTGTAAGGCGCTGGATTCCCGCGTTCGCGGGAATGACGAACAAAAAGCAGAAAAAACAGCAACTTTTAACTGGCTTGCAGCAACTGCTTGGCCGAGTCGGCATCGTCCTCGGAGGTGCGAATCGACTTCACTTGCATGTCGTATTGCCGCGACAACGAGATCATCTTTACCAGCTCCGTCGAAGGATTGACGTTGCTGCTTTCCAAGGTGCCGGAAGTTAGACGCACGTCGGCGTCGACCGGTGCCTGCGTACCGTCGCTCATATGCATTAGGCCATCGGCGCCTACCTGCATCTGCGCCGGATCGGGATTGACCAGACGGATACGATCGATCGTGGAGACCGAATCGGGCCCCTGCCCCAGCGGCACTGTGGACACGGTGCCGTCATTGCCGATGACGATCTGCGCAGCATCTGGGATATTGATCGGGCCGCTATTGCCCAGTACCGGATTGCCGAGCGCATCGGTCAGGCCGCCATCGGCGGTGAGCTGCAAATCGCCGGCACGTGTATAACCTTCGTTGCCGTCCGGCGTCTGGACCGCGATCCAGCCGTTGCCTTGCACGGAAACGTCCAGCGGGCGGCCGGTGGTGGTCACCGGCCCCTGCGCGGTATCCTGGCCAATGCCCTGGGCGACGGCGTTGATACGCGTCCCCATGCCCTGCCCAAGCACCGGCACGCTGCGAAACGCGCTCAACTGCGACTTGAAACCGACCGTGGAAGCATTGGCCAGGTTGTGGCTGACGGCCTCCTGGGCACGCATGATCTGCGTCGCCCCGGTCATCGCTACATAGACGGAACGGTCCACGGCGGTCCCCTATCGGTCGCTTAGCGCGAAACGGCGTTGAACAGTGACGACGCCAACGTATTGTCGGTCGACAGCACCTGCGCATTGGCCTGGTAGGCACGCTGCGCCTGGATCATGTCGACCAGCTGCGCGGTGGTATCGGCCGTGTTCGAGGACTCGAGCTGGCCCGACTGGATGCCGCCGAACTGGCCGGTATTGGCTGTGCCCATCACCGCCGTACCCGAATCGCTGCTTGCTGCCCAGTTGGTATTGCCCAGCTGACGCAGGCCCTGCACGTTGGAAAAATTCGCCACTGCGACCTGGCCCAGCACGGCACTGGTGGTGTTGGAGTAATGCGCCGTGACCACACCGGAGCTATCGATATCGATATTGGTCAGCGTGCCGGCTTCCGAGCCGTCCTTGGTGATCGTGCCCGGGGTGTAATCGGTGCCGAACTGCGTGGTATTGGTGAAATTGAGCGACAGCGTCAAGGGGTTGGAGCCGTTGCCCAGGTTGATCGAGTTGTACGCCAGGTTGCCGGTGGTCGGCGTAGCGATCTGGCCTGACGCATCGAAGGTGAGCTGTTGCGGCGGCGTGGTGTCGGCCGACTGGCCGTCCACATACAGATGCGTGTCCCAGGTGTTGGTGCCGGTCTTGACGTAGTACACCGTGGCCTGATGCGTGCCGCCCTGCGAATCGAACACCGAGAAAGTGGTGGCGTTGTTGTAACTGTTGACGTCAGTCGGGTTGAACGGCGTGACGGTCGGCGGCGACGCGCTGGCCGGCAGGTTGGCAACGATGCTGGCATTCGTGGTTGCGCTCGCGGTGCTCTGCGAAGTGACAAGCTGCAGATTGGTGAGCGTGCTCATGTCGAACGTACCGTTGCCGGTCGGCGGATAGATCTGCAGCTTGTAGCCGTCATTGCTGACCACGGTGCCGTCGTCGAGTTTTTTGAAATCGCCCGCGCGGGTATAGGCAAGGCCGGCGCCCGTGTTGAGCACGAAGAAGCCGTTGCCGTTGATCTCCATATCCAGGCTGTTACCGGTCGTTTCCGTGTCGCCTTGCGTGAATTGCTGCGCCACATCGGAAAGACGTGTGCCGCCGCCGACCGCCGTCGCATTGAGATTCAGACCGGTCACCGCGTAGATATCGGCGAACTCGGCACGCGAGCCCTTGAAGCCCACCGTGTTGGCGTTGGAAATATTGTTGGCGATGACGTTCAGATCGGCCTGGGCCGCGTTGATACCACTGAGTGCCTGATTCAGTGCCATGAGTTGGTTCCTCGAAGAAGTAAAGCGCTCGGACGTCGTTCGTCAGAGGATTTGCGCGACCTGGCTCAGCGGCACGCCGCCCACGCCCGTCACTTGAAGATAGGTGCCCACACTGTCGCCGCCGAAGCCGACACCCGACACCTTCCCCGACACATACGTGTCGGCCGAACTGCTGCTGCCATCGGTATTGCCGATGCTTGCCGAAAGCGAATACGACGAACCCGTCACCGGATTGCCGTTATCGTCCTTGCCGTCCCAGGTGAATTGCTCCAGGCCGGCGGTGGTGTTGGTGACGGTAATGTGACGCACCGCGTTGCCCGCGGCGTCGCTGATAGTCACCGTGGCGGTACCGGCGGCCGGGAAGTTCACCGCGCCGGTGGCGCTGTTGGTGCTGTCCAGCGTGATGCTGGTCGAAGGCACCAGCACATTGCGATCGAGCAGCGACGAAGAATTGATCACCTGCGATGTCTGCATCGACGCGTTGATATTGGAGCTGAGCGCCTGCAGGTTGGTGTCCAGATCCTGCGTGGCCTGCAACTGACTGAACTGTGCCAGCTGCGCGACGAACTGCGAATTGTCCATCGGATTGGTCGGATCCTGCGCCTGCAGCTGCGCCGTCAGCAGCTTGAGGAAATCGGTCTGGCTGATACCAGCCGACTGCGAACTGCTGCTCGAGCTGCTATTGCCGCTATTGGTGGTGTTGCTGGTATTGGTCGTGTTGTTGGTGCCGACGGTACTCATCGTGTGCCCTCTTTATTTGCCGACATCCAGCGTCTTGAGCATCAGCTGCTTGGCGGTATTCATGACCTCGACGTTGTTCTGGTACGAACGCGATGCGGAGATCATGTTCACCAACTCGTCGATCGGATTGACGTTGCTGCCGTAGACGTAGCCGTCCGCATCGGCCATCGGATTGCCGGGCTCGTAGCGGGTCTGGATATCGGCCTGGCTTTCGGAAACGCCTAGCGTTTGCACTCCGGATGTACCGTCGTCCTGTGAGGGATCGGCGCCAGCGGCCTTCAGCGCGTTGTCGCGCAAGGTAGCGAACAACGGCTCCTTGGCGCGGTAGGCGCCATCGGGCGTGCTGCTGACGGTATCGGCGTTGGCCAGGTTGCTGGCCACGGTGTTCAGGCGCGTCGACTGCGCGGCCATGCCGGAGCCGGCGGTATCGAAAATCTTGAATAAAGAGGACATCAGCTCTGGCCCTCGGTAATGGCGGTGCGCAGCATATGGATCTGCGCGGTGATGAAACTCAGGCTGGCCTGGTAATGCACGGTGTTTCCGGCGAACGCGGCCTGCTCCACCTGGGTATCGACGGTGTTGCCGTCCATGCTCGGTTGCGTCGGCACGCGATAGGCAAGTTGGTCGCCTTCATTGGCACTGGGATCGATCTGCCCCGGCG
>NZ_DATCRY010000247.1:0-2358 GCF_036568765.1 Dyella sp. | reverse complement strand
CGGGAATGGCGTGCACAGGTGGGCACGCACATCGGACACCAGATCAGAAGTGTATTCCTTGGCATCTACACCAACGCCAACATAGACATCCGACGTGTCTGCAAGCGCTTCTTCTAGCCGATCCAATATCGAATTAGTCATGCCCCTATCAATCTATCATGGGCAACTCCCCACAGCTGCCGTTCGTGAACGTCCGCTTAGGGCCGAGGCTGTGTGAAAACGCGCGCGCCGGACGTGTTGAGGTTAAGCCGGCCTGGGCGATGGAGCAAACCGGCGGTGAAGTGCCGTCCGGCGTCGTACCGAGAAGCGCAGAAAAGAGAGCTACGCCGCCATCGCCTTCATCAGCGGCTGCACCCCGAGGATCTGTATCGCTCTCTTCAGGTTGTAGGCCAGTACATGCAAGCTCATTTCCGTGCTGACCTTGGGCAAGGTCTTCGTCAGGAAGTGCGTCGAGCCCATCCAGGCCTTGAGCGTGCCGAAGGGGTGCTCGACCGTTTGCCTTCGCAGACGGGATGCCTGCGGCGTGCGGTCGAGCCGCCGTTGCATCCGGTCGAGCACCCCTTCGTGTTCCCAGCGGGTGATGCGGCGATACGGGCCGGTGGTGCATTGGCCCTTGAGCGGACAACGGGGGCACGCCGACGACCAGTATTTGTGCACGGTGCGGTCATCTTCCATGGTGGAGAATCGCCAGATGGCGCGCTCGCCCGCAGGGCAGCGATATTCATCCTTCTTCGAGATGTATTGGAAGTCTCGCTTGTCGAAGAGGCCCTGCGCACGGTTGTTCGAGGTCATTGGCCTGGGCACCAGGGCCGTGATGCCGCTCTGCTCGCATTCCAGAATCTCCTCGCCCCGGTAGTAGCCTCGGTCCGCGACAGCGGTCAGCTTCCGGGCGTCGAGGACATTCTTGGCCTGCTTGGCCATCGAAGACAGTTGCTCCCGGTCGTGGCCGGCGTTGGTGACTTCATGCGCCACGATCAGATGGTGCCTGGTATCCACCGCGGTCTGGACGTTGTAGCCAACCACGCCGGTGCCCTTGCCGTGGGTGGCCATGGACCGGGCATCGGGGTCGGTCAGGGAGATTTGCTGGTCCGGTGCCTGCGCAAGTTCCTTCCCGATCTTGTTGAGCTGCCGCATGTGCGCCCGGATCGTGGCGATCTTGTCTTTGATGTGCGATACCCGTGCCTCGCTCACCAGCGCAGGCTGGCGATCGGCACGGTCCAATTCCTCCAGGTAGCGGCCGATGCTCTCTTCCAGGTGCTGCATGCGCAGCTTGAGTTTGGCGGGGGTGAAGTTCTTGTCGCGATTGTTGACGGCCTTGAACTTGCTGCCGTCAATGGCCACCATGGCCTCGCTGAACAGCTTGAGGTTGCGGCACAGCAAGACGAATTGGCTGCACACCTTGCGGATCGCCGGACCGTTGTCTTTGCGGAAATCGGCGATGGTCTTGAAGTCCGGCGCCAGCTTGCCGGTGAGCCAGATCAGCTCGACGTTACGCTGAGCCTCGCGCTCGAGCCGCCGGCTGGATTGAACCCGATTGAGATAGCCGTAGATGTAGATCTTGAGCAGCGTCCCGGGATGATAGGCTGGCCGGCCGGTGGCTTCCGGCTTCATCCCGTCGAAGTCCAGCTCGGCCAGGTCCAGTTCGTCGATGAACACCTCGATCACCCGGACCGGGTTGTCCTGGGCGATGTAGTCGTCCAGCGATTCCGGAAACAACGTGGCCTGGGATCGGTCTTCGCCTTCGATGTATCGCTTCATCAGTGACTCCCTGCCGATGACGTATCATCTGCAAGCGTCGCGCCAGGTTTTTACACAGCCTCGGCCGTTAGCCGGCAATTGATGGAACACTTTGCCTGTTCGTCGCGGCATCCCGAACTCCGGCGCGCTTCACCTAAAACGACCGCCCATCCACCGCCACCCGCGTGATCGCCCCCAAATCCACCCCCTCCAGGCACCGCACATTCACCGCCGCCATCGCATTACCCGCGCGGTCCTTGCCGTAGGCGAACGGCGCACAGCCGCAGGACGGGCAGAACTGGTGACGGATCACATGCTTGTTGAAGGTATAGGTCTGCAAATCGGCCTCGCCCTGGCGCAGCGTGAACTGCGCCTGCGGCACGAACCACAGCAGGTAGCCCTTGCGGCTGCAGTGCGAGCAGTTGCACTCCATCGCCTTGTCCAGCGTGCCCTCGACCTCGAAGGCGACCTTGCCGCAGTGACAGCTGCCCTTGTAGTGCATGGCGATCCTCCTCGTGTTTCCGGCTCAGCCGGCCTGCTCGTACAGCGCCAGGCGCCGTTCCTTGATGCGCCGCTCGACCAGGCGTCGGTCGATGCCGTGGCCGTCGGCATAGCTCAGGA
>NZ_DATCRY010000246.1:0-16565 GCF_036568765.1 Dyella sp. | reverse complement strand
GTGCGAGTGACACGTCGCTGCAGCGCCTGCTGCCACAAATCCGCGATGGCGCCGGCTTCGAATTTGCCCGTCTGCAAGACCGTCTTGTCCGTGGCGAACCGGCTTGTCGTTCGATTCCCTGTCGCCCCTTTGTCGGGCGGCTGGTTATTGTACTTGTGGTCGAAGCCGAGCCCGTGGGCCAGGATCGCCTGGACGCCTGGGGATTGGATTTCGACGGGGCGTTGGTGCTGGCCATGAATAATCTGCGCGCGTGCAGCACCGGTACGTTCGAGCCGGTCGGTCAAGGTGTGCTGCGTTCGCCCTGCCGGGATCGTTTCGATGCGGCACGCCTGTTGCTCGACGATCGTCTTCGTAGTCTGCCGGTGCAAGGTAGGCCGGTCATAGCCATCCCGTCGTGCGATTGCCTGCTGGTCGCCGGGTCGGACGACGCGGCCGCTCTGGTCGCATTGACGGAGCTTGCTGCCGAGGCGTTGGAAACGGTGGCCCATCCCTTGGGATACGGACTGTACTGCCTGCAAGACGATGGCTGGTCGGTGTTCGATGGCGATGCCCCGGCTACCGAGCGTTTGCGCCAGATCCGCTATCGCGGCGATATGACTGTCTATGACGATCAGAAGAAGCTGCTTGATCGCATCCACGAAAATGAAAACATCGATCTCTTCGTAGCAAGCTATCGATTGTCCGACAGCGTCGGTACGAGCGGTTCCGTCAGCTCGGTACAGTGGACGCGCGGTGTCGATGCTTTGCTGCCGCGCGCCGATTACCTCTGGCTTTATTGCACGACGGCCAGGCAGATCGTTTCGGTTGCCTGGGATGTGGCCATGGATGTTCTGGGAGGATTGTCGCCCGAGCCGGACCTGTTGCCCGAACGTTATCGGGTCGGGAGTTTTCCGACCGATACACAGATGGCGCAATTGCGGGTGCGCGCCGAGCGCATCTGGAACGTTCCCGATCGAAGCCCTACCTGAGGGCTTCGATCGATGCAGCGGGTGTTACGACGTCGGGCCAGCCGTCGATGCACTCGCAGGTTTGCCGCCCTTATGCCGCGGCTTGCCAGGGTGTCCGCCCATCTTCTGGTTGCGATAGAGCGTATCGGCGGTCTGCTTTTGCTCATCCGAAAGCACGGCGTATAAATCGCCGAACGCTGAAGATAATTTCTTCATGTTCTCGGCGTGCATCTGGGTCAGGTCGGCATACGACTTCATCGCATCCGGCGCACTCATGGTTGCGAGCTTCTGTGCGCGGTCGTGGAAAGCCTGGCTGGTATTCTGCGCATTGTCACGCATGACCTGGGCAAACGCGTCCCATTGCTTGGATTGCCGATCGGTGATTTTCAGCTGTTGGTGCAAGTCGTCGATGCGGCGTTCCACCGCGTCGGCACGGCGTTGCGCATGCGATGTGGCGGGTGCGGTATTCATGTCGGTGCCGGGCGCGGTCGTTTGCTGCGCCCACACGGCCGGTGCGGCCAAGCCGAGTACGAACAAAGCAGACACGGCCAATTTGCCAATGGCGTCGTTCATGTAGTTACTCCGATTCGATCGTCCAGGGAGAACTTGCCGGACGGGCAAGCGTTCGCTTAGTAGCCGTCGTCGTAATACACGCCGGGTGGCGGCGGTGGCGGCGGGTCGCGGTAGACCACCGCCGGGGGCGGTCGCGAAGCGTTGGATTGGGAGTTGGCGATCGCCGCGCCCGCCACCACGCCGAGCAGAGCACCGGCGATCAGGGTGCCGGTATCGTTGCCGCGATGGCGATCGCGGCCGTAGTAGTGGGGCGGCGGCGGTGGGCGATGGTAGCCGTGACGATAGCGTTGTGCCTCTGCGGGCATGGCCGTGGCAAGTATCGCCATCGTGCCGGCTAGCAGCGCGCAGTGCCGGAAAAGCCGGGCCGGTGAGCTCGATGTCATCGACGTATCCTCCTGGCGTGCAGGGTGTTTTTACCTGAGCGGAAGTCGTGCCTAACATGGCGCCATGCCCTTGGTTTGGCGCAGGCACACCGGACAGCAATGTACTCGAAACGTAGGTGACGGTCCTGTGTGCCTGGACGCGCGGGCAAGCTGGCCAAGCGCTTGATTTTACGAATCCCGTCGCTATGTTGACGCTGTGACTCGGTAGCAGAGGCGTTCGGAGGCTCTATGGCGACGGGTTGGGCAGGCGACGGCGCCGTTCAGGATCAGATCGACGCGACCGTGAGCGACGCGGTAGAGCGTGCGCGCAAACAATTGCGTAAAGGTCCAGGATTGACGCATTGCGAAGAGTGCGATGCCCCCATCCCCGAGGCACGGCGCAAGGCCGTACCCGGTGTGCGCCTGTGCGTTACCTGTCAGGAAGCCCAGGACGCCGAACGGAGCGCGCAGCTATTCAATCGGCGCGGCAGCAAGGACAGCCAGTTGCGCTGATAGACGCATCGCCAGAGATGCCCTGGAGCCATACCGAGGATCCCCAAAGAACCTCTGTCATCCCGGCGGATGCCGGGGCCCGGCGCCTTTTGTCGTGAGGCAGTCGCGGTGCGCCGGTGCGGGGCTCGCCCTCTGCGGGGGGCGAAGTGGCAAAGGACGAACCGTTAGGAGAGCTCAGGGGAGGAAGCGCTACGCGTGCTGCCTATTGTGCTTGGCCTGGCGAGCCAGTTCAGCGCAGCGTGCCTTGGCTTCCGCGCGCTTGCGGTCTTGTTCCATCAACAGAATCTGGCGACGCGTCAACGGGTGCGGTTGTGCGCTGCATTCGGGCTTGCCGTTGGCGATATGCCGCACAGCGGCCAGGATGCGCTGCAACCAGCGGTCGACGGAGGATGAGGTCGGTGTCGTAGTGTTGGCGAACATGATGTGACGGCGACCTCGGACGCGGAAAGGACCCACAAGGCCACTATGCGGCCTCGCTTATTAGGGCGAAGTGAGGATACGGTTCAGTTTTTTTTCGACGATCGTTTAGATCGTTCTTGGTGGCGCTACAGCCCCTTGAACTGGATCTTGCCTGCCGCGTCGACCGTGCAGGCCTTGAGCGCTCGGCTTTGCAGTTCTTCGGGGGCGATGTTCGGATAGTTGTAGACCGCGTTGACTGTCGTGGCCATCCAGTTTTCCGGCGCGTTCGGATCGGCGTCGTCTTCGTGGCTCTTGTTGCGCTTGAAATTCGACATCGCGGCGGACTTGGTAACGCCGCGATCGCGGTTTCGCGCGATCAGGTAGAACGGCCTGGCGAAATTGACGCACGCCGTCGGCGGCGGCACGGTATCGGCCACGGTATCGGCGACAGCGTCAGTGCCGAGCAGGCTCAGCACGATCAATAGCGTCATACGGCGCATAAATCCCCCCGGTTATTTTTATCGCCGGGCCGGTGGACCGGCTCGGATAAGTGTGCCGTCCGGGGGCAGGGCTTGGTATCGGAAAAATTCCGGGTCGGACGCCTAGACGCCTAATTTGTCAGCCGGATCAATCCTGCGGGCTGGTACAAGCGGCATAGCGCTTGCCCTCGATTCTGACCGCGTCGGCCCCGTCAGGCCGGATCAGGCGTGCCGTGTAGTGCTCGGCCGAATCGAAGCCCACATGGCCTCGTGCGGCGATCGTAGCCTTGCCGGGGCAGCGCAGGGTCCAGTCCAGGGTGGTGCTGCTGCGGTGCCGGTCGGCAGCCTGGCAGTCGGTGGCACCGGGCAGGTCGATATGGCCGAAGGAGGCCCAAGGGTCGGCGCCCTCGTCCACGCAATGCCATTGTACGGTGGGCTTGGACCAGTGGCCGCCCAGGAACAAGCGGGTGGCGATCTTCCAAAGGCCGGGCATGGCGCCGAAATCGCCGGGATCGGCGTGAGCGCTCGTGGCGCTCGCTGCAAGAGCGAGCATGACCATGGCGGCCCATCGTAAATGGCGGTTATGCGATCGATGCGGGTTATTCATCGCGTACAGCAACTCCCAGTAGAAAGTGCCCTGCCTGGGTGGCCAGGCAGGGCGGCTCGCGTCAATGAAGCAATCAGTCCGTGATTGCCGCGGTAACGCTGTCCTTGCCGTTACCCTTCCCAAAATCGAACATGTCCATCAAGTTGCCGATCGCCGGTGCATTGACCGGGACGTAAGGATTGCGCTTCGTCGAGATCGGGTTCGGCAAATTGTCGCGGCTGCGGTCGGAGATCTGGTCGTGCAGCCCCCAGTTGGCTTCGACGAATTTGTCGAACGAAACGTGGTCGTAGTACGTGTGCACCACGTGGCCGCCTTCGGAGTACTTGGAGATCACCAGCGTCGGGATACGCGTGCCATCGCCGAAGAAATCCACCGGCTGCACATAGCCCGAGTCGTAGTAACCGCCGCCTTCATCGAACGTCACCACAATGGCGGTATCGGCCCAGACCTTCGGATTGGCCTTGGCCATATCGACAATCTTCTTCACGTAACCTTCGAACAACTGCAGCTTCGATGAGGCCGGGTGACCGTCCAGGATGCCGTCCGGCTTGGCGATCGATACGGCCGGAAGCGTGTTGTTCTGGATATCGGTGTACAGATCGTTGATATCCTGGTTGTTCGCGCGCAGATCCGGATCGGTCATGATCTGCGTGGAGTACAGGAACGGGTCGCAGATGTTGCAGAAGGTGCCGGCTTCGCCGTTCTCCTTACCCTGGCCCCAACCTTCACCGTAATACTTCCAGCTCACGTGGTGACGTTCGAGCAGCGTGGCAAGGTTCTCCTGCTTCGAAGGCGGCATGGTGAACTGCTGGTCGCCCAGCGGTGCCGGCGTGCCATCGCCCAGGTAACCCGGGTTGTAGTTGTTGACCAGGTAATAGGCGTCCTTTTTGCAGTCGGTGCCCTTGAAGGTCTTGTACGGCAGCGAGCGCAGGTACTTCTTGACCGACGCCACGCCCGGCTGCGTCTCATCAGCGCAGTTGACGTAGGAACCGCCGCCGTAGCCGTCCTGCACCCACCAGTTGTTGGTGCCCGGCTGCGAGTTCGGGTTCTCGATCTGGTTGATCGGCGGCGTGGCCGGCTTGCCCTTACTGTCGGCGTAGTAAACCAGCGTGCCGTAGCCCAGCATGATGTGGTTGGCGCCCGTGCCGCCCATCACCGACTGGTGGAAGTTATCGCTGAGAGCGTAGTTTTCGGCCAGTTCCTTGAAGTAGGGTGCGTCGCCCTTGTTCATGTTGAGGAACTGCATGGAGGTCGAACCTTCGCCGGTGCTCTGGTCGGTGAAGTTCGCGGTCTGCGTGGCGCCGTTGTTACCCGCGCCCATGGTGACTTCCACCCAGGGGAACAGATCCGCGCGGCAACCGCTCGGGTTCTGCGTGGTGGCTTCCTTGATATTGCAATCGAGCTGCTGCCACATCTGGAAGAAGCGATGCACCGGGCTGTTGGCGTAATCGTTGTAGCTGATCGACGCGTGCATATCGACGGGCGCGTTGACCAGCGTAGCCGGAAAGCGTGTGTCGGGCACGCCGCCGGGCAGGCCGGTACCGCCTTCGGCGAGTTCCTGATACGCATCGTCGGGCAGGGCCGGTTCGATCGACTGAGCCTGCGCCGCCGATGCGAACGGTGCCTGGGTCGGAGCGCCGCCGGTGTTCATCTGCGGCAGATTTTCATAAGGCGTGGTGCGTGTCGGCGCCACTTCGAAATTGCCGCTCTGCGTGGCCTGGAACTGACGTGCGAGTTCCACGTTCGGACCCGGTGTGCCGTCGGCGTTGACGATACCTTCGGACAGCAGGTTGAACACCGTCTCGCCGCGCGGAGGCTTGTAGGTGGCGTAGACATGGTCAAACGTGCGGTTTTCACCGATCAGCAGAATCACGTGCTTGATCGGTGTCTGCGTCTTGTCGCTGTTGTAATAGCCTTGCTTGGGCTGGTGCAGCACTACCACGCCACCGGGCAGGCCTTTCTGGCTCTGCAGCGGAGCGGTCGGGATGTCTTTCCTGAAAGCTGCGTCTTTGTCGGGAGCTATTGTTGTTTGTGCGCTGACGACACCGGCAAGGCCGGTCGCCAACATGCCGAGAAACAGCGGATGGAGCCGCCTGCGGTCGAACATCTTGGACATGACTTGATCCCCAGCAACATCCGTCGTGGAGGTTGCGAATCGAGCGTGGTCCCCCTGATTGATCGCATGCGACATTGATAGGGAGTCGCATCGATCGCGACGCAGTGTGGTCTTGTCACATGACGATGCTTTGGCGCTTCGAAGACAGCGATGACCATCTATGTGACGTTCGTGCTACAGCCTCGAATGTTGCGTGGCCAGTCACATTTGACCTGTAGATTTAGACGTCTATTCGCAAGATGTTGCTGAATGTGCTCAGGCCGGCAGCAATTGAAAGGGCCGCATCATCTCGTTGTCTTCGTGTTCGAGATAGTGGCAATGCCATACATAGCGCCCCGGTTCGCCGTCGAAGCGCGCGACGATGCGCGTGACCATGCCAGGATCCGCACGCACGGTATCCTTCCAGCCCATTTCGTGCGGCGGCGGCGGTTGCGCAGGCCCGGTGTACTTCACCGTGCGGTGTGCATTCCACGTGAAAATATCGAACGGACGACGGTCGAGCACTTGGAAACGCACCAGATGCAAATGCACCGGATGCGTATCGCCGGTGATGTTGACGAAGCTCCAGATCTCGGTGGTGCCTTGCTTGGGCTTTTCGGTGATCGGCTCGGACCAGCTCTTGCCGCCGAGCAACATCATCATCGGATTGCCGCCCGAATCGTCCTGCTCGCCGAGCGACAGCAGGCGTTCGCATACCGATGTCGAAGCGGCGATACGTGGCACCGCGCGCAGTGTCGATGGCAAGACTGACGTATCGTGCCGGCCTTTATCGCGAACACGAAATTCCAAAATCGCATCGGCCTGCTGGCGAAGTTGTACCGTCTTGCCGTCCAGGCCGCTGAAATCCACCACGACATCGGCGCGTTCGGCCGGATAGAGCTCCACGCGTGCGCGCTCCAGCGGGGTCGGCAGCAAGCCCTGGTCGCTACCGATCTGATGGAAAGCACCATGCGATAGCGACAAATCGAAGAAGCGTGTATTGGCTGCATTGATCAGACGCAGGCGATAACGCCTCGGTTCGACCTCGAAGTACGGAAACAGCCTGCCATTGCATAGCATGGCGTTGCCGTAGCACTCGGAAACCCAGGGGGCTTCGGGGTCGTCCGAGACAGGATAATAAAGCTGGCCATCCTCGCCGATAAGGCGATCGCAGAGCACGAGCGGCAGTTCGAATTCGCCGGAAGGCAGGCCCAGCGCCTCTTCCTCCGGATCGCGCACGATGAACGCACCGAACAGACCGGCATAGATATTCAGACGGGTGATGCCCATGGCGTGGTCGTGGTACCACAACGTGGCCGCGTCCTGGCTATTGGGGTAGTGGTAGAGCAGCGAATGCCCTGGGACATACCAGTCTTCGGGAAAGCCGTCGCTGCTCGCCGGTGCGCGTGCGCCGTGGATGTGTGTCACGGTGCGCACGTCGGGGTGCTCGCGTTCGGCGCCGTGGATATTGTGGTCGATCGGCAGGAAATGCGTGGTCGGCAGCGCGTTCGCCCACTCGATCAACAAGGGCTCACCACGCATGGCTTCGATGGTTGGGCCGGGCGATATGCCTTGGTAGCCCCACTGCGGTGTGGCGGGAAGATCGCGATGCAGTTTGCTGCTGAACGCACGCATGTCGATGCGGTGATACGCGAGTTTGCGACCGGGATAGGCCGGGTGCGTGCGCTGCTCGGTGGAGCGCGCGAGCGGCGGTATCGGCAACGGATCGACGAAGCGCGTCAGATGTGCCGGATTGACAATCGGCACCTTGGGTGCGGCGAGCGTCGGCATGCTGCTGCGCCGATGCATGTGCATCGTGTCCGCATGAGCGACGCGAAGCAGGTCTGCCAGTGCACAGGCGCCTGCGAGACCACCCATGCCGGCGAGAAAGCGGCGGCGGCTGAGCGTCATGGCGAAGCGCTCCTGCCGGTACCTGGGCACGAAAAAGACGAATGGGAAAGACGCGAGCAAGCAGCCCTTCGGCCGCGGCAGGGGGATCGGCGTGTCATCCAGCCACCGTAGGCAGCGTATATGACAGGGATATGGCGGTTGCGACGGCAGATAAGCTACGTGTGAACCGGGCACCTCCTCCGGCAAGCAGGAGATGGAGCAAAGCGGGCTACGTAAATATCGTTAGCGAACGGTTGAGGGGTTAGCCCGCCGCGGCCTTGCGCAGGTCGGCCAGATCGAGCTTTTTCATCTGCATCAATGCCGCGCCGACGCGCGCGACCTTGACCGGATCCGGATCTTTGAGCATCTGGATCATTTCCTCGGGCACGACTTGCCAACTCAAGCCATAGCGGTCTTTCAGCCATCCGCATTGCTGTGCTTCCACCGGGCCGCCGGCAGTCAGCTTGTCCCAGTAATAGTCGACTTCCTCAGCGTCCTGGCAATGCACCACCAGCGAGACGGCTTCATTGAATGTGAAGACCGGTCCGCCGTTGAGCGCGGTGAATGGCTGATTGTCCAGCTCAAAAGCGACAGTCATCGCCGAACCGACCGGCTGGCCTGAGGCCTTTGCGACTTCTGCGCTATAACGAACGACATCGACGATACGCGAGTTGGGAAAAATACCGGTGTAGTAGGCAGCGGCTTCCTCAGCTTGCGTGCTGAACCAGAGGAAGGGCGTGATGCGTTGGAATCGGGTGCTCATGGGGCCTCCGGGGCGTTGTGGACGTTCAACAACTAGACGAGCGATGTCCTGGTGGATCGACATCCAGGCACGGCTTCGAATGGTTCCCCTCGCCCTCAGCCCCCGGCATAGCCAGGGGAGAGGGAGCCTGACTGAAGGGAACCTCGAAAAACTTGCTTTCTGTGGGAGCGACTTTAGTCGCGACAATCGTGCCTCACTGCAAGTCCTTGTCGCGACTGAAGTCGCTCCCACAACGATAGGATCCGCTTTCGCTATATTCGGGCGATTGAGAGGTTTTTAGAGGTTCCCTGAAGTGCGCCTCAATGTTTCGCACTCGCGTAACTGGTCCCTCTCCCTGGCTACGCCGGGGCAGAGGGTTGGGGTGAGTGGGCGGTCCGCCCCAGTCCTCACTCCGCAAGCAACGTTCTTCTCAACGCCCAATGAAGTCGATCGAATTCAACCCCTGCGATTTGGCCTGTGCGAGCACATGCGCTACGGCTTGGTACGACGCTTCATCGGCGGCATCGATCATGAGGCTCGGGTGATCGGTACGCGCACCCGCAAGGACAAGCTGCGCATCCAATTGCGCGACGGTCACCGGCGCATCGTTCCAACGAAGGCCGCCATCGCCAGCGATCGCAACTCGTATCGGCTCGGGCCGTTCGATGAAACTGTCGCCCGGCCGCGGCAAGTCGCTGCGGATCTTATGCGTTACGACAGGAGCGGTAATCATGAAGATGACCAGCAGTACCAGCAGCACATCCACGAGCGGTGTGATGTTGATGGCAGCGATGGCAGGACTTGAGGCACGTGCAGAGAAAGCCATTTCTTCCTCCTTTGGCGTACGTGGGTCGATGTGGCCCGACACGATACGGGGAGGTCGGGCGGGACCAGCTTATCGCGTACATCGAGCACCACGCCAGCGGCGCAGTCGCTGCTATCCTCCAAGTCTGCATCGACGTTCGCCGCGCGGCACTTGAATTTCAATACCGTCTGGTTTAATAATCTCCGTACTCGCGTCGATCCCTGGATCGCGCCATTTGCATCTATAGAAGACGCGACATCCTGCCTGGTCGCGCGCAAGGATATTTCATGACTTCCCGGTTTCTTGGGGCGGCACTCATTCTCGGCCTGTTATCGGCGATCGGACCGTTTGCGATCGACATGTATCTGCCAGCATTGCCTTCCATCAAGGAGAGCCTGCATACCAGTGTCGATACCGCGCAGCTGAGTTTGATGGCGTTCTTTGTCTCGCTTGGCGTAGGGCAGCTTGTGTACGGCCCGCTGTCGGACATGTTCGGGCGAAAGGTGCCGATCTATTTCGGCCTGACTGTGTTTGCCTTGTGCAGCATCGGTTGTGCGTTGGCGCCGGATATCGATACGTTGATCGCGTTTCGTTTCTTCCAGGGCCTGGGCGCCTGCGCAGGCATGGTGATTCCGCGAGCCATCGTGCGCGATATGCATACCGGCCATGATGCTGCGCGGTTGATGGCGCTGCTGATGCTGGTATTCAGTGTTTCGCCGATCCTGGCGCCGCTGACCGGCAGCCTAGTGATCCAGTTCGCGAGCTGGCGCGGCATCTTCTGGACGGTGACGGGGGCTGCTGTGTGCGGCTTGATCCTGGCCATGACCGTATTGAAGGAGACGCGCCCACCGGAGCTGCGCGTGGATAGCAGTGTCGGCTCGGCCCTGCGTTCCTATGGCGTGCTGCTGCGCGATCGTCATTATCTGGGTTTGATCTTGATCGGTTCGTTCGGCGTGGCCAGCTTCTTTGCCTATCTGGCCAATTCGTCGTTCATCCTGATCGACCACTACGGCCTGAGCGAAACGCAGTACAGCATGGCCTTCTCCATCAATGCGGTCGCGTTCATCGGGGCCGCGCAGTTTGCCGGCCGGTTCGGCGCAAAGCATGGCTTGGCAAAAGTGGTACGTACCGCGGTGACCGGCTTCGCCATCACGATGCTGGCGCTGCTGGCAGTCGTTGCCGCAGGGTTCGCCCAATTGCCGGTATTGATGGCCATGCTGTTTGTCGGCTACGGTTTTCTTGGCTTGGTTATTCCGAGCACGGCGGTGTTGGCATTGGACGAGCACGGCAAGATTGCCGGTACCGCGTCGGCGATGATGGGCACGATGCAATTCGTCGTTGGAGCTATCGTCGTCGGCGTGATCGGTCGCTTCTTCAATGGCACGGCCTTGCCGATGGTGGCAGGCATTGCCGGGTGCGCCCTGATTGCTTTCACCCTCGCGCAAGTGACCTTGCGGCATCGGCGTTTCATGGCGAAGCCTGCGGCCGAAAGCGCCTGAAGGGAACTCTGATAACCTCGGTTTTCATCGTCGGGCTGACGAGTAGGAGAGGGTTTTTAGAGGTCCCCTGAAGTGGTGAGGCCGACTCATGTATTAGCCGGCGCGCAGGTCCGCCAGTCGCGCCAATAGCATCGCGCAAGCTTCGTCGACGATCTTTGCCTGTGCTGTCGCATCCGGTGGGGTTTGCCAGCCGATCACCGCATGCCAGTACGTGCACGATTTGAGCATGCCCACGAACAGATCCGCGGCGAGCTGCGACGGCATGTTGATCAGTTCGCCGGCCGCATGTGCTTCGCCGAACCAGCGATAAAGCCCCAGCTCTTTTTCCCGAAAGAGGGTAGTCAGCTGGGCGCTACGCTCTTGCGAGTGCATGCACTCGATCATCAATACACGGCTGAGGCCGATGAATGAGTCATCGCAGATCAATTGCATTTCGCGTTCAGCGATATCGCGCAATTGCACGGCGAAAGGGCGCGATGGATCGAAGCGCAGGCGACCGAGCGGCTCGACCCGGGCGACGAGCAATGCCAGCACGGCTTCGAAGACGGCTTCGATCGAGGGAAAGTGTTTATAGAGCGTCCTCTTGGAGACTGCCGCACGGCTGGCGATGGATTCCATGCTGGCGCCAGTCAGGCCGCGCTCCACGAGTTCGGCGATGCCCGCATTGAGCATGGCTTGCCGTTTATTTGCGCTGCGATTCAATGGGTTGCCCGTGACTGAACTAAAAGTATACGGTGTAGTTTACTTCTTTCTTTGTCTGGCATAAAGTACACGGCATCGTATACTTTGAGGTCTGCCATGGGCGTTGTCGTACTGTTGCTGGGGGCTATGGCGCTGGCTTGGCTTGCGTGGCCAGCCGGGAAGCGAGCGAAGCATCTGTATGCCGGCGCGCTACGTTGGCGCGACGGGCGATTTCACAACGTGGCGTCGACACGAAAAGGCGCGCTTGGCGACGTTTTTCGGGCTTATCGACAGGCCCGCGGCCTGCGTCGCAAGCCGCGTGAAGCGTTGCCTGTCGCGCCGGTACAACGGGAGGTCCTGGATGGGCCGGCATCGCAACGGTTACGCGTCACGTGGCTGGGGCATTCGACGGCCTTGATCGAGCTCGATGGCTTGCGTGTGTTGACCGATCCGGTACTGAGCCAGCGTGCCTCGCCGTTCACATTTGCCGGTCCGCGCCGTTTCACGCCACCGGCACTTGGTATGGAACAACTACCGGCCTTGGATGCAGTGGTGCTCTCGCACGATCATTTCGATCATCTCGATCGCAGCACGATCCTTGCCCTCGCCACGCGCGTACCTCGCTTCTATGCCCCCTTGGGCGTGGGCCGGCGATTGGTTGACTGGGGCATTGCGGCCGAACGTGTCGTCGAGCTGGACTGGTGGCAGGAAACACGGCTCGGCTCGCTCACGCTTGCGGCGACGCCAGCTCAGCATTTCTCCGGGCGTGGACTGCGCGACGGCAACCGCACGCTATGGGCTTCCTGGGTCATTGTCGGGCGCGACGAGCGCCTGTTCTTCAGTGGCGATACCGGCATGCATGCGGGATTTGCCGAAATCGGCGAGCGCTATGGGCCGTTCGACCTCACTTTGATCGAGTGCGGTGCCTACAACGAAACTTGGCCGGATGTGCACATGCAGCCAGAGCAGTCGCTAGCGGCGCACCAGATGGTGCGTGGCATGACGATGATGCCAGTGCACTGGGGTACGTTCGACCTGGCGCTGCATCGTTGGGACGAGCCGGCTGAGCGAATTCGTGCGCTAGCCGCCACCCACGGTGTGCGACTGGTGCAGCCGCGGCCAGGTGAAACGGTCGCGCCGGATTCGCCGCTCGGTGCTCCCTGGTGGCGCCATTACGAAAGCGAGTCGGTGGTGCAGGGCGCGATGCTGTCCAAGGAGCGAGCCTGATACAGAAAGCGGACGCGTCAGGTATTTTTGCCGCAGCGACACATGCCATTGTCAGTCATCGATGTTAGCGTGGGCCCGCAACGCCGCCCGGCGGCCGCATAGCGCATGCCCCGTCTTCGCCCCCTTGCCTGAGGAGGAGTCATGAGTTACGTCGATGGTTTTGTCGTTCCCGTGCCGCAGGACAAGCTGAATGCTTATCGCAAGATAGCCCGCAAGGCGGGTGCCGTTTGGCGCGAGCACGGTGCACTGGAGTATCGCGAATGCGTCGCTGACGATGTGAAGCCGGGCAAGCTCACGTCGTTCCCGCAGGCCGTCAAGCTCAAGCCGGGCGAAGTGGTGGTGTTTTCGTGGATCGTCTATAAATCGCGGCGCGATCGCGATCGGATCAACAAGAAAGTCATGGCCGACCCGCGTCTTGCCGATATGATGAACGATCCGAAGTCGATGCCATTCGATCTCAAGCGCATGTTCTTCGGCGGGTTCAAGACATTCGTCGAGCTCTAGGAGCCGTCGAGACGAGGTCGTCTGGTTTTTCTCCAGGCGGTCGGTATGCAGCCGGGGAGGAAGACATGACGGCAGTGCGGAGCGATGCTTCCGATCACCTGGCCGCGCATCGCGACAAGCGTTGGGCGGCCTTGATCGTGTTGTGCCTGGGCGTATTGATGATCGTGCTCGATACCACGATCGTCAATGTAGCTTTGCCTTCGATCAAGACGGACCTGGGATTTTCCGAAACTACGCTGGCCTGGGTGGTCAATGCCTATATTCTTACCTATGGCGGTTTCTTGTTGCTTGGCGGCAGGCTTGGCGATCTGTATGGCCACCGGCGCCTGTTCCTGATCGGGATCGCTGCGTTCACGCTGGCTTCGTTGGCGTGTGGCGTCGCCACAGCGCAAACCCAACTGGTAGCTGCACGCGCCGTGCAAGGTGTCGGCGGCGCGGTGGTATCGGCAGTCGCGCTGTCGTTGATCATGGACTTGTTTACCGAACCTGCGGATCGGGCCAAGGCGATGGGCGTGTATGGCTTCGTATGCGCCGGTGGCGGCAGCATCGGCGTATTGCTGGGCGGTTTGTTGACCGGCGCATTGCATTGGCACTGGGTCTTTCTGGTCAACCTGCCGATCGGCATCGCCGTTATTGCATTATCGCTTCGGTTGCTACCGGACGCGCGCAAGGCATTGGCCAGCCGTCACCTCGACGTAGCTGGCGCCTTTACGGTGACCGCCGCGCTGATGCTCGCGGTCTATGCGATCGTCAACGGTAACGAGGTCGGGTGGGCATCGGCGCGTACGCTTGTACTGCTTGCCGTTGCCGTGGCGCTCCTGGCCAGCTTCCTGATTATCGAATCGCGTGTGCATGCGCCATTGATGCCGTTGGGTCTGTTTCGGCTGCGCAACTTGACGGTGGCGAACGTGGTGGGCGTGCTCTGGGCCGCGGCCATGTTTACCTGGTTCTTCTTGTCGGCACTGTATATGCAGCAGGTGCTGGGCTACCACCCGATGGAAGTGGGCCTGGCTTTCTTGCCCTGCAACTTGATCATGGCCGTGTTCTCGCTGGGCCTGTCCGCCAAGCTGGTCATGCGCTTCGGCATTCGCGGTCCGCTCGCGGCCGGGTTGTTGCTGGCTACGCTCGGGCTGGCCTTGTTCGCGCGAGCGCCCGTGCAGGGCAATCTGTTCATCGACGTGCTGCCGCCCATGTTGTTGTTGGGCCTGGGGGCGGGCATCGCCTTCAACCCGGTGCTGCTGGCGGCCATGAACGATGTCGGCCCCAGCGATTCGGGGCTGGCGTCGGGCATCGTCAATACGGCCTTCATGATGGGCGGGGCCCTTGGCTTGGCCGCGCTGGCCAGCCTGGCAGCCTCGCGCAGCAGCCATGCGCAGGCACAGGGCCTCGATGCGCTGTCGGCCTTGAATGCCGGTTATCAGGCCGCATTCCTGGCCGGAGCCTGTTTCGCGTTGGTGGCCGCCGTGCTCGGATTCGCCCTGTTGAGGGTGCGCGCCATCGATGCCGACGCAGTCGCTTCTTCCCATTAAGGAACTGCGAGTCTCATGCCGCCCGTGACCGCTTCGACTGCACCGCCCATCGTTTCGATCGCCAAGCTCAGCAAGACCTACGCCAGCGGCTTCCAGGCGCTGAAGCATGTGGACCTGGAGATCCGCCGCGGCGAGATATTCGCTTTGCTCGGTCCCAATGGCGCCGGCAAGACCACGTTGATCAGCATTGTCTGCGGTATCGTCAATGCGAGCAGCGGCCAGGTGCTCGCTGCCGGCCACGATATTGCGCGCGATTACCGGGCGGCGCGCAGCAAGATCGGCCTGGTGCCGCAGGAATTGCACACCGATGCGTTCGAGACGGTCTGGGCGACGGTTCGCTTCAGCCGCGGCCTGTTCGGCAAGGCGCCGAACCCTGCGCATCTGGAAAAAGTGTTGCGCGATCTATCGCTCTGGGACAAGCGTGACAGCAAGATCATGGCGCTGTCAGGCGGAATGAAGCGGCGTGTACTGATCGCCAAGGCGCTGGCACACGAGCCGGAGATTCTGTTCCTGGACGAACCCACCGCCGGCGTCGATGTCGAGCTGCGTCACGACATGTGGGAGATGGTGCGCCGTCTGCGCGAAAGCGGTGTCACCATCATCCTTACCACGCACTACATCGAGGAGGCTGAGGAAATGGCCGACCGTGTCGGTGTGATCAGCAAGGGCGAGCTGATCGTGGTGGAAGACAAGCATGTGCTGATGCGCAAGCTGGGCAAGAAGCAGCTGACACTGCAATTGCAAACCCCGCTGACGGCCGTTCCTGCGGAGTTGGCCGATCTTCCACTGGAACTGGGCGAGGGCGGGCAGTCGCTGGTCTATACCTTCGATACCCAGGCGGAGGAAACCGGTATTGCCGCGCTGCTGCGTCGCTTGAACGAGCAGGGGATCGATTTCAAGGATCTGCATTCGAGCGAGAGTTCGCTCGAGGACATCTTCGTCAGTCTGGTGAGGTCGCGTGCATGAATGTCTATGGCGTTGCCGCGATCTACCGCTTCGAGATGGCGCGCACCTTTCGTACCCTGATGCAGAGCATCGCCTCGCCGGTGCTTTCCACTTCATTGTATTTCGTCGTGTTCGGGGCGGCGATCGGTTCACGCATGGGGCACATCGACGGGGTCAGCTACGGTGCCTTCATCATTCCCGGCCTGATCATGCTTTCGCTTTTGAACGAGAGCATTTCCAATGCGTCGTTCGGCATTTATATGCCCAAATGGGCCGGCACGATCTATGAGCTGCTGTCGGCGCCGGTGTCGTATATCGAAGTGGTGCTGGGTTATGTCGGTGCGGCAGCGACCAAGTCGATGATCCTGGGGTTGCTGATCCTGGTCACCGCGCGTGTGTTCGTACCTTACGAGATTGCCCATCCGGTGTGGATGCTGTGCTTTCTGCTTCTGACGTCGGTCACTTTCAGCATGTTCGGCTTCATCATCGGGCTGTGGGCGGACGATTTCCAGAAGCTGCAGGTGATCCCGCTGATGGTGGTCACGCCGCTGACTTTCCTGGGAGGAAGCTTTTATTCGATCAAGATGCTGCCGCCGATCTGGCAGAAGATCACGCTATTCAATCCGGTGGTGTATTTGATCAACGGATTCCGCTGGAGTTTCTATGGCGTCTCGGATGTGAATGTCGTGCTCAGCGCCGGCATGACGCTGGGGTTCCTGTTGCTTTGCCTGGGCGTGGTCTGGTGGATTTTCCGGACGGGATACAAGC
>NZ_DATCRY010000245.1:0-5380 GCF_036568765.1 Dyella sp. | reverse complement strand
CTGCTGTTGAGGTCAAAGCGATCGGGACGAGGGGGGAGCCGTCGCAGAGGTGGCTCGCCCCCTTCGCTTTGAGTCCTTATGCCTGGAATAACGCCCAGGCCGCCTCCACCTCGGGACCGTGTCCGGCGGCCTATTCCCTATTCACGCCCCCGCCGGGACAATATTCGTTCCCCCCGCCCCCGGTTGCACATGTCCCAGTCTCACCCAAAGCCCATCCCGGCGATCGAGGCACAGCACAGCCTGGGCCTACGCATCATCGCCATCTATAAAGCCATTAAAACGGTCGGCCTGATCGCCATTGCGATTTTCGCGTTTCGCCTGGATCGTGAAGAAAACTTCGCTCACCTGGTCGACTGGCTCGAACACCTGTCCTTGACGGACAGCAACAGCCTGCGCTGGAAACTGGTGTATACCCTGCAGGACTGGGGCCCCAGCAAGTTTGTCGCCATCGGCCTGGTCGCGCTCGCCTACGCGGCAATTTTCGCTACCGAAGGCACAGGTCTATGGCTACGCAAGCACTGGGCCGAATGGTTCACCGTCATCGCCACCGGCTCGCTCGTACCGATCGAACTCTATGAAGTGATCGAGCGCTTCAACTGGATCAAACTGGCGGTGCTGATCGGCAACGTGGCGATCCTGATCTATCTGGTACGCATCGCCATCCAGCCGCGCCCCAAGGCCGTGCCGGAAAGCTAGACCTCGTGATGCAGGATCTCGGCAGACGGCGCCGGGTGCCTTGGCGCGAGCTCCACCAGATACATGGCGGCAAGTATCAGCAGGCCACCGACCAGCATTCGCCAGGTCATTGACTCACCGCCCAAGCCGACGGCGAAACCCGCCGCGAATACGGGCTCCAATGTCATGACAATCGCTGCACGCGTGGCGCTTAGATGCGCCTGCGCCCAGGTTTGCACCAGCATGGCACCGGCACCCGCCGCCAAGGCCATGTACACCACCGCCAACCAGGCTTTGCCATCGGGTGGAAGATGCGGGCCGCGCGGCAGCGTCGCCAGCAGACAGACTGCGCAGATCGCGAACATCTGCACCGCAGATAAAGCAAACGCGCTACCGGGCTTGGACCACTGCCCCAACCCCACGATATGCAGGGCGTACAACAGTGCCGAGGCAAGCGTAATCCAGACGCCGTAACCCAGGTTGAGACCTCGCAAGGCAAGTACCGCCAAGCCGCCGGCCGAAAGCAGCACCGCGATCCATGTGACCGATGGCAGGCGCTGACGCAGCAACACCGTGCAGAGCAGCGGCGTGAATACCACGTACATGCCGGTCGCAAAGCCGCTGATGCTGGCATCGGTGTGCTCGAGGCCGGTCGTCTGCAGCAACTGGCCGATTCCATAGACCACACCCAACGCAAGCCCTTGCCACCATTCGCGCGCGGTCAAGCGCAACAGCGGCTTGAAGAACAGCAGCAGCATGACGGCAGCGGAGATGAGAAAGCGCACCGCTAGAAAATCGGCGGTCGGCATGCGTCCGACCAGATCCTTGATAAGAAAGAACGTCGATCCCCAGATCGCCGTTACCGTCATCAAGCCAACTGTGGCAGTCACCTCGCCGCGCTGCGGCGAGCGATTCATGCGACCGCCTCCATCCGTGCGGCCCGTCGCTTCGCCAGACGCCACCATTGTCCGGGAATCTTCGCCGCAAAATGCGCCCAGATGCCCAACCAGACAAGTCCCGCCAGCAAGGGATTGTGCGCGGCGGGATCGAACTTGCGGAACCAGCGCCACATCCCGCGATGTTTGTGCCAACTGACGAAGACCGGCCGGTGGCGACTGGACGTGCCCTTGCCGTGCAAGACGCGTACATCGCCAGCAAGCCAGACTTCACCGCCGGCATCGCGCACGCGGCGACAGATATCGAGATCTTCGCAATGCAGGAAATACGCTTCGTCGAAACCGCCAATGCGCTGGAATAGATTGCGCGGCATCAACATGAGCGCACCGGAGACCGCCTCGGCCTGCACCATGGCATCCGGAATGGCACCGGAAATATTGACCCCCTCGCCGTGGCCGCCGAACAGTGTGCGCAACGCGCGCCCAACTAGCGGATCGCGGCGGAACGATGCCGGATCCGGCGTGCCATGTTCGTCGCACACCACGGCGCCGACGATACCCGCACCTGGCGTCTGCTCGAGACGATCGAGCAGGCGCTGCAAGCTGTCGCTTTCGAGCAGGCAATCGGGGTTCAACACCAGCAGCGTCTCTCCGCTTGCCAGTGCCGCACCGCGATTGATCGCCGGACCGAAGCCCAGGTTGGCGCCGTTGTAGACCACGCGCAAACGCGCGTCGCCGGCATGATCGCGCTCGATCGCCTGCGGTATGCCGTCATGGGAATCGTTATCGAGCAGGATGAATTGCAACGGCACGTTACTAGCAAGCGCGCGCCGCGCACATTCGCGCAGACTAGCGCCACTATCGGCGCTGACGACAATGATGCTGACGGCGGGGGAAGCGCCGGCCGGGGAGGATGGAGTGCTCACGTGCGCATTATGTCGGATACGGCGGTCAGCCGGTATCGCGCGGGGTGCCCAGCGCCTCATGCAACGAAGTCGGCACACCGTCGACACCATGAGCGAGCCAGGGCTGCTCGCCGTCCCAGCCATACAATTGCCAGCCACGCAGCCGGTGCACCTTGTCGGTATCCCGATCCCACAGCAGATCGCCACGCCCACCGGGTGCACTGGCGACAAACCAGCGAGCCGCAGGACTGAAGCTGCAGCGCCGGCTCAAGCGGTCGAAGCTGCGACCGGCACCGAAGCGATAACTGCCGCTTTCGGCATCGATCGCTCGATAAATAACCTGGCCACCTCGCGGGTCGGTCACAGCGCCGTCGACCTCGCGCCAGCGTGGCGGTACCAGTTCGACGATATGCGCTGGCGGCCCCACCGGCGCCATAGCCAGTTCGCGCCACTCCGGCTGTGCCGCTGCGCGCGGGGTTCGATGGACACGGTGATCAAGCAGGGATTCGAGCAAGGCAACCAGCGAAAAACCGACCAGGGCGCCGAGCAAGGCCGCGCCCCAGGCGACCAGATCGCCACCCAGGGCCCGTTGCAGCGCGAACAGCCAGGCGGGCAAGCCCCATTTGAGGCCGCGTCGGCACCAGAGCGCGAGGTCGTGGCGGCGATGCGCCAATATCGCGGCGCCCAGCGCGAGGGCTAGCAGCAAGGGCAACCCCAGCCACCACGGCGGAAGCGCGAGCAGACCGAACCACGCAGCCACCATCAGCGCCGTCAGTGGTATGCGCAAATACCAGGGCAAGTGGAAAAGTAAGGGTGGCATGCCGCGATTATCGATCAGGCGACGATGGGCATCGACATGGACCTCGCCATCACCGCGCGGTGTCCCCCTCCCCTGTTCACAGGGGAGGACCAGGGCGGGGTAAGTACTTGCGTCAGTCTTTCACGGTTCAACCAGAAAGCTCGGCACCCATCGCGAAGAGTTCATGCTCTCCCGGCATCCCCCGCAAGCAGACGGAGGGGCGATTGCGTTTTATCCACACCACACGCGCGCATTGCGGAACATCCGCATCCAGGGCGAGTCTTCGCCCCACGGGTCCGGACGCCAACTCATCTGCACACTGCGGAACACACGCTCCGGATGCGGCATCAGGATCGTCACGCGCCCTTCGGCGGCGGTGAATCCGGTCAAGCCGCCAGGCGAGCCATTCGGATTGAGCGGATAGTCTTCCGTCGGACGCCCCCGGTTATCGACGAAGCGCAGGGCGCCGCCGGACTTGGACGGGCTACAGGTCTGCGGAAAGCTCACGCGGCCCTCGCCGTGCGCCACCGCCACGGGAATGCGCGAACCCGTCATACCCTTGAAGAAAATACTTGGCGAGTCGAGTACTTCCAGCGTCACCATGCGCGCCTCATACTGCTCGGAGGCATTGCGCAGGAACTTCGGCCAATGCTGCGCGCCGGGAATGATGTCCTTGAGCTGACTCATCATCTGGCAGCCGTTGCACACGCCAAGCGCGAAACGCGATGTATCGGCGAAGAAAGCTTCGAACTCGGCACGCAAGTAGTCGTTGTAGAGGATCGAAGTGGCCCAGCCCCGACCGGCGCCGAGCACGTCGCCATAAGAAAAGCCCCCGCAAGCAGCAAAGCCGCGGAAATCGGCCAGCTTGATGCGACGCTCGGCCAGGTCCGACATGTGCACGTCGACTGCGTCAAAGCCAGCTCGTGTGAAGGCCGCCGCCATTTCCGCCTGGCCATTGACGCCCTGCTCGCGCAGGACGGCCACGCGCGGACGCGCACCCTTGGCAATGAACGGCGCTGCGACATCGTCGGTCGGATCGAACGCCAGCTTGGGGCTGATACCCGGATCGGCATCGTCCAGGCGCCATTCGCGCTCGGCGTCCGCGCTTTGCGGATTGTCACGCAGACGCTGCATGGCGTAACTGGCGTCGTTCCAGGCTGCGAACAGCGTGCTCCAGTTCCACTTGAACAACGTATCGCCGCCGAGGAACAGCTTGATGCCCAACTTTTCCTTGGGGCGGCCGATGCGATGCGCGAAGCCGGCTAGTCCATGTTTGACCAGCAAAGCCTCGAAGGCTTCGCGGTTGGCGACGGCCACTTGCAGTACCGCGCCGAGCTCTTCGTTGAACAGTGCGCGCAACGTCGCTTCGCCCCAACCTTCGAGCTGAATCTCCAGACCGCAATGACCCGCGAAGGCCATTTCCAGCAAGGTCACGATGACACCGCCGTCGGAACGGTCGTGATACGCAAGCAACAGACCGGCGCGATTGGCCTCCTGCACCAGATCGAACAAGGCCTTCAACTGCTTGGCGCTTTCCAGATCCGGTGGCACGCCGCCCCCGCGATTGAACACCTGGGTCAGCGCCGAGCTACCGAGGCGGTCGCGGCCGCCGCCGAGGTCGACCAGCCACAGGTCCGAATCGCCACGGTCCAGGCGCAATTGCGGAGTCAGCGTACGGCGCACATCGTCCACACGCGCAAAACCGGTGATTACCAGCGAGACCGGCGCAACCGTGCGCTGCGGTGTCTCGTCATCGTTCCACACGGTCTGCATGGACAAGGAATCCTTGCCGACCGGAATGGAGATATCCAGTTCGGGGCACAACTCCAGGCCGACTGCCTTGACCGCATCGAACAAGGCAGCGTCTTCGCCCGGGTGATTGATGGCTGCCATCCAGTTCGCCGACAGGCGCACTTCGCCCAGCGAACCGATCGAGGCCGCGGCCAGGTTGGTAATCGCCTCGCCCACGGCCAGGCGCGCGGCGTCCGCGCTGCTCAGCAGCGCCGACGCGGCGCGCCTGGCCGTGGGCGAGGCGATTACCAACCTGGCCGCGGCCTCGATCGGTTCGCTGGGCGAAGTGCGCCTGTCGGCGAACTGGATGGCAG
>NZ_DATCRY010000244.1:0-19364 GCF_036568765.1 Dyella sp. | reverse complement strand
TCGCGCAGGTGCGTAAGCGTGGTGACGAGGCTCTGCGTGAGTTGACACTGCGTCATGATGGCTGGTTGCCTGAAACGCTAGCGGTGCAGCCGGAGGAGTTTGCCGCCGCGGAAGCGGCGCTTGACGAGGATGTGAAAGCGGCGATCCGCGAAGCCGCCGGTCGCATCGAGGCGTTTCATCGTGCGGCAGCACCCACGCCGGTCGCATTGGACACCGCCCCGGGCGTGCGAGTGGAACGTGTGCTGCGGCCAATCCGCCGTGTCGGCTTGTACGTTCCCGCGGGCACGGCTCCGCTACCGTCCACCGCGCTGATGCTTGGCGTGCCGGCACGCATCGCCGGTTGTACCGAAGTTTCTTTGTGCTCTCCGGCGCGCGCCGATGGCCGCTGCGACGAAGCGGTGCTCTATGCGGCGCAGGTGACCGGGGTGCATAAGGTGTTCAAGCTCGGTGGCGCGCAGGCGATCGCCGCGATGGCCTATGGCACCGCAACCGTACCCAAGAGCGACAAATTGTTCGGTCCCGGTAACGCATGGGTGACCGAGGCCAAGCTGCAAGTCTCCGGCGATCCGGATGGCGCCGCTATCGATATGCCAGCAGGTCCCTCGGAGGTATTGGTGATTGCCGACGCGCAGGCGTCGCCGGCCTTTATCGCCGCCGATCTGTTGTCGCAGGCCGAGCACGGCCCCGATTCCCAAGTGGTCCTGGTCTCGAATGCATCCGCACTGCTCGATGCGGTCGCCATCGAAGTCGAGCGCCAATGCGACCTGCTGCCGCGCGCGGCAACGGCGCGGCAGGCTTTGGCGCAAAGTCGTTTGATCGAAGTGGCAGATGTCGACGAGGCGGTTGCCGTCAGCAATCGCTACGCACCGGAGCACTTGATCGTACAGGTTGCCGAGCCGCGCGCCTTGCTCGATGCAGTGGAGAGCGCGGGCTCCGTATTCCTGGGGCCATGGACACCCGAATCTGTGGGTGACTACTGCAGTGGCAGCAACCACGTCCTGCCCACGTACGGCTATGCGCGCGCTTACAGCGGTGTCTCGGTGGCCAGTTTTCAGAAGCAGATCACCGTGCAGGCCTTGAGCGCCGAAGGCTTGCAGGCCATCGGCCCATGTACGGCGCTGTTGGCTGCGACAGAGCAACTGGAAGCCCACCGCCGCGCGGTCACGACGCGCCTGGAATATCTGCGTGCGCAGGAGTCGGCTGCATGAGCGTGCTCGATCTGGCTCGTCCGGAAATCTTGCGCATGCAGGCGTATTCCTCGGCGCGAATGGAGGCGAGCGATGGTGAGGTATGGCTTAATGCCAACGAATCGGCGTGGCCGTCGTATGGGCAACAGGGCGCTTACAACCGCTATCCCGATCCCCAGCCCGCGGTGTTGCTCGATGCATTGGCTGGCCTTTATGGAGTTGCCCGCGAACGTATCCTGGTCGGCCGCGGTAGCGATGAGGCTATCGACCTGCTGATACGTGCCTTCTGTCGCGCGGGGCGGGATGCGATCCTGGTGCAGCCGCCGACCTTCGGCATGTATGCCGTGTGCGCCAGAGTGCAAGATGCGGCCGTTATCGAGGTGCCGCTGGATGCTCGTTTCGGCATCGACGTGGATGCGGTTGTCGCGGCGATCACCCCTGCTGTGAAGCTGGTCTTCGTTTGCAATCCCAATAACCCAAGCGGACAACGGGTATCGCGCGCCACGATTGTCGCGTTGGCCGATGCCCTGGCCGGTCGCGCGGTGCTTGTGGTCGATGAGGCCTATGCCGAGTTTGCCGAAGAGGGCAGCAGCACGATCGATCTGCTGGAGCGATACGAACATCTGGCTGTTCTGCGTACGCTTTCCAAGGCCTGGGCGCTGGCCGGTGCACGCGTGGGCTGCGTGCTGGCCGCACCCATGGTTATCGATCTGTTGCGCAAGATCGTGCCGCCGTATCCTGTTCCGACACCTTGCCTGACCGCTGCGTTGCAGGCGTTGTCGCCGTCGGGCTGTCTGGCTGTGGCCGGGCAGATCCGTGAGGTTCGCGAGCAGCGTGCAAGCCTGGCCGCGGCACTTGCCTTGTTGCCGGTTGTGCGCGAAGTGCTACCGTCGGCCGCCAATTTCCTTACCGTGCGTTTTAACGACGCTGCGGGCGCATACCGGCGTTTGTTCGAAGCCGGTATCGTGGTGCGCGATGTGCGTCGCTATCGTCAACTGGACGATGCGCTGCGCATCACTATCGGCACGCCGGAAGAGAACCGGCGTGTGCTCACTGTCCTGCAAGAGGTGCCGGCATGAGCCGGAAAATGCTTTTCGTCGATCGTGACGGTTGCCTGATCGAGGAGCCGGCCGATGAGCAAATCGACAGCTACGAGAAACTGAGCCTGCTGCCCGGCGTGGTGGCCGCATTGCAGCGCTTTGTCGCCGCGGGCTACGAACTGGTGATGGTGACCAATCAGGATGGCCTGGGTACGGAGCGGTTTCCTGAGGTCAACTTTATCGGTCCGCATGCATTGCTGTTGCGCATCCTGGCTTCCCAGGGGGTGGTATTTCGCGAAGTGCTGATCGATCGGAGTTTCCCAGCTGACGGTCTGGATACGCGCAAGCCGGGCGTAGGTATGGTTCGCCACTATCTGGCCGACGATGGCTGGAGCCGCACCGCGTCGCTAATGGTCGGCGACCGGGAGACCGATCTGCAATTTGCTGCCAATCTTGGTGTGCGCGGCTGGCGTGTCGGCCCACGAGGCATTGGCTGGCTGGAACTTGCGCATCGCGTGCTCGATGCGCCGCGTATAGCGCAGGTAACGCGCCATACGAAGGAGACCCGTATCGACGTCGGGGTCGACCTGGATCAGGCAGCTGAGCCAAAGGTACATACGGGTCTTGGCTTCTTCGATCACATGCTTGAGCAGTTGGGAAAACACGGCGGTTTTGGCCTGACACTCGACTGCCAGGGCGATACGCATATCGACGAGCACCACACCATCGAGGATTGCGCACTGGCCCTCGGTTCGGCCTTGCGCCAGGCCCTGGGCGACAAGCGCGGCATCGGTCGCTACGGCTTTACGGTGCCGATGGACGAAACCCAGGCCAGCGCTGTGCTGGATCTCTCCGGTCGCCCGTATTTCGTCTTCGACGGGGTGTTGCCGCGCGACCGGGTCGGCCAGATGCCGACGGAATTGCTACCGCATTTCTTCCGCTCGTTATGCGAGACGCTCGGTGCGAATCTGCATCTGAGCGTGCGCGGCGACAACGCGCATCACATGATCGAAGGTTGCTTCAAGGCCGTAGCGCGCTGCCTGCGCCAGGCGATTCGTCGCGAAGGCAATGATTTGCCCAGCACCAAGGGAGCGCTGTAATGGCGATTGTCCTGGTCGATGCCGGCGGCACGAATATCGGATCGGTGCGTTATGCCTTGCAGCGTCTGGGTGTAGATGCCGAACTGACCTCCGATGCGGCGAGCATTCGCGCTGCCGACAAGGTGATCCTGCCGGGCGTCGGCGCTGCGGGGCCCGGCATGGCGCGTTTGCGGCAACTGGACCTGGTCGACACCATTCGTGGTTTGACCCAGCCGGTGCTTGGCGTATGCCTGGGCATGCAGTTGTTGTGCGTGCGCTCGGAAGAGGCCGATGTCGATTGCCTGGGTGTGATTCCAGCCGCCGTGCGTCGCTTCGATGACGGCCACGGACTGCGTGTACCGCATATGGGCTGGAATCGCTTGCATGCGCTCCGCCAGCATCCGCTGCTGGACGGATTGGGCGACGACGATCGAGCCTATTTCGTGCACAGCTATGCCGTACCCGTCGGTAACTACGCGTTAGCCAGTACCAGCTATGGTGGTGATTTTGCCGCAGTAGTCGCCAGCGGTAATTTCCACGGCATGCAGTTCCATCCGGAACGTTCCGCGCGCGTGGGCGCGCGCCTGCTGGAGAATTTTCTTTCGCTATGAGCTTTACGGTGATACCCGCGATCGACTTGCGCGGAGGCCGCGTTGTGCGGCTCAAGCAGGGCGACTACGCCCAGGAGACGCGCTACGACAGCGCGCCGGCCGAACTGGCCGCGCGCTATCTGGACGCCGGTGCACAATGGCTGCACATGGTGGATCTGGACGGTGCGCGTTCGGGCGACCTGGAAAACCTGGCCGCGATCGAAGCGATTGCGGCCATCGGTCTGCGTGTCCAGGCCGGTGGTGGAGTGCGCACCGAAGCGGACGTGCAGCGTTTGCGCGATGCCGGCGTCGAGCGCGTCGTTGTCGGTAGCGTCGCGATGCGCGAACCCGAGCGGGTAGTGCAGTGGTTGCGCGATTTCGGCGCCGAACATCTGACCGTCGCGCTCGACACGCGTTGGCACGAGGGCCGATGGGCATTGCCCAGCGCCGGCTGGACGGCCATGGAGGACGGTAGCCTGGACGAACTTGCGCCGTGGTATGCCCAGCAGGGCGCACATCATCTGTTATGCACCGATATCGAGCGCGATGGTATGTTGAGTGGATTCAACCTCGCGTTGTACGGTCATATGCATACGTTGGCACCGGAGCTGTCGATCCAGGCCTCCGGTGGCGTGCGTTCGATAGCCGATATCGTGGCTGCGCGCGATGCGGGCGCTGCGGCGGTGATCCTGGGGCGCGCCTTGTTGGAGGGGCGTTTCACGCTCGATGAGGCGTTGACATGCTGAGCCGCCGCATCGTTCCCTGCCTGGACGTGCGCGACGGCAAGGTGGTCAAGGGCGTGCGTTTTCGCGATCACGTCGTGATGGGCGATATCGTCGATCTGGCCTTGCGCTACCGTGACGAAGGCGCGGACGAACTGGTGTTCTACGACATCACTGCCAGTCCCGAGGGGCGCAGCGTGGATCGTGCCTGGGTCGAACGGGTGGCACGCGTCATCGATATTCCGTTCTGCGTTGCCGGCGGCATTCGCGATGTCGAACAGGCACGTACGGTATTGCATGCCGGTGCGGACAAGGTGTCGATCAATTCGCCGGCACTGGAGCGTCCTGAGTTGATCGACGAGCTGGCCGCAGCGTTTGGCGTGCAATGCGTGGTGGTCGGCGTGGACAGTCTGCGCGATGCCGATGGTCAATGGCGCGTGCGCCAGTACACTGGCGACCCGGCCCGGACCCAGGCATTGCCGCGGCGTACGCTCGACTGGATGCGCGAAGCGCAGCAGCGCGGCGCCGGCGAGATCGTACTCAACTGCATGGGCAGCGACGGCGTGCGCGAAGGCTATGACCTGGGACAACTGATCGCCGCGCGCCAAGTATGCAAGGTGCCATTGATTGCGTCGGGCGGTGCGGGGGCGCCAGATCATTTCCTCGATGCGTTCGAGGTGGCGGATGTGGATGGCGCGCTGGCCGCCAGCGTGTTCCACTCCGGCGCCATTTCCATTCCTGCGCTCAAACAGTTCTTGCGCGAGCGCGCCGTGCAGGTACGTCTATGAAGCTATCCATCGATCCGGCGACATTGGATTGGGGCAAGGGCAGTGGCCTGCTGCCGACGATCGTGCAGCATCACCTGAACGGTGAAGTGTTGATGCTCGGCTATATGAATCGCGATGCGCTGGAGCAGACGCTGAGCGACGGCAAGGTGACTTTCTATAGCCGCAGCAAAGGGCGCCTGTGGACCAAGGGCGAGAGCTCCGGGCACGTGCTGCGGCTGGTGTCGCTGAGCGTCGATTGCGATGCGGATACGTTGCTGGTGAGCGCCGAGCCCCAAGGGCCGACCTGCCATCGCGGTACGCCGAGTTGTTTCGGCGAAGACGGCAGGGTCCGTCCGCCGCTGGGTTTCCTGGCCGAACTCGATGCGCTGGTAAGTCAACGGCAGGCCGAGCTGCCAGACGGCAGCTATACCGCACGCCTGTTCGAGGGCGGTATCCGGCGGATCGCGCAAAAGGTCGGCGAAGAGGGGGTGGAGACCGCCTTGGCGGCCGTAGCGCAGGACGACGAGGCGCTGCTGGGTGAGGCGGCGGACTTGCTGTTCCACCTCACCGTGTTGCTGCGTGCCCGCGGCCTTGGATTAGCCGATGCCGCCGAGGTACTGGCGAGTCGCCACGAGGCGGCGCGCTAAGGGGCGTCGGTGCCGGCGGCAGCGACGTGCGGCAGCGATGGCGCAGGCGCAAACGGCACGGACGCACCTTCAGCGGCGCCATGACGCCATTTGGCCAATTGTTCGGCAATCCCTGCACCGATATCGATTTGCGGTTCGGACGGGGTGAGCTTGTCTTGTTGCTCCCATTGCGCGATCTGCTCGCGTGCCTGGTTAAAGGCGACGATGAAATCTGGCGTGCCGTTGAGAGCGTTGGCCAGCCAGGCCTTGCCGAAATAGGTGATATCCGAATCGCTGCCGCAGCCGAACGAACTGCGATCCTCGCGCGCGGCTGTCAGCACCAGGGTGCCGGAGCCGCGCAGGTCCGGTACGAAGCCACCGGAGTAGCAGGCGTTCACCACCACCACTTTCCATTTGAACGGATGCTTCTTGAAGATATCGGCCAAGTCCGGCGGACCGATCTGGTCCAGAGGCAGGGGATCCATGTCTACCAGCAAGGTGCTGTCATGGTCGCCATGAGTAGTCATGTAGAGCAGCAGGATGTCCTCGTCCGGTTTCATCATGCTGGACACACCTTCCAGTGCGGCTTCCAGATTGCTCCAGCTGGCTAGCGGGCGATGGGATAGTGCGGCGGGATTGTTCTCCAGTACCAAGGTATGCACGGTCGGGCCGAAGCGCGCGAACAGCCGGGAACTGAACTCCGCTTCATTGCGAAATACGTCCTCGCCACCGTCACCGGCAAATGCGATCACGTAGAGATTGGGTTTGCCGCTGACGCGAGGTTTGAGTCCGGCCAGCGACTGGCGTAGGAGCTGCGGTTGCGCATACATCACTTGTTCCGGCGTCATGCCGTTGCTCGGCCAGTTGGCTAGCCCGTTGTCGTCATCGTCCGAATCGTCAGCCGCATCCGCGGCGGATGCCGCGCCGGCTGGCGACGCGCTCGTTGCATGCGCCGGTGCCTGCGCTGGGGCCAGGGCGTTGAGTTCCGGCGTCCGGTAGTGACCCACGGTAAGCATGGCCAGGACGCCAGCGGCGAAGGCGAGCAGGGCAATCAGGACGATACGCATGCGGCGGGCTCGCACAGGGGCTTAGGGATGCTCCGATCCATTCTACCCGGGTGGCTTGCCTCAAGGAGCGATGGCGTCGAAATCCCGGTAGACCGGATGGCGAGGGGCGTCCGGCAGGGGGTGCGGGGCTCGGACGAGCCAGCCGGTCTGGAAACCAGCCGCCCGGGCCGCATCCAGCTCCTCGACGATGTCGGAAAGGAACAGGATATGTGCCGGTTGTTCATCGATGGCGGCAGCAATGCGCTCGTACGATGCCTGCTCGCGCTTCGGGCCCGTCTCGGTGTCGAAATAGCCGGCAAACAGGGGGGTCAGGTCGCCGGCGTCGCTGTAGCCGAAAAACAGGCGTTGCGCGGGAACTGAGCCGGAAGAATAGACATACAAGTGCAGGCCTTCGCCACGCCAGGCATGCAGTCGGGCGGAAACCTCCGGGTACATATGAGCGCGGTAATCGCCGTTCTCGTAGCCGTCTTTCCAGATCATGCCCTGCAGCGCTTTGAGGGCAGTGGACTTGCGATCCTCGTCGATCCAGCGCAGCAGCAGCTCGATGATTTCCTGTCGGGTAGCCTCGACAATGCCCGCTTCTTTGGCCGCCTCGTGCAACCAATGTTGCACCTCTGGCTTATCGCCATGCGTCTCGACGTAGGCGGGCAGCCGCTTGCGCGCATATGGAAACAGCGCGTCTTTGACGAAGCTGATGGAGCTCGTGGTGCCTTCGATGTCGGTGAGGATGACGCGGATAGTGGACATGGAGCCGATAAGAGTCAGTTGGAAGAAACGAGTCGGGAGAAGTGCGTGGAGAGAAGAGAGTAAATGCGACGCTGGCGGTTGCCTTAACTCGCTCCTGCTCATCGTCTCCTAGACCATGGGGGCCATGCGTGGAAACCGCTCTGCGATATCTGTGCCCGTAAACTGTGCCACCCAGCCTTCCTTGTTGGTGAACAGGCGAATGGCAACGAAGTAAGGCGATTCGCTCATGTCGAACCAGTGTGGGGTGCCATCGGGCACGCCGATCAGGTCGCCCTGTTCGCACAGTACTTCGTACACCTTGCCCGCTATGTGCAACGTGAATTGGCCGGCACCGGCAACGAAGAAGCGCACTTCGTCTTCGCTATGCGTGTGTTCGTTGAGGAACTTCTGCCGCAAGGCGGCGCGGTCGGGGTGATCGGGCTTGAGGCTGATCACGTCAACCGATTGATAGCCTTCCGATTGCATCAACCGGTCGATATCGCGGCGATAGGCAGCGATGACCTCTTCCTGGCTGGCGCCGGGTGCCACGGGTTGCGCCGCTTCCCACTGCTCGAAGCGGATGCCGGCCTTGCCCAGCTCGTGAGCGATCTCGGCATGGCTGGCATGTACCGATACCGGTGCTTCGGGGCGGCTGTCTTCATAGATGCGCAAGCGGCTCATGACATTTACTCCAGCAGGATAAAGATGAAGGTGGCGGCAGTGACGAGTCAGGCGCCGAGCCGCTTCAGATCCAGTTCGCAGCCCAGCAGAAACTCCAGCGCCTCCAGGTGGCGGCGCGTCTCGGGCATGTCGCGGCCCCAGGTGTAGATGCCGTGACCGTCGATCAGGTACGCATACAGCGGCTTGCCGGCGTCGAGCCAGGCATCCACGCGTGCGACCAGTTCGGGCATGTGCTGGGTATTGGGGAATACCGGAACTTCCAGAGTGGCGTCGTGCGTAGTCTGTCCGGCGATGGCTTTTTGCAGCTCCCAGCCCTCCAGCCGTATGACGCCATCCTTTGAGAACAAGCGCGAAGCCACGCTCTGCGTGCGCGAGTGCGTATGCAGCACCACATTCATGGCCGGATAGCGACGATAAATCTGCGTATGCAGCTCGGTCTCGGCGCTAGGACGCGCCGCGGTACCGACAGCCTTGCCGTCCATATCGACGATCATGATGTCGTCGCGCGCCAACTTGCCTTTGTCGCGGCCGGAAATCGTGATCGCTGCAAGTTCGTTGTCCAGCCGCATCGAGAAGTTGCTGCTGGTTGCCGGCGTCCAGCCAAATGCTGCCAGCTCCGCCGCGGCGGTAACGATGGCATCGGCCCGCTCTGCGAACAAGGTCGGGGAAATCGTCGCTGGAAGAACCTGGCTCATGGCGAATGGACGTCCAAAATAGTGCGTGAATATAACACGAGGGCCGGAACGGCAGCGGCGGGAATGCGAGCCATTCTCGCCAGCTTCGCTCCATGCGACGTACCATCCGGTTTGGGTTTTGCCGCGAGGTGCGGTGAACGAAGACGGAGGTTTTACCAATGTCGCATGACAAAGATATCGAATCGCGTCGCCGCTTTCTCAAGGCTGCCGCTGGCACGGCTGCCGCGGTGGCCCTGGTGGGCGGAACTTTGCCGCGATTCGCGCACGCTGCCGATTTGCCGCATGTTTCCGAGACCGACCCGACTGCCAAAGCGCTCGGTTACGTCGAGAACGCCAGCAAAACGACCGACAGCAAACACAAGGCGGGCGATGACTGCGCCAACTGCCAGTTTTATTCCGGTGGCCCTAGCGGCTATGGTCCATGTCAATTGTTCCCCGGCAAGGCAGTCAATGCGAAGGGCTGGTGCGTATCGCATACGGCGAAGAAGGCTTGAGTGTTGCCCATTCTGGGTGGCGTGCGACGAAAAGGCCGGCATCGCCGGCCTTTTTCATGCACTAAATCGGCGCAAGCAACAGTGAGTCGCCTGTAAGCACGGTGCGAAGAGCGAGTGAAGGAAGCGCCAGGTGGGCGGCGTCTGTGCGACGCGAATGGCAGAGAAAGGTGCGGCCCGGACGCATCAGACGAGGAGCTGCTTGCCTGACGCGCCGGGCCGCAATCCGGGGCCCACTGCCAAGTGATCAACCCTCGGAGCACCGATCATACTCCGGTTGACTTGGCCGCAACCACGACGGTCTATGAATTTTAAGGATAAGAACTTGTTAAACTATTTAATTTCAAAGAGTTATCAACCAATTTCGGATTTTTTTTGTTGCTCCCTACGGGTCGAACGCAAAATTTGTTAAGTCACAGTAGATGTCAATTCGAAGAAGTTCCACGAAATTCGCCGAAATTCAGTGCGCGCTTAACGAATGGCCTGGACTTCTGATCGGCGCAGCCGGCTGTGCCTCAAGCCATACCCGAAGTAGATCGCCAGGCCGATCACAGTCCACGCAATCATCAGCATCCAATTGAACCATTCCATCGTGTAAAGCAGTGCGCAGCAGCTGATCACGCCTGCCGGGCAAATGACGATAGCCCACGGTACGCGAAAGCTGCGCGGCAGTTCCGGTGAAGTGAAGCGCAGAATCAGCACGCCGGCGCACACTGCGACGAAGGCGATCAGCGTACCCATCGATGTCAGGTTGGCGAGCAGGTCCAGGGGAAACACTGCGGCGAGGACGGCAATGCCCGCGCCAGTGATGAGCGTGTTCAGATGAGGTGTGCGATAGCGTGGATGGACGCGGTTGAATACGCGCGGCAGCAGGCCGTCGCGCGACATGATCATGAAGATGCGCGGTTGAGCGATGATCATCACCAGGATCACCGAGGAGAGGCCGATCAGTGCGCCGATCTCCACGATCAGCCGCAGCCAATCCAGTTCTGGATGGGCGCGAATAGCTGTTACAACAGGTTCGTCCGTGCCGAGTTGCGTATAGGAAATCAGCCCCGTCAGCACCGCAGCCATCGCCAGGTACAGGACGGTGCAGATAACTAGCGAGACCAGCGTGCCAAATGGCAAGTCACGTTGCGGATTCTTGCATTCCTGCGCCGCGGTCGAGGTGGCCTCGAAACCGATGTAAGCAAAGAACACCATGCCGGCGCCGCGCATGATGCCTTCCCAGCCATACTTGCCCGGGCCTTGATTCTGCGGGATGAACGGGTGCCATAGAGACGGATCGACGTAACGATAGCCGGCCACGACGACGACAATGATCAGGCCGACCTTGAGGATCACCATGCCCAAGTTGATGCCGGCCGATTCGCGGATGCCGACGTAGCACAGCCAGGTCAGCGCAAGCACGATCGCCACCGCTGGCAAGTTGAACAGGTGCCCGGTCGAAACCAGGTGGCCGTTTGTGTAGGCCAGTGGCGCTTCAGTCAGTGCCTTCGGCAAATGAATGCCGATGTGATCGAGGAGGCTGACGAAATACCCTGTCCAGCTTGCTGCCACGGCTGAGGCGGAGATGCCGTATTCGAGCACCATGTTCCAGCCGATGAACCAGGCGACGAGCTCGCCCAATGTGGCGTAAGCGTAAGAATAGGAGCTGCCCGAGATCGGGATCAGCGTGGCGAATTCGGCATAGCACAGTGCCGTGAAGCCGCTGCAGATCGCTGCCAGGACGAACGAGAGCAAGACGGCGGGGCCGGCATGATCGGCTGCAGCCTGGCCTGTCACCACGAAGATGCCTGTGCCGATGACCGCGCCGATGCCTAATGCGGTGATGCCCCAGGGGCCAAGTGAGCGTCGTAGCGTTGGGCCGTGGGCTTCGCTATCGGCGTCACTGAAATCGATCTTGCGCGCGAGGAGCTGCTTAAGCATGCGTCGAACCTGAGAAAACAACGGGGCGGGCACGCGGGCCCGTGGCGAGCGTTAAAGCGAAGGGCCGGCGAGGCCGGCCCTTCGGGGGCTACATTAGCCGTTTTGCTTGCGCAATTTGCTATGCGAGTAGCCGTAGGCAAAGTAGATGATCTGGCCGATGACGATCCAGGTCACCATCCAGCGCCAATGTTCCACGAACGATTGCAGGAACAAGGCCAGGCAGGCCAGCGCACCCAGCGGGCAGACCAGCCACGGCACCGGCACGCGGAAGGCGCGCGGAAGCTCGGGGCGGGTATAGCGCAGCACCAGTACGCCGATGCACACCGTAGCGAAGGCAAGCAGCGTACCCATCGCCACCATTTCACCGAGCACGCCGATGTTGAACAGACCGCCGAGTGCGGCGGCCAGTACGCCCACCACTACTGTGCCCACATGCGGGGTGCGGAATTTCTGGTGGATGCGGCCAAAGACGGCGGGAATCAGGCCGTCGCGTGCCATCGAGTAGAAAATGCGCGGTTGACCCATCAGCATGACCAGGATCACCGAGCTAAGACCGGTGACGGCGCCGATCACTACGATGACCTGCAACCAGCGCAGCGTCGGATAGTTGTCCAGCGCGGTAGCGACCGGTTCGGGAGTGCCGAGCAAGCGGAAATCGGCGATACCGGTGAGGATGCCGGCCACGATGATGTACAGAACCGTACATACCACCAGCGAACCCATGATGCCGATCGGCATGTCGCGTTGCGGGTTCTTCGCTTCGGCTGCTGCGGTCGATACCGCGTCGAAACCGATATAGGAGAAGAACACGATGGCCGCCGCGCGGCCCACGCCGGCCCAGCCGTACTTGGAGCCGCCTTCGTTCGCCGGAATGAACGGGTGCCAGTGTTCCGGATTGACATACTTCGCCGCGAAGGCGATGAACAGCAGGATCACCGTTACTTTGATCGCCACGATGATCGAGTTGACGAAAGCGGACTGCGTGATGCCGACGTAGCACAGTCCGGTGATCGCGGCGATGATCGCTACCGCCGGCAGGTTGATCAGCATGCCGGTGGCCTGGATATGGCCATCGACCACCGTGAAGGGCGCCGAGGAAAGGATCGCCGGCAGCGAAACATCATGGCCGATCCAGCCGCCGATCAGCGAAAGTAGTTTGTTGAAATAACCCGACCAGCCGGAGGCCACCGTGGCCACGGTGAACAGATATTCCAGCACCAGGCTCCAGCCGACGAACCAGGCGACGTACTCGCCGAGCGTGGCATAGGAGTACGAATAAGCGCTGCCGGAGACCGGGATCATCGCGGCGAACTCGGCATAACACAGTGCCGCCAATGCGCAGGCAAACCCGGCCAGCACAAAGCTCAATACGATCGCAGGGCCGGCATGTTCGGCCGCGGCTTGTCCGGTGATGACGAAAATACCGGCACCGATGATTGCGCCTATGCCAAGCATGACCAGATGGCGGGCGGTCAATGCACGCTTGAGCGTGACTTCCCCTTGCAGGCTGCCATGGGTTTCCCCGGCATCGACATGTGGGTTGGGCTCGATAGAATGTGTAGCGAACAGATTTTTCAGCATGGTTCTCCCCAAATCGGTAGTGCCGCGCACAGCTTGTTAGAGTTGGTGCCTGCCGAGCCTCGGTTCGGAACACAACCGAAACACCATATCCCAGCTGAACGTGGTGGTACAAGGTGCACTGCGGTCACGGGCCCCGGCGCGGGGTGGGAATGCGCAGGGGACGCAAGACCCCACGGGCGCGCATGGAGACGCGCCCCGTGGAGACAAGTGTCAAAAGACTATATTGACGGCCACTTGCGGCGCGACGAATGCACCGCTGTTGCGGCCCGATAGGCTCGCATGCACGCCCGCGATAATGCCCAGGGAGCCGTTGACGTTGTATTCGACGGCTGGTGCGACGCTGAACGTGTGGCCAGGCGGCATGTAGCGGTCGATGGCGACCGTGCTGCCGTTGCCGGGTGCCTGGCCAGACACGCGCGCGGCGGCGGAACGTTGGTAGGCGAGTTCCATCACCAGTACCCAATGTGCGTCGATACTGTATTCGGCACTGGCCGATGCATTCCAGGCGTGATGGGGCGACACGCTGCCGCGAAAGCCGGGTTCGGTACCGTAGACACTTTGGCCGCGCACATCGACCGCGCCTGGGTTGAAGTCGTAGGCGACCCGTCCACGCCACCGTAACGGTCGCCCATTGGGCATGGGGATGCTCTGCTGGATCAGCAGATCCACGCGATCGCTATGCAGGCCGCTACCCGAGCCATTCAGTACGTTGTTGCCTAGCCGGTCATAGCGGCCCGTCGGAAAGAAGTGGATCGCGCCCACCGATACGGCAGGAGTGAGGCCGTCGGCGCTGGGGCGCACCAGCAGGAATTGTGCGCGCGCCGATGCGTCGGTGGCGCGCAGGCCGGACGAGCGCTGGCTTCCGGCATGGTTGTGGACGGCGCCAAGCAATGCCTGCAAGCCGATACGCTCCGTAACGCCGATGGTGATGGGTACCAGCGTCTGCCATTGGGAGGTACGGGTATCGCGACGGCGCTTGTTGCCATGATCGTCGTAAAAATAGCTGCTATTTGAATAGATCAAATAGGGCTCGATGCTGATGAGACCTTTCGGCATGATGGCCGCATTGGGGGTTAGTAGCGGACCGGTGTAGTTCACGTCCGACGCGATAGCGGTTCCTGCCCAACAAGCGATGCCTCCTCCCAGCAAGACACACGCGATTGACTTGCTTATCTCCATCTTGATTCGCCTCCTTAGGCATTGTCCCTAACAAACAACATCCGTCTACGAAGGCTAAGTTGTGCGACATGTTTTCTAGAAGCGACAAAATTAGAGGGTGAGCGTGAGTTATTTGCTTAGTTCCTTGTAGGCTTTTCCTGTCGCATGTGCTGCCGACATCTGACGATCGCGGTTAGAATGACTATTTGATGCGCAGATGGGCCGATGATGACGATTGCCACGCCGCTATCGCTTGCCTTGAAGGATTACGCGCGACGCTGGCCCGGCGAGCCAGCAACCGCGCTGTTCGAAGATTTCTTGCGTCAGGCACCGGAAGCCTTCGAGCGCAGTCATCGCGAAGGGCATTTCACGGGTTCATCCTGGCTGGTCAGTGCGGACGGCGAGCGCTGTTTGCTCACGCATCACCGCAAGCTGAATCGCTGGTTGCAATTGGGTGGGCACGCCGATGGCGACGTCGATCTCGCGCGCGTGGCACTGCGCGAGGCCGAAGAGGAGTCGGGGCTTGACGGGTTACGGGTCGAAACGGCGATCTTCGACCTGGATCGCCACTGGATTCCGGTGCGCGGCAACGAGCCGGGACACTGGCATTACGACGTGCGTTATGTGGTTCGCGCTGGCGGCAACGAAGCGTTTGCGATCAGCGAGGAATCGCTGGCGCTGGCCTGGCAGCCGATCCGTACTTTGGCCGAAGCCGCCGATACCGACGACTCCTTGCGCCGGATGGCACATAAATGGCTGACACGCTAGGGACGCGCAGGACATGCTTCGTAGGCGGCGTTCCGGACATCGCCCCGCCACGCTCATTTGCAAACAGGCGGTCTTGCCGGATAGATCGGGGGGTCCTTAAGCGTACTTCGCAGGTGCCGGGTTCAGATGGCCGCAAGCTTTGCAGGTGCGTGCCCGATGTGAACGATAGAAGCGTTCGAACACCGGTGGAAAATCGCGCTCGATGCTGTCGAGTACGAAATATTCTTCGTATAGCTTGTGGTTGCAGCGCTCGCAGAACCAGAGCAGGCCATCCTGCTCATGGGCCAGGCGTCGTCGTTCGATGACCAGGCCGATCGAGTTTGGTGCGCGTTGAGGCGAGTGCGGCACGCGTGGCGGCAGGTAGAACATTTCGCCGGCGCGGATAGGGATGTCGCGAGCCTGACCTTCGTCCTGCACCTTCAGCACCATCTCGCCTTCGAGCTGGTAGAAGTACTCCGGGCCTTCATCGTAGTGATAGTCGGTGCGCGCATTCGGGCCGCCGACGATCATGACAATGAAATCCCCGTCGACGATGCACTTGTTACCCACCGGCGGCTTGAGCAGGTGGCGGTGTTCGTCGATCCAGCGTTGCAGGTTGAGGGGGGGGGAGAGGGTCATGGCGGTTACCTTAGTCCGGTTACTCGGAGAAGGCGAGTGCGAGACATGAGTGGAGAGGAGAGAGGAGACAGACAGGGCACAGCGACGTGTCATCCGATGCGCTTATTCGCTCCTCACTTCTTCTCGCTCAGCGCTTGGATAGGAGCTTAAACCTCAAGCGTCGCCAGATCGCCCTTTTCCTCGAGCCATGCCTTGCGATCGCTAGCGCGCTTCTTGGCCAGCAGCATATCCATCAGTTTCGCCGTGGCGTCGCCTTCCTCGACCGTCAATTGCACGAGGCGTCGCGTATCCGGATGGATAGCCGATTCGCGCAATTGCCCGGGATTCATTTCACCCAGGCCTTTGAAGCGCGTGACGCTGACCTGGCCCTTGATCTTTTCGCGCTCGATCTTCTGCAGCATGGCCTGCTTTTCGTTCTCGTCCAGGCAATAGAACACCTGCTTGCCCACATCGACGCGAAAAAGCGGTGGCATGGCTACGAAGACGTGTCCTTCGCGTACCAGCGCCGGGAAGTGACGCAGGAACAATGCCGAGAGCAAGGTGGCGATATGCAGGCCGTCCGAATCCGCGTCGGCGAGAATCACCACTTTGCCGTAACGCAGGCCAGATAGATCGTCCTTGCCGGGATCGCAGCCGATCGCGATGGCCAGATTGTGTACTTCCTCGGAGGCCAGCACGGAGCCCGACTCGACTTCCCAGGTATTGAGGATCTTGCCGCGTAGCGGCAGGATCGCCTGGAAATCCTTGTCGCGTGCCTGCTTGGCACTGCCGCCGGCCGAATCGCCTTCGACCAGAAACAACTCGGTGCGCGTCAGGTCGGTAGCCGAGCAATCGGCGAGCTTGCCGGGCAGGGCGGGGCCCTGGGTGATCTTCTTGCGCACCACCTGCTTGGCAGCCTTCAGGCGAGCGCTTGCACGCTCGATGGCCAGTTGGGCGATGCGCTCGCCGAGATCCACATGCTGGTTCAAGTACAGGCTGAAGGCGTCGTGTACGACGTTTTCCACCAGAGCGGCCGCCTGGCGCGACGAGAGACGTTCCTTGGTCTGACCGGCGAACTGCGGATCCTGCAGCTTGGCCGACAGCACAAAGGCGAGGCGCTCCCAGACATCTTCCGGCGCGAGCTTCACGCCGCGCGGCAGCAGGTTGCGGATGTCGCAGAATTCGCGGATGGCATTAGTCAGGCCTGAGCGCAAGCCGTTGACGTGGGTACCGCCTTGCGCGGTCGGAATCAGGTTGACGTAGCTTTCCTGCACCAGTTCGCCTTCGGGCACCCAGGCCAGGGCGACATCCAGGCCTTCGGTGTCGCGCGCCACATGGTGCACGAACAGGTCGGAGGGCAGTGCTTCGGCGCCATCCAGTTCGCCGCGCAGGTAGTCGCGCAGCCCGTCTTCGTAGTGCCACTCGATGCTCTCGCCGGTGGCCTCATCGGTCAGCTTGACGTTGAGTCCCGCACAGAGCACGGCTTTGGCGCGCAGCAGGTGCTTGAGCTTGGAGAGCGAGATTTTGGGCGAATCGAAGTATTTGGCTTCCGGCCAGAAGCGAACGGTCGTGCCGGTCTTCTTTTTGGGCACGGTGCCGATGATGTCCAGTTCGCTGACGCGATCGCCGTGCTCGAAGGCCATGCGGTATTCGTTGCCGTCCCGGCGGATGGTCACTTCCACGCGATTGGACAGCGCGTTGACTACGGAAACGCCTACGCCGTGCAGGCCGCCGGAGAAGTTGTAGTTCTTGCCGGAGAATTTGCCGCCTGCGTGCAGGCGCGTCAGGATCAGCTCCACGCCCGGGATGCCTTCCTCGGGATGAATATCCACGGGCATGCCGCGACCGTCGTCGCTGACCTCCACCGAGCCATCGTTGTGGACGATGACCTCGATGCTTTTTGCATGCCCCGCCAGCGCCTCGTCCACCGAGTTGTCGATAACTTCCTGCGCCAGGTGATTCGGGCGCGTGGTATCGGTGTACATGCCGGGACGGCGCTTGACCGGGTCAAGGCCAGAGAGGACTTCGATATCGGCGGCGTTATAGCGGGTGTTCATGCGGGAGGCGGTCTTCGGTGTCAGGCGCGGGAGGATGGGTGGGACGGTGGCTTCGGGTCAAGGGCCGGGCGGAGTTGGAGAGGGGGCTGGCTGCGCCGGGGCACATTCCGCCCTAAGGAAAATATTTCTGTGGTGCTGTTTGTAGTGAGATGGTGTCGCACCAACTGAGCCTGGCCCTTGGAGGACGGGAGGCGTGGCCTCTGCGCATTACCCTCTGCGCTTTTCATAGCGGTGCGCAATGCCGCTCCAGCCATGCCAGATCGGCCTCCTCCAGCATGGGCGCCAGCGCGGCACGGACAGAGGCATGATAATCGTCCAGCCATGCGCGCTCCTCCGGGTTGAGCAGACTCGGTTCCAGTGCGCGGCGATCGAACGGACATAGCGTAAGCGTCTCGAAAGCGTAGAAGCTACCGAACTCGCTTTGCTCGGCCTCCACCACGACAGCCAGGTTCTCGTGGCGGATGCCGTAGCGTCCAGATTTATAGAGCCCCGGCTCGATCGACGTGATCATCCCAGGCTCCAGCGGTACCAGGGCGCCGCCCGGTGCCGGCTGACGGATGCCATGCGGACCTTCGTGCACATTAAGAAAGTACCCAACGCCATGGCCGGTGCCGTGAGCATAGTCCATCGCTCCCGCCCATAGCGGTGCGCGCGCCAGTGCGTCCAGCTGCGGACCGCTGGCGCCCTGTGGGAAGCGCGTGCGCGACAAGGCAATCATGCCCTTCAATACCAGGGTTGCGTCGCGGCGTTGCTCATCGCCGGTCGGGCCCAAAGCGAGCACGCGAGTGATGTCGGTGGTGCCGCCGGCATATTGGCCGCCTGAATCGATCAGCAGCAGGCCCTGCCGTTGCAGGGAGCTGTGCGCTTCCTCGGTGGCGCGATAGTGCGGCAGGGCGCCATTGGCCTGATAGCCGGCGATGGTGGCGAAGCTCGGACCGACAAAATCCGGTTGTGCTCCTCGCTCTTCCAGCAGCAAGGTGTCGACATCGAGCTCGGTCTGCGTCATGCCCGCGCTCAGGCGCTCTTCCAGGCGCCGGAACGCGCGCACCAGCGCGGCGCCATCGCGGCGCATGACTTCGCGGATATGCGCCAGCTCGTCGGGTTGCTTGCGCGCCTTGAACAAGGTGGTCGGATTGGCTGCCTCGAGGCGCCGGAGCCCAGGAGCGATGGCATCGGCGACGGCACTGACGACCCGTGCGGGGTCGAACAGCAGGACATCATCGTTGCCGAGTTCGCCCAGCGCATCGTTTACCGCAACGTAGTCGGCGATCGCCACACCATCGCCGGCCAGCGCGGCGACCAGACCGTCACTCAGCTTGCCGCGGCCGACGAACAAGGTGGCCCGATCGTTGGCGTCCATCAGCAGATGGGCCAGGAAGACCGGGTTGTAGTCGACATCGCTGCCACGCAGGTTGGTCAGCCAGGCGATGTCGTCCAGGCTGGAAAGCAGGTGATGGGTGGCGCCCAGTTTTCGCATCGCGGTACGCAGGCGGGCCAGCTTGTCGGCGCGCGAAGTAACCGCGTACTGCAGGGCATGCTCGGTCACCGGGGCGCGGGGTAGCGGCGGGCGGTCGCGCCAGATTTGGCCAGGCAGGTCCAGGTC
>NZ_DATCRY010000243.1:0-11258 GCF_036568765.1 Dyella sp. | reverse complement strand
TTCCATCTCACAACTCCTCGGCACCACCTTCAGCCTCGTGCCGCTTGCGGTGCGTGGTGCAGTTGTCCACAACGCGCCGCAGGGCGCGTGCGTGGTTGCCAGGGTTCTTCGGCGTGCTCCATACGCTGGTGATGCAGAACTCGCCGCAGCGGCATTCCTCGTCGTTGTACGGGCAATACATCCGCCCCCAGGCGTGGCTGCCGCCGACTTCGACGCACCAGCCCTGCCCTTCGGCGTGCCTGAGAGCTTCCTCGACCTCTTTCTTCGGATGAGGGGAGCGAGCCATCAGCGGTCTCCAGTATGAGGATGATCGGCATGTTGTCAAGTGACAACCATGCCTCTGTTTCAAGCTACCGCGCTCAACGTCGGCACGACTACGTTCTTCGGCAACAGCGTTGGCACGTAGGTCTGCCCACTACCCCAAGCATCGACCAGGTTGGCCCACTCTTGCAGCATGTGGCGCCGCTGCTCGGCGTACTCAGCCTTGTTGTAGACCGAGCGCGAGGAACGCCCGTCCTCGTGCGCCAGGCACTTCTCGATCCAGTCGCGGTTGAAGCCGATTTCGTTCAACAGCGTCGAGCCGGTACGGCGCAAGTCGTGGACGGTGAACGGTTGCAGCGGCAGCCCCTTGGTCTTTGCCGCCTCCGCGATGAGCTGCGTGACCCGATTCAAGGTCGCATTGGACATGAACCGCTCGGCGTCGTAACGGGAGGGAAAAACGAACCTTGAGCCGGCCGCGCAGGCGTGCAGCGTCACGAAGATGTCAAGCGTCTGGCGCGAGAGATAGACCACGTGCGGATTGCGTCCCTTCATCCGCTGCTTCGGGATCGTCCAGGTCTTGCTCTCGAAATCGACCTCATCCCAAGTGGCCTGGATCAGTTCGCTCTTGCGCACCAGCGTCAGCAGGATCAGGCGCAGCGCCAGCTTGATGGTGGGGTAGGTCGCCACCGACTCCATCTGTTGCACGAACAGTCGGATTTCCAGCGGCGACAGGGCGCGATCTTTCGGAACGAAGGTGGCGATCGACGCCGCGCCCACGCTGTCGGCGGGGTTGTCCACCTTTTCGCCGTGGGCGATGGCGTAGACATAAACCTGCTTCACGATGTCCCGAATCTGGACCGCGGTGGCTGGCGCCCCGCGTTCCTTGACCTTGTTGCACAAGGCCCGCAAGTCTTCGGCTTGGATCTCGGTCAGCAGACGATTCTGGAAGACCGGCAGGATATCCCGGTCGATGATGTGCTTGCGCATGGCGCGGGTGCTGTCGGCCAATCGTGCGTTGGCCAGCCAGGTGTCCATCGCCGCGCCGAAGGTCTTGATGGCGACCACCCGGCGTTTCTCGCGTTGCTTTTCGAGCGCAGGCGAGGTGCCCTTGAGCACGGCTTTGCGCGCGTCCAGGAGCAGTTCGCGCGCCATCGCCAGTGAGATGCCACCGGGGCCGTAGCGCCCGAGGGTCAGCGTCTCGCGGCGGCCGTTGAGGCGGTAGTCGTAGCGGAAGGTGACAGTACCGCTGGGCGATACCGTCACGTACATTCCGTCTCGGTCAGAAGCCTTATAAATCTTGGACTTAGGCTTCAGATTTCGTAGTGCTGCGTCAGTAAGCATCGAGGTTTCCTCCGGCTTGTGACGGCTTTACCGTCAGGTTTTACCGTCAAGGACCTGGAGACCTGCTGATGCCCGGAAAGCCGCATGAAACAAGCATTCCCGAGAAGGCTTTTACCGTCAAAGACGGTAAAAGTCTGAATAGTGAACGAGAGTGTCTTAATCCGGCCTCGATTTTTACCGTCAGCTCTACCGCCAACTTTTTCTGCTGGCCGGCGATAGCCACCGATAGCTGCCGCGACGCATTTCTTTCTATATCAACAAGTTACGTCAGTTTTTCGATAGCTGGCGATAGTCCTCGAAGGACGTAATTTCACTCCCACTCGATCGTCGCAGGCGGCTTGCCGCTGATGTCATAAACCACGCGAGAAACACCACGCAATTCATTGATAATTCTGTTGGAGACCCGACCAAGAAAGTCGTACGGCAACTGTGCCCAATGTGCCGTCATGAAGTCGATGGTTTCCACAGCGCGCAACGCAATCACCCATTCGTAAGCACGCGCATCGCCAACGACACCCACCGATTTAACCGGCAGGAATACGGCAAATGCCTGGCTGGTCTTGTCGTAAAGGTCCCAACGACGCAGCTCTTCGATAAAGATGGCATCGGCGCGCGCGAGGATCTCGGCATATTCCTGTTTCACTTCGCCCAGGATGCGCACGCCCAGGCCCGGACCCGGGAACGGGTGACGGTAAACCATTTCGCGCGGCAGGCCGAGTTCGACGCCGATGCGACGCACTTCGTCCTTGAACAGCTCGCGCAGCGGCTCGACCAGTTTGAGCTTCATGTGCTCAGGCAGGCCACCGACGTTGTGATGGCTCTTGATGACATGCGCCTTGCCGGTCTTGCTGCCGGCCGACTCGATGACGTCGGGATAAATGGTGCCCTGCGCCAGCCATTTGACCTGACCGCCGCTGGCCTGGGTGAGCTTGGCCGATTCTTCGTCAAAGATTTCGATGAACAGGCCGCCGATGATTTTGCGCTTGGCTTCCGGATCGCTGACTCCGGCCAATGCATCGAAGTAGCGCTGCGCAGCGTTCACGCGGATGACTTTCACGCCCATGTGCTGGGCCATGGTCGCCATGACCTGGTCGCCTTCCTGCCAACGCAACAGGCCGGTATCGACAAACACGCAGGTCAGCTTGTCACCGATAGCACGATGCAGGAGTGCGGCGACCACCGAGGAATCGACGCCGCCGGACAGGCCGAGCAACACCTGGTCGCCACCTACCTGCTCGCGCACGCGCGCGATCTGGTCTTCGATGATATTGGCGGCGGTCCACAAGGTACGGCAACCGCAGATGTCGGCGACAAAGCGGCGCAACAGCGCTTCGCCCTGCTTCGTATGTGTCACTTCCGGGTGGAACTGCACACCGTACCAGCGCTTGTCTTCGTTGGACATGGTCGCTACCGGCACACGGTCGGTGCAGCCGGTGATGGTGAAACCGGGCGGCGCGACGGCAACGTGATCGCCATGACTCATCCACACGTCCAAGGCTTGCCTGTCGGCCGGATGATCGGTCAGGCCCTTGAGCAGACTATCTTCGGCAACGATCTCCACCGTGGCATGACCGAACTCACGTGCATCGGCGGCCTCGGTGGCACCGCCAAGCTGCGCCGCCAGGGTTTGCATACCGTAGCAGATACCGAGGATCGGCAGGCCTGCGTCGAAGACTTCCTGCGGCGCCCTGGGAGCACCCTGGAGCGTGGTCGACTCGGGGCCGCCGGAAAGAATAATGCCCTTGGCACCGAAGCCTGCAATTTCCGCCGGATCATGATCCCAGGCCCAGATTTCGCAATAAACGCCGATCTCGCGGATACGCCGGGCGATGAGCTGGGTGTACTGCGCGCCGAAATCGAGGATGAGGATTTTGTCGGTGTGGATATTGGTCATGGGCGTGGGAGCTTTAAAAAGAATCAGGAATGCAGCGGCGACAGGTCAAAAACAAAGAGGAGCGAGAAACGAGTGACCTGAGCACACTCACTTCTCGCTCCTCTCCACTCTCTCCTCGCCCGATCAGGAATTCAGCCGATAATTCGGCGCTTCCTTGGTGATCTGGATATCGTGCGGATGCGCTTCGGTGACGCCGGCCGAGGTCACCTTGACGAACTGCGCCTTGTTGCGCACGTCGTCGATAGTGGCTGCACCGAGGTAGCCCATCGAAGCGCGCAGACCGCCGATCAACTGATGGATGATGTTGCGCAACGGCCCACGATACGGCACGCGGCCCTCGATGCCTTCGGGGACCAGCTTGTCGGCGTCGGCTTCGTCCTGGAAGTAGCGATCCTTGGAGCCCAGCGCCATCGCACCGAGCGAGCCCATGCCGCGGTAGCTCTTGTACGAGCGGCCCTGGAACAATTCGACTTCACCAGGCGATTCTTCAGTGCCGGCGAACATCGAGCCGAGCATGACGGTGGATGCACCAGCCGCCAATGCTTTGGGGATGTCGCCGGAATAGCGGATGCCGCCGTCGGCGATCAGCGGAATTTCGTCCTTCAATGCGGTCGCGACCAGGTCGATCGCAGTGATCTGCGGCACTCCGACGCCGGCCACCACGCGCGTGGTGCAGATGGAACCTGGGCCCACACCGACCTTGACAGCATCGACGCCGACATCGAGCAGCGCACGCGCCGCTTCGCCAGTAACGATGTTGCCGGCTATCACTTGCACTTGCGGATAGTGCTTCTTGACCCAACCCGCGCGCTCGATCACACCTTGTGAATGGCCATGGGCAGTATCGACCACGATCACGTCCACACCGGCATCGACAAGTGCCGCCACGCGCTGCTCGGTATCGCCACCCACGCCTACCGCTGCGCCGACTACCAAGCGCTCGTGGCGATCCTTGGCGGCGTTGGGGTTGTCGCGCGCTTTCTGGATGTCTTTGACGGTAATCAGGCCGCGCAGCTGGAAATCGTCGTTGACCACAAGCACCTTTTCGATGCGGTGCTTGTGCAGCAACAAGAGGACCTCATCCTGATCGGCGCCTTCGCGCACGGTGACCAGCTTGTCCTGGCGCGTCATGATGTTGCGCACCGGATCGTCATGCTTGCGTTCGAAGCGCAGGTCACGGCTGGTGACGATGCCGACCAGCTTTTCGCCGTCGACCACCGGCACGCCGGAGATATTGTTCGCGCGGGTCAGTTGCAGCACTTCGCGAATGGAAGTGTTGGGGCCCACGGTGATCGGGCTGCGAATGACACCGGCCTCGAATTTCTTCACCAATCGCACTTCGGCTGCTTGCTGCTCGGCCGTCATGTTCTTATGGATGATGCCGATGCCGCCGTTCTGCGCCATGGTGATGGCCAGACGCGCCTCGGTCACCGTATCCATCGCTGCGGAAACGATCGGAATATTCAGGCGCAGATTACGGGTCAAACGGGTGGACGTATCTACGTCGCGGGGAAGGACGGCCGAATGGGCCGGTACGAGGTAGACGTCGTCGTAGGTGAGAGCCTCGGCGAGGATGCGCATGCGAAAAGTCCCGCTGCAAAGAGAGGATTATACGCGCCATCCCGATGCTGCGCCACACCATCCTGCGTGGGATGCGTCAATCCGCCCGAGCCTCGGCCGCTTCCAGGGTGTTTTCCATCAGCGTGGCGACGGTCATCGGCCCTACCCCGCCCGGCACCGGCGTGATCCAGCTTGCTCGCTCGGCAGCTGGCGCGAATTCCACGTCGCCAATCAGCCGGCCGTCTTCCAGGCGGTTGATGCCCACATCGATCACGACCGCGCCGGGCTTGATCCATTCGCCCTGGATCAGGCCGGGGCGACCGACCGCCACAATGACGATATCCGCCTGGCGCACAAAGCTTTCCAGGTCGTGAGTGAATTTGTGACAGCAGGTCGTGGTGCAGCCGGCGATCAGCAGCTCCAGCGCCAACGGGCGGCCGACATGGTTGGAAACGCCCACGACGACGGCATGCTGCCCGCGTACCGGCCGGTCGGTATGCCCCAGCAGGGTCATCACCCCTTTGGGGGTGCATGGACGCAGGCCAAAGCGGCGTAACGCGAGCCGACCCAGGTTCACGGCCTGGAAGCCGTCGACATCCTTGTCCGGATCGATGCGATCGACCAGGGCATCCTCGTCGATGTGCTCGGGCAACGGCGATTGCACCAGGATGCCGTGGACGGCCGGATCGGCATTGAGCTTGTCGATCAGGGCGAACAGCTCGTCCTGGCTGGTGCTGGCCGGCAAGTCGTAGTCGAAGGAACGGAAGCCGACCTGATGGCAGGCCTTGCGCTTGTTGCGCACATACACCGCCGAACTGGCATCCGTGCCGACCAGCACTACCGCCAGACCCGGCGCAGGTAGACCCTTGGTCTTGCGCTCAACCACACGCTTGGCAATCCGGTCCAAGAGTTCCTGGGCGATGCGTTTGCCGTCGAGGATGCGCGCGCTCATGCTAGTTTCCTTAGATCTCCCGCGAAGTGCGACATTATCCTGGCTCGCCCACAACCACACAAACGAGATTTGTCATGACCGATGCCGGTCCCGCGCCGACGACCCTACTTGTGCCGCCACTCGAACTGCGTCCCTGGCGTACCGAGGATGCACCGGCGCTGGCCGAGGCGATACGGGAATCGGTGGAAAGCCTCAGCCGCTTCATGCCGTGGTGCCATCCCGGCTATGACCTCGAGGAAGCCCGTCAATGGACCATTCATTGCCAGGCCGAGTGGCGCACGGGTGGCATGTTCGATTTCGCAGTGATCGATGCAGAAGGCCGTGTGCTCGGCTCGGTCGGCCTGAACCAATTCGAACAGCGTAACCGGCGTGCGAACCTGGGTTACTGGATCCGCGAATCGGCGCGCGGCCGTGGGTTTATCGCGCAGGCGGCGCGAGCGGTTGCTGCTTTCGGGTTCGACACACTGGCGCTGGAACGGATCGAAATTGTCGCCGCGGTGGACAACCTGCCGAGCCAGCGCTGCGCGGAAAAAATCGGCGGTCAAAGGGAAGGCGTGGCGCGACATCGCATCTGGATGCATGAGCGCGCGCACGATGCAGTGGTCTATGGTTTGGTGGCTGGCGACTTTAAGCGCCCCCAATAACTGTTTATGACTAGTCTGGCTCCCACTCCACCGGTTTCGCCGGGGAGGGCGCCGGGGTGAGGGGCAGCCTCGCACGCAAAGGCCACGCGGTTTTGATTCGAGATTCCTTCTAATCAGCTGGCCGCGCACCAGTGCGCAACCTCTTCATAATCGCCGATCGCCGCATCGGGTCCGCAGCCAGGACAAGCGGGATCGCGGCGCAGGCGTGCCTCACGAAATTGCATCGCCAGTGTATCGAATGAGAGCAACCGCCCAACCAGCGGCTCACCCAGGCCCAGGATCAGCTTCAACGCTTCGGTCGCCTGCAGCAGACCGACGATTCCCGGCAATACGCCTAACACACCGGCCTCACTGCAGTTAGGGGCATCTTCGGCAGCTGGCGGCTCGGGAAAGAGGCAGCGGTAGCACGGCGAGTCGTTACGACGCGGGTCGAAAACGCTGACTTGCCCGGCGAAGCGTTCCACCGCGCCGTAGATCATCGGCATCTTCAATCGCTGCACCGCCGCGGCAACCAGGTAACGTGCAGGGAAGTTGTCGGCACCGTCGATCACCAGATCGTGGCCTTGCAACAGGCGCTCTACGCTATCGGCCTGCAGGCGTTCGCTGCACAGGTTCACCGTGACACGCGGATTGAGTGCGTTGAGCGCCATGCGTGCCGACTCGGTTTTGAGCATACCCACGCGTGCATCGGCATGGACAACCTGACGATGCAGATTGGAACGCTCGACGCGATCGTCGTCGATCAAGGTGATTTGGCCGACACCGGCGGCGGCAAGATAGAGCGCAGCCGGTGCGCCAAGCCCCCCTGCACCGAGCAAGGCGACTTTGGCTTGACCGAGTTTAGCCTGGCCTGCTTCACCGACCTGAGGCAGACGCAGTTGACGTGCGTAGCGCTCGGCGGTGTCGGTATCGAGCGTGCCCGCGCTGATGGGCAAGCCTTCGGCTTTCCAACGGCCGAAACCGCCCGCGACAGAGGCAATCCGTGTATAGCCCATACGTTGAAGGGCTTCGGCAGCCAGCAGCGAGCGCTGGCCGCTACCGCAGATCAGCAGGATCGAGCGATCGCGGTCGGGTTCATGCTGCTCAATGCGCAGCTCGAGGAAACCGCGGGAAATGCCCAGGGCGCCGGTGGCCAGGCCAGTGGCGCGTTCGTCGTCTTCGCGAACGTCGATCAGCAAGGCACCGCGAGCTTGCCGCGCGAGGGCTTCTCCTGGAGAAACTTCCTCGATGCGTTGGCGCAGGCTGGCTAGCCAGGTGTCGCGATGGTAGGGGGTGGTCATGGGGGTAGTTTACGTCGAGGGCCGAAGGGTTGCCCCCCTCATCCCAACCCTCCCCCGGCACGGAGCCAAAGGAGAGGAAACAGGTTGCGCAAATCCGTCGAGCCGAGGCCAGCCGTGAAGGAAAAAACGACTTTGTTACTTCCGGCGCTTCATCTCGCGAATCATCCGCTGCCGCTTGCGCAGCTGACCTTCGGTCAGCACGTTCTTCTTGCCGGCATAGGGGTTGTCGCCATCGCGGAAATCGATGCGAATCGGCGTGCCTTCCAACTTGAAGCGCTGGCGGAAGAAGTTTTCCAGGTAGCGACGATACGCAGGCGCAATGTGCTTCGTGCGGCTGCCGTGTATGACAATGGTCGGTGGATTGCTGCCGCCGGGGTGGGCGAAGCGCAATTTGGGCGCATGGCCGCGCACCAGCGGCGGCTGGTAGCCCTCGTAGGCACGTTCGAGTGTACGTGTCAGTTCGGACGAGCCCAATTCTTTCGTAGCCGCACTATGTGCGCGTACCACGGCACGCATCAACTCGCGCAAGCCAGAGCCGTGCAAGGCGGAAATGAATACGCGCTTGGACCAATCGACGAATTGCAGGCGGCGCTCCAGCGCGCGCTCGCATTGCTCGCGCTGATAGGCGTCCAGGCCATCCCATTTGTTCACGGCGATGACCAGTGCCCTGCCCTCGTCGACGGCATGGCCGATCAGGGTGAGATCCTGGTCGGCCAGGTTCTCGCGCGCGTCGATCATCACCACGACGACTTGCGCCGCGGCCATCGACTGCAGCGTTTTGATGACACTGAATTTCTCTACCGCTTCCTCGACACGCGCCTTACGCCGCACGCCGGCGGTATCGATCAGGGTGTAGCGCTTGCCATCGCGCTCGAGCGGCACGCGAATCGGATCGCGCGTGGTGCCGGCCACATTGGAAACAATCAGGCGATCCTCGCCGAGGAGGCGGTTGATCAGTGTGGATTTGCCGGCGTTCGGGCGACCGACGATGGCCACACGAATGCTGTCGTCCGCAACGACGGTTTCCTCGATATCCGGCGGTAGCAGCGGCAGCACCGCGGCAATCAATTCCTCGGTACCGCGACTGTGCGCAGCCGACAATGGCAGCGTCTGGCCGATACCGAAAGCGGCGAATTCGGCCAGCGCGTTCTGCAGATCCACGCCGTCGGTCTTGTTGACCGCCGCGATAATCGGCTTGCCGCTACGGCGCAGCTCGTCGAGGATGCTGCGATCCTGCGGCATCAGTCCATCGCGCGCATCGACGACGAACACCAGGACATTGGCTTCTTCGATGGCCAGACGCACCTGTTGCGCAGTGAGACCTTCGATGCCTTCTTCTTCGCCGGAAAGGCCACCGGTATCGACGACCACGAAGGGCTTTTCGCCACCACGGCAGATACCGTAGTGGCGATCGCGTGTGACGCCGGGCATGTCGGCCACCAGGGCGTCGCGGCTGCGCGTCAGCACGTTGAACAGGGTCGATTTACCGACGTTGGGGCGACCGACCAGAGCGACGACGGGCAGCATGAGGGATCATCGGCCTTCGGTCAGTGACCGGCCAGACGGTACGCACCGATGCGGCCGTGGATGTCTTCGACGTAGACGACATCGCCCACCACCAATGGTTGCGCACGAATCTGCTTCTTGGAGAGGCGCTCGCGCCCGGCCAGCGCACCGTCGCCGGACTGCAGCCAGTGCACGTAGCCTTCCATGTCGCCGACGACCACGTAGTCGCCCTGCACCGCCGGAGCGGTCAGCCAGCGATAACGCAGCTTGTCGTTCTTCCACATGTCGGCGCCGCCTGTCTTGTCCAGGCTCCACACCTGCGAGGTGTCGTCCACTCCATAAAGCGCATTGCCACGGAGGTCGAGCGAGGTAAACGTGGAGAACGGACGCGACCAGAGCGGGCGGCCGCTGGGACCGTCCACGGCGGTCAGGTTGCCGTGATAGGCCGCGCCATACAGCGTATTGCCGTCGAGCAGGATCCCGCCGTCGGCGTCATTCAGGCGATCGATCTCGGTGCGGCCCTCACCGCTGGCCAGCGACTGCTCCCACAACTTATCGCCGTTATCCAGGCGCAGCGCCACGAGCTTGCCAGCATCGCTGCCGAAGAACACTACGCCGTTGGCAGCCAGCATGGCGCCGTTGCCGCGCAGGCTGAGCAGGGGCACGGTGCTCTGGTCATACGCCCAGCGACGCTCGCCGGTCGCGCTGTCGAAGCCATACAGGCGACCGTCGCCGGTACGCACGATCACCAAGTTGCCCACGATGGTCGGCGAGGCAAGAATTTCGGAGTTGAGGGTGGCCGTCCAGCGATCGCTGCCATCCTTCGCGTTCAGGCCATACAGATGGCCATCCAGGGTGCCGACCGCCAGCAGATCGCCGGACACGGCCGGGCCACCGGCGTAATAGGAGTCCGGGCGCTTCTTGTCGCCCCAGCCAAACCAGCCGTGCTGACGGGAACTCTTGCTCCACAGCGTCTTGCCGGTCTGGCCGTCGAATGCTGCGATATGACCATCGGTACTGACCGCGTAAACCACGCCATCGGCGTAGGCCGGGCGCAACCGCACACCGCTATCGCCGGCGCCCTTGCCTACGCTATTGCGCCACAGGCGCGTTACCTGGACGGTCGGCTTGAAATCCTTCTCCAGTGGCGTAGGCGGCTGCACGTTCTCCTTCTTGAAGGAGTGGCAGCCAGCGAGCGCTACCAGCGAGGTCAGCGCGATCAGCAAAAAACGACGGTTCATGCACCCTGCTTCCCGGCCACTGCCAGATCATCGATTTTGTTCTGCAACAAGGCACCGCCCTGTGGCGCGTTTTCTCCCAGGGCAGCCTTGGCCGCTTCGTAGGCTTTGCGAGCCTCCTCGGGATGACCAAGCTTGACCTGCGCGTCGCCGCGTAGTTCCTGACTCAGGCCGACATAGAGCTTGGCGGGCATACGATCGAGCGTAGCAATGGCATCCGCCGCTTTGTCCTGCGCGAGCTGGACCTGGGCGGTACGCAGTTGCATCAGGGCCTTCAGTTCGGCGTCACCGGCATTCTTTTCCGCCTCGGCAAGCGAAGCCACGGCCTTGTCCAACTGCTTGGCCTGCACCTGACGCTGTGCGCGCTCGCTCAAGGCGAAGCTGGCGAAGGCGGTATCGGCATAATCCTTGCTGAGGCTGTCGGTCAGCGTATCGGCCAGGTCGTTCTTGCCGACAGCGGCGGCGGCCTGCATCTGGCCGTAAAGTTCCGCGGCCTGTTCCTGATGGCCCACGCGGTGCTGGCGCCACTGCTGCCAGCCGAAGATGCCTACCAAGCCGATGGCAATACCGACGATGATGGAC
>NZ_DATCRY010000242.1:0-6505 GCF_036568765.1 Dyella sp. | reverse complement strand
GAGGTAAGGCTCTACCCCTCCCCGCCCCTCCCCTGCAAGCAAGGGAAGGAGCACTAGGACAACACCGCGCTTTTCGCCTCTTCTCCCTGCTTGCAGGGAAAGGCCTTTCCGATTAGATCAACTTGATCTCGCGCAACCGTTCCAGCAGATACTCATGCGAGGTAATCGACGTCTCGTAGCGGCGCGGATTATCCGGCGTGATGCATTGCGGTAGCGGATCGAGCACGACATCGGGGTTCGGATGCAGGAAGTACGGCACCGAGTAACGCGGTTTGCGCGCATTTTCGTTCTGCGGATTGACCACGCGGTGCGTCGTGGACGGGTACACATGATTGGTCAGGCGCTGCAGCATGTCGCCGATATTGACCACGATGGTATCGCCCTCGGTGGTGATCGGCAGCCACTCGCCTTCGCGGCTGAGTACTTCCAGGCCTTCGGCGCTGGCACCGACCAGCAAGGTGATGAAGTTGATGTCCTCATGTGCGCCAGCGCGTACATTGGGGATGTTCTCTTCGGTGATCGGCGGATAGTGGATTGGCCGCAGGATCGAGTTACCCTGGTTAGTCTTGTCCTCGAAGAAGTTCTCCGGCAGCTCGATATGCAAGGCCAGTGCGCGCAGCACGCGTGAGCCGAGCTGGTCCAGCGCATCGAAAAGGGCATAGCCCTTCTGCTTGAAATCGGGAACTTCCGCCGGCCATACGTTCGGTGCCATCACATCGGCAAACTTCGAATCGCGCGAAATTTCCCGACCGATATGCCAGAACTCCTTCAGGTCGGCGTGCTTGCTGTCCTTGGCCGTTTCCACCTTGAACGGCGTATAGCCGCGCGCACCACCGGTACCCTTGAGGTGGTATTGCATCTTGACCTCGGCCGGCAGCGCGAAGAAACGCTGGAAGGCGTCGTAGGCGCCATTGATGAGTTCAAGCGGGATGCCGTGGCCGCTGATACCGCAGAAACCGAATTCGCGATAGGCGGCGCCAAGTTCGGCGACGAAGTTGGCGCGGTCGGTGTCGTAACGACGAATATCGAGAGTAGGAACCTTTTTCATGACATGTCCGTAAGTGAGCGTGCGGTCGATGTTCCGCCACCGCAGGGGCGGGGCACGTCGGGCCGTTCCATGGCGACCTGTCGAGCTCGGAATGTCAGGTTCACAAACGTTCGGCTGCGGATTTTACGACGGCAGCCAGGGTATCTGCCAAGTGTTTCACTTCGGCCTCGTCGGCCGCTTCCACCGTCACACGAACCAGCGGCTCGGTACCCGAGGCACGCAATACCACGCGCCCCCGGCCTTGCAGGGTCTGCTCGGTCTCGGCCAAAGCCTGGCGGACCGCCTCGCTCTGCAGGGCTTCGCGGGCACCGGGGGCGCGCACGTTGACCATGATCTGGGGAAATTTCTTTAGCCCCCGGCGCGCCTCGGCCAGATCCTGACCGGCGGCGCTCAATGCCTCCAGCACGGCCAACGCCGAGACGATACCGTCGCCGGTCGTGGCACGATCCAGGCAAAGGATATGACCCGAGGTCTCGCCGCCGAGCACGCCCCCGTGCTCCTTCAGTTGCTGCAATACGTAACGGTCGCCGACGTTGGCGCGTACCAGCGTCGCGCCCAGTTCGCGCAAAGCCAGGAACAGGCCATAGTTGCTCATCAGTGTGCCGACGACCGGTCCATGCAACTGACCGTTGGCATGCCAGCTGCGCGCCAGCACATAGAGGATATCGTCGCCATCGGCGAGTACGCCATGGCGGTCGACGAGCTGCACGCGGTCGCCGTCGCCGTCGAACGCGATGCCCAAGTCGGCACCTTGCTCCACCACCGCTTTCTGCAAAGCCTGGGGATGGGTCGAACCGACATCGCGATTGATATTGAACCCATCCGGCTGGTTGCCCAGGGAAACGACTTCGGCGCCCAGCTCCGCAAAGACCTTGGGTGCCACCTGATAGGTAGCGCCATTGGCGCAGTCGAGCACGATCTTCATGCCACGCAGGCTGAAATCCTCGGCCAGCGTCGCCTTGCAGAATTCCGCGTAGCGCAATATGCCGTCCACGCGCGTGGCCTTGCCGAGTTGCTCGGACGCCACAGTCACGAAATCGGCTTCGATCTCGGCTTCGATCGCCTCCTCGATCTCGTCGGAAAGCTTTTCGCCATGTGCGGAAAAAAACTTGATGCCGTTGTCGTAATGCGGGTTATGCGAGGCACTGATGACGATGCCTGCCTGTGCACGCATGGAACGCGTCAGGAAGGCCACGCCCGGCGTGGGCATCGGGCCGAGCAGGCCCACGTCGACACCGGCGGCAACCAGGCCGGCTTCCAGGGCCGCTTCGAACATATAGCCCGATACGCGCGTATCCTTGCCGATCAGCACCATCGGCCGCCCCTTGACCTGGCCGCGCTTGAGCACCGCACCGACCGCTCGCCCCAGGCGCAGCATGAAATCGGCACTGATCGGCCATTCCCCGACCAGACCGCGAATGCCATCGGTGCCAAAGTATTTCCGTTGGCTCATAGGGTGGGTTCCTTAAAAGTCAAAGCTTAACCGCCGCCAGCCCCTGTGCAGGCGAACCGGGCATTATTCGTCGTCGGGCCAGCGCGGCATCGCCGGTCGATCGTCACGGCGCGGCGGCGTATCGCCAGCCTTCACCGCTTGCCACACCGCCAATGCATCGACGGTAGCGGCGACATCGTGCACGCGCACCATGCGCGCACCGCGCTGCACCGCAATGACCGCCGCGGTCACCGAGCCGGCCACACGATCGGCCGGGGCCTCGCGACCGGTCAGGCGACCGATCATCGATTTGCGCGACAAGCCGACATAGGCACCGCTGCCCAGGTCGCCGAAACGATCCAAGGCACGCAGCAGCGCCAGGTTGTGTTCCAGATCCTTGCCGAAGCCAAAGCCCGGGTCGACCATCACCTTGCGCTTGTCGATACCGGCCAGCTCGCAGGCGAACACGCGGTCCATCAGGAATCGATGCACCTCACCGACGACATCGTCGTAGTAAGGCGCGTCCTGCATGCTGCGCGGCTCGCCCTGCATATGCATCACGCATACCGGTACGCCAAGCTCCGCCACCGCATCCAATGCGCCTTCGCGGCGAAGCGCATAGACGTCATTGATCATGCCCGCACCCGCGACCACCGCCGCACGCATGACTTCCGGTTTGGAGGTATCGACGGAAATCGGTAGCTGGGTACGTGCAGCCAATTGCTCGATCACCGGGATGACGCGCGCTAGTTCATCCTCGAGGGAAACATTGGCAGCGCCCGGACGCGTCGACTCCCCTCCGACGTCGAGCATGTCCGCCCCCTCTTCCACCAATGTCAATGCATGAGCGACGGCCGCAGCCGTATCTGCATGCCGACCGCCATCGGAAAACGAGTCGGGGGTAACGTTGACGATGCCGACCACGCGCGGGCGATCCAGCACCAGCCGGCGTCCGGCGCAATCGAGCACGGTGGCGAACAGGTCGGTCGACATGGCCTCACTCCCCTCCGCCCAGCACGCCCATGTGCTGCCGGTAGTATCTGAGCTCCTCGATGGAGTCGCGGATATCCGACAGCGCTGTGTGGGCCGATTCCTTCTGGAATCCCTTGCCCACCATCGGCGACCAGCGCCGTGCCAGCTCCTTCAGAGTGGACACGTCGAGGTTACGGTAATGAAAGTAACGCTCCAGCCGCGGCATCTGGCGGTGCAGGAACCGGCGGTCCTGGCAGATCGAATTGCCGCACATCGGCGACTTGCCCGTAGGCACCCAATCCCTCAGGAAGTCCAGGGTGGCGTGCTCGGCTGCCGCGTGGTCGTCGACCGAGGTGAGTACCTGGTCCCACAGCCCGGATCGGCGATGCTGATTACGGTTCCAGGCATCCATCGCCTCCAGCCGCTCGGCCGGATGATGAATCGCGAACACCGGTCCTTCGGCGAGAATGTGGAGATCCTTGTCGGTCACGATCGTGGCGATTTCCAGGATGGAATCGGCGTCGGTATCGAGTCCGGTCATTTCCAGATCGATCCAGATCAGGTTGTCGTCGTTGGCTTGGCTCATGCACCCTCCTGGGCGCGCAGTCTAGGGCCTGTGACCCCTGTTTGCGTAGCCCGCCGATAGCGTCCATGCCATCATCGCACTCATGCAGACGTTTTTCTGGCACGACTACGAAACCTACGGCGCCGATCCCTGGCGCGATCGCCCAGCCCAGTTCGCAGGCATCCGCACCACCCTGGACCTGGAGATCGTCGGCGACCCGGTGATGTTCTTCGCCAAGCCGCCGCGCGAGATACCACCCAATCCGGAAGCCTGCCTGATCACCGGCATCGCACCTCAGCAGGCCGAATGTGAAGGGCTGGTGGAAGCCGAATTCGCCGCGCGAGTCCACGAACAGCTCGCCCAGCCCGGCACCTGCGGCGTGGGCTACAACTCGCTGCGCTTCGACGACGAGGTCACGCGCCAGCTCCTGTATCGGAATTTTTTTGAACCCTACGGACGGGAATGGGAAAACGGCAACTCGCGCTGGGACCTGATCGATCTGGTGCGCATGTGCCAGGCGCTACGCCCCGAAGGTATCGTCTGGCCTCTGCGCGAAGACGGTACACCCAGCTTCAAGCTGGAGCATATCGCCCAAGCCAATCAGCTCGAACAGGAACGCGCCCACGACGCGCTCTCGGACGTGCACGCCCTGATCGGCCTGGCACGCCTGATTCGCGTACGTCAGCCGCGTTTATGGGATTGGTACTTCGGGCTGCGCCGCAAGCAGAAAGTGTTCGAGCTGCTCGATACCGTGAACATGACGCCGGTGGTGCATGTTTCCTCGCGCTACCCGGCAAGCCGGCACTGTCTGAGCATTATCGCCCCGCTAGCGCCTCATCCCACGCGTGCCGGCGAGATCATCGTCTACGATCTGTCGACCGATCCCGCGCCACTGCTCTCGCTCGATGCCGACACTATCGCTGGCCGTGTGTTCGTCGCGCGCGACGATCTGCCCGAAGGCATCGAACGCATTCCATTGCGCACTGTCCGCGCGAACCGCGCGCCCGCACTGGCACCGCTCTCGGTACTGACAGGCGTGGACCATGCACGCCTGCAAGTGGACCTTGACCGCGCCATGGCCTATCGCTCGACACTCCTTGCCGCGAAGGGCCTGGGCGAAAAAGTACGCGAGGTGTTCGGCCGCAGTGGAGACCTGTCACCGGCGGCCGATCCGGAGCTGGCGCTGTACGGCGGTTTTCTGCCCGACGCGGATAAACGTCTGCTCGCCGAAGTGCGCGCCACACCGCCCGCGCAGTTAGCAGGGCGTACCTTTCCCTTTCGCGATGGCCGCTATCCGGAACTGCTGTTCCGCTACCGCGCGCGCAACTGGCCGGAGACCCTCGATGCCGAAGAGCATGCGCGCTGGGAAGCCTTCCGTCGCAACCGTCTTCTGACCCGTGGCCCCTTGACCACGCTCACGCTGGACGAATACTCCGCACAGATCGATACCTTGCGCGCCGACCCACAACGACAGGACAAGCTCGCACTGCTCGACCGACTCAAGGCCTGGGGCGAGGTACTCGCCGCGGGCATCGCCACTGCCGCCTGATTCCATCCAGCCCGATCCGCCCATGCCCACCGCCTATTTCAGCCCCGCCACCTTCAAGTTCCTGCGCGCCTTGGAGCGCAACAACAACAAGACCTGGTTCCAGGCACACAAGGACGACTACGAACGTCACGTGCGCGAACCGTTTCTTGCCCTGATCGGCGACCTGCAGGCGCCCTTGGCCAAGATCAGTCCGCATTACCGCGCCGACCCGCGAAAATCAGGCGGGTCGTTGTACCGGATCTATCGCGATACGCGCTTTGCCAACGACAAGCAGCCATACAAGAACTGGCAGGGTTCGCGCTTCTACCACGAGCGTCGCCATGAGATCCCGGCACCGGCGTTCTACTTGCATATCCAGCCCGGCGATTGCTTTGCCGGCGCAGGCATGTGGCAACCGGAGCCAGACGCGCTCAAGCGCATCCGCGCGTTCCTCGCCGACAACCCGGAAGCCTGGAAGCGCGCCACACGCAGTAAGGCATTCCGCGATCGCTTTACGTTCTGGGGCGAATCGCTGACGCGGCCGCCGCGTGGATTCGATCCCGATCATGAGCTGATCGAGGATTTGAAGCGCAAGAGTTTTGCCGCAGGCGAAGGCTTCGAGGATGCCTTCGCTTGTTCGAGCGAGTTGTTGCCGTGGGTGGTAGAGACATTCAAGCGGATTGCGCCGATGGTGGATTATTTGTGTGCGGCGCAGGAGCTGGATTTCTAGAGCTTCCCCCTTACCCCAACTGTCTCCCTCGGCGAAGCCGGGAGAGGGAGCATACTGAGGTAGAGCCTCAACACTTCGCACTTGCGCAACTGAGCTCCCTCTCCCCTGGCTTCGCCGGGGGAGAGGGCTGGGGCTGAGGTATCCCCACGTTTTTTTGGCGACGGTGTCGCCAAAATCAAAGATATAGCTAGCGGGCGAGCATGGGTTTCAGTATCCGTATGGGTGTCTAG
>NZ_DATCRY010000241.1:0-15682 GCF_036568765.1 Dyella sp. | reverse complement strand
GGACATTCGCTTCGTTGCCGGCGGCACGACCTTGATCGACCTGATGAAGCTCGACGTCGAACAACCACAGCAGATCATCGATATCAACAAACTACCCTTGGCCGAGATCGAGCGCACGTCCGACGGCGGGCTGAAGATCGGCGCGCTAGTCCGCAACGCCGACCTCGCGAATCATCGGGATGTAGTGCAACATTATCCTGTGCTATCCGAGGCCTTGCTTTCGGGCGCCACTGGACAATTGCGCAACATGGCTACCACCGGCGGCAACCTGCTGCAGCGCACGCGCTGCGTGTACTTCCGCGATAGCGCCAGTGCCTGCAACAAGCGCCAGCCCGGCAGCGGTTGTTCGGCTATCGGTGGCTTCAATCGCAATCTGGCCGTGCTCGGCACGAGCGAGCACTGCATTGCCAGCAACCCTTCGGATATGAATGTCGCTCTTGCCGCCCTTGAAGCTACCGTCGTTATCCAGGGCGTCAAAGGCAAACGCCATGTACCGATCGATGCCTTCTTCCTGCTGCCTGGCGACACGCCCGATCGCGAGACGGTCATGCTGCCCGGCGATCTGATTACCCATGTGCTGATCCCCCCATCGACCGATGCCCGCTCGCACTACTTGAAATTGCGCGATCGGGCATCCTACGAATTCGCACTGGCTTCGGCCGCGGTCGTGGTAACCATGCATGGCCGCACTATGACACAAGCACGTGTCGCGCTCGGTGGCGTCGGCACACGCCCGTGGCGCTCGCGCGAAGCCGAAGAAATTCTCCGCGGAAAGACGGCCGGTAGAGACCTGTTCGCCAAGGCCGCGGATGCCGCCTTGCATGGCGCGCACCCCCAAAGCCAGAACGGCTTCAAGGTCGATCTCGCTAAGCGCTGCCTGATCCAGGCCTTGGCGACCGCCACCGCGTGAGCTCCAGAGGAAGCCTCCGATGAACGCAACGACAGCAAGCGCACTTCCGGTCGGCCGGGAGCACACGCGTATCGACGGTCCGCTCAAAGTGAGCGGCACCGCGCGCTATAGTGCGGACTTTCAGTTTCCCCGCATGCTGCATGCCGTGCCGGTGTGCGCCACCGTGGCGGCCGGCCGGATCGCCGCGATCGACACGCTCAAGGCCGCGGCCATGCCAGGCGTGCGTAAGATCTATACACACGAGAACATCGGCAAGCTGTATCGGGTTCCGCCGTCGAGCAAGGCGCGTATCGACGAGCGCCGTCCACCGTTGAACGACGATACAATTCGCTATTACGGCCAGTACGTCGCCCTCGTGGTTGCCGATACGTTTGAACAGGCTACCGCCGCGGCCCAGGCGATCGGCGTCGATTACGCCGACGTGCGCCCGCCCTCGGTGAGCACACAACTGACGCCCGGCGCGCCTTACAAGACCGAAACCGAACGCGGCGACCCCGACGGCGCCTTTGCCAGCGCAGCGACAAAGGTCGACGCAACCTACAGCACACCTGCAGAGACGCACAATCCCATTGAGCTGCACGCCAGTGTGGCGTTATGGGACGGCGCACGCTTTACGCTCTACGAAACTACGCAGGCGGTCATGAACTATCGTGATGCGATGGCACAGATGCTGGGCGTACCATCGGACCACGTGCGCGTGATCACCGAGTATCTGGGTTCGGGTTTCGGCGGCAAACTCTGGCCATGGACACAGGCGGTGCTCGCCGCGGCCGCGGCACGCGACCTGGACAGGCCGGTCAAGCTGGTCGTTTCTCGCAAGATGATGTTCCACAACGTCGGACACCGGCCACACACGCAACAACGGCTGCGCCTGGCAGCCACTGCCGATGGCAAACTGATTTCATTGCAGCACGACTATCTCTACCACCGCGCCCGCGATGCGACATACAAGGAAAACTGCGGCGAAGCATCCGGCTTTCTTTACAGTACGCCCAATCTGCGCGTGACCTCCTCTTATAGCGAGCGCGATGTCGGTCCGGCCACGTCCATGCGCGGTCCCGGCGCGGTACCCGGATTATTTGCGTTGGAGTCGGCTGTAGATGAGTTGGCGCTGGCACTATCGATGGACCCCGTCCAGTTTCGCTTGCAAAACGAACCGGCGATCGACGAGATGGAAAATGTCCCGTTTTCGTCGCGCCACCTGAAGGAGTGCCTGACGCGCGGCGCCGAAACATTCGGCTGGGCACGCCGCAACCCTGCTGTCGGATCGATGCGAGATGGCGATACCGTGCTGGGCTGGGGTGTGGCCGGCTGTACCTGGATCGCCGAGCGCTTTCCCGCCGAAGCCCTCGTAACGCTGAATGCGGACGGGAGCGTGCGCGTGGCCAGCGGCACTCAGGACATCGGCACCGGCACATATACCGTCATCGCGCAGATGGCCGCCGAACTGGCAGGCGTCGACGTGGACAAGGTCAAGGTCGTCATCGGCGACAGCAGCTTGCCACCCGGCCCATGGTCCGGCGGCTCCATGGCTACCGGCTCGATGGTTCCCGCGCTGGTCGAGGCGATGCAGGACATCGGCAATCAACTGATGCATATCGCCATTCAGGGGGACGGCGATTTTGCTCATCTCGATACCGGTCAACTGGCGTTCTCCGACGGGCGTGTGCACCGTAAGGAACAGCCCCCGCGAGACGGCAAGCGCTTCGAGGATATCCTTGCCAGGGCCCGGCTCGCGCACGTCGAAGGTCACGGCAAAGCCGAAGGGACCTTCGGCAAGAAGAACAAACCCTACTCCACTCATTCATTCGGCGCGCATTTCGTCGAGATAGGCTGGCAGCCGCAAATAGCGCGACTGCGCGTGAGGCGCGTGGTTACCGTCATCGATGCGGGACGCATCGTCAATCCGCTAACGGGCCGCAATCAGATCGAAGGCGCTGTCGTCATGGGCGTGGGCATGGCCATGTTCGAGCAGACTCACTACGATTCACGTAACGGCATGGCGATCAATAGCAATCTTGCCGACTACATCATGGCCTCGCATGCCGACACGCCCGCCATGGAAGTCATCTTCCTCGACTACCCGGATACCAAGCTCAATGCCATGGGGGTACGCGGCATAGGCGAAATCGGCCTGGCCGGTATCGCTGCAGCCATTACAAATGCCGTGCACCACGCTACCGGCATTCGGGTACGCGATCTGCCTGTACACATCGAAGATCTCTTGGCGTCCAAGGTCACCTGAGCGAACACGCTCGTCATGCAGCCCACGCTGGGCACGATCCGCGTGCTTTGAAGGTAGCGGAGCGGCCCAGCATGCCCTGGAAACGCGATCTACCTGCGCTGCGCGACGTCCTGTGGCGTCACGATTCCCTGCTTCGCGCCAAAATGGGCGATGACATAATTGGCGAGCGCAGCAACCTCGGTATCCGAATACGCCTTGCCGAACGCCGGCATATAGACATCCTGGTCCGCGACGCGCCATTTCGAACCATGCAGGATGACTTGCGTGATATTGCCACCGGACGGATCGTTGACACCACGCGTACCCAACAAGGTCGCATAAGCTGTCTGTTGCCCCTTGCCGTTCCATTGATGGCAGCTCGCGCAGGCACCTTCGAACAGCCGCAAACCCAATTGATTGCCATCGGCCGAATCGCCGCCAGGTGCCGCGTCGTTGGACGCCAGTGCCGGCGCCGCCTTGGCATCGATCGTGATCGGATCCTTGCCGCTATGGGATGGAACGCCACGCAAGTACGTGACAAGTGCAGCGATATCGTCCGGCTTCAGATATTGCAGGCTATTTTCTACCGCCTCGGCCATCGGCCCCGAGGCTGAACCGCGCCCTTCGGCATGCCCTGTACGCAGGTAGCTGGTCAGGTCTTCGTCGCTCCAGCTCCCAATGCCGTGCTGCGGGTCGGAGGTGATGTCATAGGCACGCCAGCCCTGCAGCGATTCGCCCGACAGCGCACTACCGCGCTTCAGGCCAAAAGCAAAGTTGCGCGGCGTGTGGCACTCATCGCAGTGGCCGAGCGCATTGGCCAGATAGGCACCGCTGTTCCATTGTGCCGATTTGGACGTATCCGGCTCAAAACGCTTGCTCTTGAAGAACGCCGCGTTCCAGAATCCCATAGCCCAGCGCTGGTTGAATGGAAAATCCAGCACATTGGCGCGGTTCTCCTGTTGAATCTTCGGCAGGCTGAACAGATAGGCCTTGATCGCCAGCACATCGGCGCGGCTGAGCTGCGTATAGGACGTATAGGGAAATGCCGGATACAGATGCGCGCCATCTTTGCGCACGCCTTCGCGTACTGCGCGGACGAAGTCGTCATCGCTCCAGCTACCGATGCCCGTCGTCTCATCGGCGGTGATGTTGCTGGAATAAATGGTGCCGAATGGCAGCGTAAAGGCCACGCCGCCGGCGAACGGTTTGTTCGAACCCGGCACGGTATGGCAGGCGGTGCAATCCGCGGCCTTGGCAAGGTATTCGCCGCGTGCAATGACATCGGAACCCGTCGGCGCACCGACGATGGCCGGTGCCGTGCCCGCCGCCGGGTCGGTGCGGTTGAGCCAGAAATACGCGACCGCACCGATGGCGACCAGCACAATGACGATCGACAGGAAACGCTTCATGTCACGCCCTCCGTTACCGGCATCGCAGCGCCGACGACATGTTTGAGTGCGTCCGCGCCCTGTACGAGCAGGCTGCGATCTACCGGCAGCTTATACAGGCGTACGCCGGTAGCGGCAAAGATTGCGTTGGCCAGTGCCGGAGCAGCGATTGCCGTCCCCACCTCGCCCAAGCCACCGGGCGCCTCGCCATTCTCGATGCGATGGATTTCGATCGGTGGCGTTTCGTTGATCCGCAGGTTACGGTAGTCGTTGAAGTTGCCCTGTTCGATCGCGCCGTTCTTCAGCGTGATCTCGCTGTAGAGCGCCGCACTTAAGCCGAACAGCAGGCCGCCCTGTACCTGTGCTTCGATCGAGCTGGTGTTGATCGCAATACCGCAATCGAGCGCCACCACCGCCTTGCGCAGCCTTACCTCGCCTTGCGGCGAAACCTCGGTCTCCACGATGGCGCAGACATGGCTACCGAAGGGCTCTCCCAGCGCCACACCGCGACCGACGCGTGCAGGCAACGGCTGGCCGCCCCAGCCGATCTTCTCGGCCGCCGTGTCGAGCACCTTCAGGGCGCGCGGGTTCTTTTGCAGCAGGGAGCGACGGTAGTCGACCGGGTCCTTGCCGGCCTTGTGCGCCAACTCGTCGATAAAACTTTCGAACGAGAACAAATTATGAGTAGGCCCGACGCCGCGCCACCATCCTACGATCAGGCCGGGCGGCATATCGTGACGAATCCATTCGATCTTGGTGCGCGGAATGTCGTATGGCGTTTCCACCAGGCATTCGACCGCATCGCTATCGAGACCGTCCTTGCCCATCGCGCCCGGTGCCCAGCGGCCGAGCACGGTACCGCCGCTGGTGCGGTCGCCGAACCAGGCCGGCTTGCCGTCGCCATCGAGCACGGCAGTAAGAATGTCGTGATACATCGGCCGCACGCGGTCATGCCGGATATCTTCTTCGCGCGACCACACCACCTTGAGCGGGTAGGACACCTGCTTGGCCAGTGCTACCGCCTGTTCGACCGAATCGGTTTCCAGGCGCCGGCCGAAGCCACCGCCCAGGTACTGGTTATGCACGACGATTTTCTCGGCCGGCAAACCAGTGATCTTGCTGGCGACGTCGACCACCCGCGTCGGCACCTGGGTACCGGTCCAGACCTCGCATTTATCTGCCGTGACGAACACTGTGGCATTGAGCGGTTCCATGGTGGCGTGAGCAAGCATCGGCAGCTGATAGGTCGACTCGACCACCGTGCCGCCCTCCGGCCGCTTGCCGGCTTCCTTGGCGACAATGGACTGGCCGTGCATCGCACTGTCAGCCAATGCGTCACGCAACTGTTGGGTCGTCAAGCTCGCATTGGGGCCGGCATCCCACTGGATATCCAATGCTTCCAGCCCACGCTTGGCCGCCCAATAATGGTCGCCCACGACGGCGACCGCATCGCCGATGTGCAGCACGTCGACCACACCCGGCACTGCACGCGCAGGCTTGTCGTCAACGGCGACGAACTTGCCTCCCAGCGTCGGGCAGGCCTTGACTGCCGCGATCTTCATGCCCGGCAGCCTTACGTCCAGGCCGAACTGGGTCGAACCTTTAACCTTGTCGGCCGAATCGACGCGGCGCAGCGGCTTGCCGATCAGGGTGAAATCCTTCGGGTCCTTCAACTGCACCTTGTCGGGCAAAGGAAGCTTGCCGGCCGCCGCGGCCAGCGAGCCGAAACTCGCGCTACGGCCCGAAGCCGTGTGGTGCACCGTGCCACGCTCGACCGTGCAGGTAGAAGGGTCGACATGCCATTGCGCCGCGGCCGCAGTCACCAGCATGGTGCGCGCGACAGCACCGGCTTCGCGCAGCACCGGCCACGTGGCGCGGGTACTGGTTGAGCCACCGGTGATCTGGCCACCGAGCAACGGAATACCGTAAAGCTCTTCGCTCGGCGGCGAATGCTCGACCTTGATCTGATCCAGGCCGACGCCGAGCTCCTCGGCGATCATCATGCTCGACCCCGTGTAGATCGACTGGCCCATTTCTACCGTCGGCATCACCAGGCGAATCGAGCCGTCGGTATCGATACGGATAAACGCGTTCGGCGCGAACGGCGGATTGCCGTCCGCGATCGCGGCAACCGCGTCGCCCGCCTGGCGCCGCGGATTGATGCTGGCCGCGGCGATACCGGACCCGCCCAGCCACAGGAAAGCGATCGCCAGCCCCGTATGCTGCAGGGCGCGGCGCCGACTCAGATCGACCTCGTCGTTAGTCAGGCTTTGCTGCGATTCGTGGCTCATGGCGTAGCCTCCATCGGCGCGGTAACGATGGTTTGCAGAATATCGGCCTTGCCCGTCGCCGCCTGCTTGATAGCTGCGCGGATGCGCACATACGTGCCACAGCGGCAGATATTGCCGGCCATCGCGGCATCGATGTCCGCATCGCTCGGATTCGCGGTGCGGTTGAGCAACGCAGTCGCCGACATGATCTGGCCGGACTGGCAGTAGCCGCATTGCACGACATCGACATCCAACCAGGCCTGCTGAATCTTAGCCCCGTTGGGCGTATTGCCGACCGCTTCGATCGTCGTGACAGCCTTGCTGCCGACAGCGCTGACCGGCAGCACGCAAGAACGTACCGGCTGACCGTCCAGATGAACCGTGCAGGCGCCGCACTGGGCCATACCACACCCGAACTTGGTGCCGGTAAGGCCAACTACATCACGTAAAACCCACAACAAGGGCATGTCGGCCGGCACATCGACTTCGTGCGATTGACCATTGATGGACAAAGTCAGCATAAGTGCATTCCCCATTTCAATTCGGACTCGATCCATGAAGAGCATCGTGCCGTCGGGCACTCCGCGCATCGCCTAATTAAAGCACCGGAGCCGGTCGGCAGAAACTAAACTTAAATTCATGTCTTCGTTTTTGCCAGTCTGGCCGCCCCATACTGCGACAGCCGGGTCCCGGCAGTTGTAAAAACCGTGTGTATGACAGCCGGCGCTTGCGCCGATCTTACGCGCCGCTCCACCATGGCCGCGCTAAACTCACAGCCTGTCTGCAGTACATCAGGAGTCGATGTGGAGGAACCGATCAGCGTGGGCACCGCCGAGGCCTTGATCGGCAAGCACATGCCACGCTTTTCTGTCGAGCGTGTCGCGCTTGCCGAGGCCCAGGGGCGCGTCTTGCGCCAGACCGTTCAAGCGGATCGCGACCAGCCACCTTTCGACCGCGTCATGATGGACGGCGTGGCGCTGCGCTACAGCGGGACTGAGCATGCCTATCGCCTGGCCGGTACGCAGTTGGCCGGCCAGCCTGCCATGGCGCTGGCCTCGACGAATGACTGCCTGGAGGTCATGACGGGCGCGATGCTGCCCGCGGGTGCCGACACGGTCGTTCCTGTGGAGAGCCTGCGCAAGCAGGACGGCACTATTCGCTTCGACGCACAGGCGGTATCCGCTGTCGGCCAGTTCGTGCATCGTCGGGGCTCGGATTGCCGGGCCGGCGATACGCTGCTCGAGCCGGGTTGCATATTGCGGGCACCGGAAATCGCCGTGCTGGCGACCAATGGCCTGACGCACGTCGATGTTGCACGCATTCCTTCCATTGGCGTGGTCGCCACCGGCGATGAGCTCGTCGACGTCGCCGCGATACCCGAACCCTGGCAGATCCGCCGCTCCAACGACTATGGCATCGGCGCCGCTCTACGCGATGCGCAGTTTCCATCGATCTCGCTCCATCACGTCGCCGATGAACAGGTACGGGTTACGACGCTGTTGGCCGAGCGGTTGGAGCGCGATGACGTACTGATCCTCTGCGGTGGCGTCTCGATGGGCCAGCGCGACCTCATTCCCGGGGCGCTGACGGCCCTCGGGGTCGAGCGTGTTTTTCATCGCATCGCGCAACGCCCCGGCAAGCCGATGTGGTTCGGCATCGCTCCGGGTGGCAAGCCCGTATTCGCCCTGCCCGGCAACCCGGTTTCCGCGCTGGTCTGCACGCTGCGCTATGTCATCCCCGCCTTGCGCGCCGCCAGCGGCATCACGCCGGCGCGACCGCGACCGATCGCCCTGGCCTCGCCACTCACGACCAGTGCCAGCCTCACCTGCTTCATTCCGGTCGCTCTTGCCTACGGTGACGACGGCCTTGTCTTTGCCCATCCGGTGCCCTCGGCAACCTCGGGCGATTTCGCCTCGCTGGTGCGCACCGACGGCATGATCGAACTGCCACCCAGCGCAGCATCGTTCCCACCCGGCCACGTAGCGCCATTCCGGCCCTGGTCGTGACGGCACGACATCTATGAAGGAGACGACCATGCTTTCGCATGTCGACGAAAATCAACAACCGCGGATGGTCGACGTGAGCGGCAAGGCCGCAACTCATCGCGTCGCACGCGCGCAAGCCCGGCTGGGCTTCCCGGCGGAAGTCGCCTCGGCGCTGCGCGAAGCCGGCTACGTCACCCCCAAGGGCGCAGTGATCACCGTGGCCCAGATCGCCGGCGTGATGGGCGCCAAAGCGACACCGCAACTGATTCCACTGTGCCATCCGCTGGCCATTGAACGCTGCCGGGTCGATATCCATATCGAAGGCGACGATGCGGTGATCGAGTGCGAAGTCGCCTGCCGCGGTACGACCGGCGTGGAGATGGAAGCCCTGACCGGTGCCAGTGTCGCCGCATTGACCATCTACGACATGTGCAAGGCCATGTCGCATGCCATGGTCATACGCGAGGTGCGCTTGCTCGCCAAAAGCGGCGGCAAACGCGATATCGACTTAACGGAGCCCCGGCCCGAATGAATACGTCCCCTCCACCGATCCAGGGCCTGCTGTTGACCGGCGGTGCAAGTCGCCGCATGGGACAAGACAAGGCACTGCTGGCCTATCGGGGCGAAAGCCAGCTGACTCACGCCTTCGGGTTGCTGCAATCGGTAGTGCCTCGGGCCTTTATTTCCGTACGCGAAGATCAGCGCGAGGGAGAGGTACGACGCGAGCTCCCACAAATCGTCGATCGCCAACACGATATTGGGCCCGCCGCAGGCATCCTAGCCGCTCATGAGGCTTATCCCGATGCCGCGTGGCTTGTATTGGCTTGCGACCTGCCGCTCCTCAATCGCGAAACCTTGCTTGCCCTGCTCGATGCGCGTGACCCTTCGCGCGATGCAACCGCTTTTACCAGCGCGCACGACGGCTTACCCGAGCCTTTATGCGCCATCTGGGAGCCTGCGGCGATCGAGCGACTCGCCGCTGCCGTGGCTACCGGACGTGTCTGTCCGCGCAAGAACCTGATCGCCGGCGACACCTTATTGATTCCTCCCATCGATCCCGAAGCCCTGGACAATGCCAATTCGCCGGACGAGCGCGCCGCGATCCTGCAGCGACTAGAGAGTGCCTTGTGACAACGCTACGCGATTATGTTCCTGATTATTCGCGCCAGATGCGCCTGAGCGCGGTGGGGACCGAAGGCCAGGCACGGCTCGCACGCAGTCGCGTGCTGGTCATCGGCGCCGGCGGCCTCGGCTCGCCCGCGCTCCAATACCTTGCAGGCGCAGGCATCGGTCATCTTGGCATCGTCGATGGGGACACGCTGGATGCCAGCAACCTGCATCGGCAAACCCTCTACAATGCCGCCGACATCGGCCAATCCAAGGCGCAACTTGCGGCACGTCATGTGCGCGCCTTGAATCCGAGCATCGATGCGGTCGGCATCGAACGTGTACTGGACGCCGAGAGCATCGTGTCTTTGTTCGCGACGTACGATCTCATTCTCGAATGCACCGACGACATGCGCAGCCGCTACCTGTGCAGCGATGCCGCAGTGCTCAGCGGCAAGCCGGTCATCTTCGCCAGCGTTTACCAGTACGAAGGGCAATTGCATGTTTATCGCCCGGGGCGCGACACTCCCTGTCTGCGCTGCTTATGGCCACAAGAACCCGACCCGGCCCAACTCGGCAGTTGCGAATTGTCCGGCGTGCTCGGGCCGGTACCCGGCGTGCTGGGCACCTTGCAGGCCGTCGAAGCCTTGAAGTTATTGCTCGACCTGCCCGGCCGGCTGGGTAACGACTTGATGCTGCTCGATCTGCTCGATGTCGATATGCGCCGCATACGCACTCGCCACAGCGGACACGATTGCCGCACGGAAGCCGAACGCGGCCTGGCTGCACGACGGGAAAACGAGCAGCTCGAGCGCAGCTTTCCTACCCTGCAAGCTGCTCTGTTGGCCGGCTTCCAGCTGGTGGATCTGCGCGAGCGCGACGAGATCGAAAGCGCGCCGCTGGACGCCCCGGCCCTGTGGATACCTTCCGGCGAAGTGCTCGATCGCGCGACGAGCTTTGCACACGGCCGCTGGCTGCTGGTTTGCGCGCGCGGCGCACGTAGTCGTTACGCCGCCGAACAATTGCGCGCACGTGGCCTTGGCAGCGTTTACTCCCTGCAAGGTGGCTGGAGCACTATGCAACACGCGACTATCGCCCCATGAATTCCGCACAAGAGCTACAGGCGTTGGCAGGAGCCATACGCGACTTGCAACGCAGGGCTTTTATCGGTGGCGGCGCACTGGCCACCATCATCGAAACGCGCGGCTCCACGTTTCGGCGGGCCGGTGCGAGCATGCTGATCCTCGGCGATGGCAGCATCGTCTGCGAACTGGCGGGCGGCTGCCCGCAACGCGATATCGTGCTGCGGGCGCAGGAGGTCATGGCCGACGGTCATGCCCGTCTGGTGCACTACAACCGTGATACGAACTACGACATTCTGATCGAGCTCGGTTGTGGCGGCGAACTGAGCGTACTGATCGAGCCGCTGCTCGGTGAGTGCCATATCGAACATCTCGACGCGCTGGAGGGCTGTCTGGCACGGCGCGACGTGGGCGCGATGGCCATGGTATTCGCGCACGACGACGGCAACTTGCTACCCCATCCGCGCAGGTTGCTGGCAAACGGCAACGGCGTGCTTTTCGATGGCATCGGCGATGACGCGTTGGGCGCGCAACTGCTCCATCGGATCGAAAACCTCGAACGCCGTGTGGAACCATTCACCAGCGGAGACGGCCGCGTGCACGGCCTGGTGGAACAGATGCATCCCTGCCCATCTCTGGTCTTGATCGGCGCGAATGCTGGCGCCCGTGCCATGGCCGAGATGGCGCTCGCACTCGGATGGCAGGTCACCCTCGTCGATACCGACGCGGAACGCCTGAAATCCTTGGCTTTGCCGCTACCCATCGAAACGATGGCGGTCGGCCCGGCCGCCCTTCGTGCCGCGCTATCGCCGGACAGCTTTACCGCAGTCATGGCGATGACCCATCGCTACGAATTGGACGTGGATTATCTCAGTGCACTCGGTAACAGCGAACTCGCCTATGTCGGTGCGATCGGCTCGCGCGAGCGCGCACAACGCATGCACCGAGCGTTGAATGGTCACTTCGACCGCCTGCATGTACCCGCAGGCCTGGATATCGGGTCGGAGACGCCACAGGAGATTGCGCTGGCGGTGATCGCCGAAATTGTCGCGACATTCAATATGCGCGAGGGGCAGCGTCTTATCGATACGCGCGGACCGATTCACTCATGATTCCGGCCCCTGGCCTTCATCCGCGCCCATGATCGGGATAGTGCTCCTCGCTGCGGGCGAAGCCAGCCGTTTCGGCTCCCCGAAGCAAGCCGCCTGTCTCGGTGGCCTGCCTTTGGTTCGCCGTGCAGCCATTGCGGCAAGCCAGGTCGGCGACGTCGTCGCAGTCGTGATCGGCGCGCACCGGGCCACTGTCGAGCCGCTGCTTGACGGCCTGCCGGCGATGCGCTCGTTCAACCCACATTGGCAAGAAGGCATGGGTGGTTCGATTGCCGTCGGTGTCGCCTCGTTGCTGCAAACGCAGCCAGCACTAAGTGCACTGATCGTTTCCCTGGCAGACCAGCCACTGGTAGGCGAGCAGCAGCTGCGCGATCTGGTAACGAAGCACCACGCAGAACCCAATGCGATCGTCGTGGCCAGCTACGAGGGCATGCTCGGGCCGCCTTGTCTTTTTCCCGTCGCCTATGCCGACGAGCTATGCGCGTTGTCGGGCGCGCATGGCGCCCGCGCGATTCTGCAACGGCACCCCGACCGCGTCATAGCCATACCGATGCCGCAAGCCGCCCTGGATATCGATACGCCCGCCGACCTGACCAAGCTACCGGGACTCTAGCCGATGCGCCCTTCGCGGATCTCGAACACTGCCTCGCCCAAGGCCTCGGCATCGGCCGGGTCGTGCGTAATAACCACCATCTGCAAACCCAATTGCGCCTGCACAGCGACGAGCTCCCTGCGCATCCGCGCCCGCAACGCCGGGTCGAGCGCGGAAAACGGTTCGTCCAACAGCAGGATTTCCGGTTCGGCCGCCAGCGCACGCGCCAGCGCGACGCGCTGTTTCTGCCCACCGGAAATCTGCGCGGGGTAATTTCCAGCCATGCTATCGAGTTCGAACGTCTGCAGCCAACGCTGCGCTGGCTCTGGCAATACTGCCCGGCGACTGGGATTGAGCAGCCCGCGGCGAACGCCGAAGGCGATATTCTGTCCTACGGTCAGATGAGGAAACAGCGCATAGTCCTGGAACACATATCCGGCCTTGCGCGCCCGTGGCGGCAGGTCGATGCCACCCGATGCATCGAACAGCACCCGCTCATCGATAGCGACATGCCCTTTGTCGGGCCGCAGCAAGCCAGCAATGGCGCGCAGCGTCAGGCTCTTGCCGGCCCCCGAAGGGCCATGCAGGACGACTCGCCGGCTCTCGCTGCGCAGACTGACGTCGAGTTCGAAGCGGCGTTGCGCATCGGTCATCGTGCGTCGGATCGCAATATCCAGGCTCATCGTTCCGACCGCCTGACCGTATCTCGCGGCGCGAGCCGGCCGGCGATCAGCAAGGCCGCCACACAGGTCACCGAAGCTACGGCGACCATGATATTGGCACCGGCGTCATCGCCCGCCTGGACAGCGGCATAGATCGCCACCGAAAGCGTTTGCGTTCGCCCGGGCAAGTTACCGGCAATCATCAAGGTAGCGCCGAATTCGCCCAGTGCACGTGCGAACGCCAGCAGCGCGCCGGCCGTGATGCCCTTGGCCGCCAACGGCAATGAGACCCGAAAGAACACGGGCCACGCGGACAATCCCAGCACGCGCGCGGCACTTTCAAGATGCGGATCGACTTCTTCGAAGGCGGCGCGCGCTGCTTTATGGATCATCGGAAACGCCACCAGGGTCGAAGCGATCACCGCGCCTTGCCAGGTAAATACCGGGCTCAGATCCCAGCGATCCAGCAAAGCGCCGAGCGTACCGTGCCGGCCGAGCAACACCAGCAAGTAATAACCCAACACAGTCGGCGGCAGCACCAGCGGCAGCGTCAGCAGCGAATCGACCAGTTCGGCCAAGGGCGAACGCCAACGTGAGAGACCATAAGCCACCGCCGTACCCAGTACCAGATTCAAACCCGTTGCCCAGGTCGCGACCTTCAGCGACAGCAACAAAGGGGCCCATAAATCCATCGTCGCGCTCAAGGCTTGAGGAAGCCGTACTGCGACAGCACCGATTGCCCCTCGGGCGACAGCACGAAAGCAGCAAAGGCTTGAGCCTCGGAGGCGTGCCTGGACTGAGCGATCACTGCCAATGGATAGGCAATCGGCGCGGCGGTCGGCACGGTCATGACCACTCGAACCTTATCCTTGGCAATCGCCGCATCCGTGGCGAAGACAAAGCCGGCATCGACTTCGTCACGGCTGACATAATCCAGACTTTGGCGCACGTTCTGAGCCAGCACCGTCTTGGCCGACAGGCCCTGCCAAAGCCCCTGCGCCTCGAGTGCTCCCTTGGTATAGCGTCCTGCCGGCACCGAGGCGGGGTCACCCGCCGCGATACGTTTAACGGAGGATTGCTCCAGGTCGCGCAGTGACGACAGCTTCAGCGTGCTCGAAGCAGGAGCGATCAGTACTAATTGATTGGCTGCGAAATTCCGACGCGATCCGGCCAGCAGCAGGCTCTGCGCCTGCGCTTTGTCCATTGCGGCCTGATCCGCCGAAGCGAAGACGTCGGCGGGAGCGCCGTTGGCGATCTGTTGCAGCAACACGTCGGAGGCCGCGAAATTGAGCACCACATGCGTACCCGGGTGCTTGGCTTCATAAGCCTTGGCTACGCTCTGGAAGGCATTGGTAAGACTGGCTGCGGCCGAGACCACCAGGTCGTCCGCGCGTGCGACCGGCATGACTGACCAGGCCAGCGCAGCGGCAAAAGCCATCGATCGAATCGAACGCTTACGTACCATGAAGGGCTCCGCTGGGTATGACGAGCGGCGACTATATAGCAACGCCGGTGAAAAACTGCTCGGATCGAGCGCCAGATCTTTCATGCTAAATCACTTGCAGTATGCAATACAACAACTTGATTTATATGAATATATTTTTGGCGTATTTTCCGAAGTCTGCGCCCGGCAATACCGAGTGTTCCATGGCCGCGGCGGAAGTTCGCTTCTGCAAAGCAGCCGAGTTTTCAGCAGTCTCGCTGACTGCCCGGACTTGTTGCCCTCGCCCTTTTCTACCTCTGGGAACGTATGAAATTATGCCGCCAATCCCCTAAGGCAGCCCCGATGCGTTCCTTGCCGCCCGAACTCCTCCGCAGTTTCGTCGCCGTCGCGCAAACCGGCAGCTTCACTGTAGCCTCCGAGCGGATCAATCTCTCTCAATCGACCGTCAGCCAGCACATCCGGCGGCTCGAGGAGATACTCGGCCGGGCATTGTTCGAGCGCGATACGCGCAACGTGCGGCTTTCTCCGCATGGCGAGGCGCTGCGCCGTTATGCCGAGCGGATCCTGGACATGATGGACGAAGCGCTCACCTCCCTCGGCGGCCCGGTGCTCAATGGCCGGGTAAGGTTGGGGTTGTCAGAGGATTTCGCTGCCAGCGGCCTGACTGCCGCATTGACCGACTTCGTCGAACGCAATCCTGGTGTGGAACTTGCCGTTACCACGGATCTCAGCGGCAACCTGTTTCGCGAACTGGACGAGGGTCGCTTCGACCTGGTTTTCGCCAAGCGACTGAGCGGCAGCCAGCGCGGCCGGGTCATCCGCAGCGAGCCGTTGTATTGGTGCGCCGGCCAGCATTCGCCGCTGACCGGCGGTGAGGCCATACTTCCGCTGGCTTTGCACCCTGAGCCC